>NZ_JAGQBG010000119.1 GCF_024345515.1 Cyanobium sp. N5-Cardenillas
GTCGCCCTCGACACGATCGTGTCGGTGGCGATGATCACCGACGGCCGCCCCGAACGGCGCCCCTGGTGGGACAACCGGCCCGACTTCGGCCAGGGCTGGAGCGGCACCAACGTCGCCCTGCCCACCAGTTCCTGGCTTGATGGTGATCCGATCCTCAGCTCGGGACTGCGCTACACCAGCAGCGGCACCCCAATCCGGGTGCCCACGGCCGCCGGCGTCGACATCTGGGCCCAGGCCCAGACCTCCCTCAACAACACCCTCGACACCGTGGCCTCCACGGTTGGCGCCAGCAACGTGAACGTGCTGGCCATCGGCATGGGCGACGGGGGGATCTCCAACTGGAACGCCATCTACACCGACCTGTTCACCAACCAGACGTTCGATGCCAGCCGCAGCTGGAACTACCAGTTCTCCACCTCCGGCCAGCTGCCGCAGCTGTCGGGATAACTCGCCATTGCGCCCATCCCCCCGATCACGGCAGGCTGGACGCGCTGGATCCCGATGACCATGACCCGCGAGCACGACCCCTTCCGCATCCCCCGTGCTGGCTGGGAGTTGGCACCCCTGGCGGGTCTGGCCTCGGTGGATCTGAACCACAACGGTGGTGCCGTCAGTGGTGGCGAGTTCTTTTCAGAATCGACCGTTGGGGGGGTGGTGCTTTACGCCACCTACCAGGCGCTGCTCAGCGCCCTGCGCACCGAGGCCCTGCGCAAACGGGGCCAGATCGACCGGATCACCCAGGTGAGGCTGGTGCTGGCCACAAGCCTGGAATCCGCCAAAACCGGCGTGGCCGTGGGTGCCGTGCTTTCCGTTGTGCTGCTGGTCTTCCCCTGGCTGGCGGCACCGATGGCGGTGATGGGTGTGCTGGGCAGTGCCAAGGCCTCCCTGGATCTGTTCCATGCCTTCTGGGATGGGCTCGATGCGGAACAGAAGCTCCAGGTCACCGTGGCCGCCCACGAAGCCGGCGTGAACCTGCGTCGATTCTTCAGCAACACCTCCGATGGCGTGGGCACGATGGCGGGCTGACGGCCATCACTGGCCGCCGAACAGCTGCTGCAGCAACCCGCCCAGGGCCTGCCCCAACCCTTCAGCGTCGCCGCCCTGCACCACCTGTCCATAGGCGTCCACCGGCTGCAGGGCCTGATTCAACGGGGCCGTGGTGGCCTGGGTGGAGCTTCGGAAGCCCAGGTTGAACACGTTGCTCCAACCCAGCTGGATGTCGGTGCGGTATTGGTCAGCATTCACCTTGGACACGACGGCCGCCGTTGAGCCGTTCGGCAGCTGGATGCTCCATGGGTTGTTGCCCTGGGCCGTGAAGCGGATCGTGCGCAGCGGATTCGAGACCGGCAACCTGTCAAAGGTGAAGGCCAGGGTCTTGGAGCCGTTGGCGTTGTTCTGGACGATCTCGTAGCGGCAGGTGCCATTGTAGATCGAGATGCCCGCATTGGTCCAGGCACAGGTGCCGCTCTGGCGGGTGCGGGTGAACGGGGGGCGGAAGCTGTTGTTGGGTTGCTGTCCTGGGTTGAGGCCGCTGCCCGGTCCCCAGGTGGATCCGGAGCCGCCGATCACCGTGCCCTGGCCGCCCTGGTTGACGCCCCCGGCATTGGAGCCGAACAGCCAGGGATTCAGCCGTGGGTCGTAGGAGGTGCGCTGGCTGTTCGTCCAGCAGCCGCGCAGGTTGAAGTTGCAATAGCGGCCATTGGCGAAGGTGACATCGACGATCGGATTGTTGACCAGATTGTTTTCCAGATTGCGGCGCGCACGACGGCCGAACTCCTGTTCGGTTTCCGCCAGGGCGGCACCGTTGGCGTTGAAACAGACGCTCACGGAGCCGTCACAGATCACCCCCTGGACAGGGAATGTCAGGGATCTGCCACCGCCACCCCAGGGGGAATTCTGGGGCTGGGACGGCTGGGTGGGGGACCCCCAGGGATTGCCCTGAGCCAAGGCCCCAGGGGATGTCGCCAGAACGGGCAGGGCGACGAAAAGAACTGTTGAAGACTTGAACGCGCCGGCGAGAGGGCGGGAAAGAGTGTGCTTGGAAAAGGCGCTAAATAGGTTCTTCATCATGTCTTGATCATTGAAGTCGAACATAACAGAGCAGGTCTTTTGTTCCTAAGTAGCCAAATCATCTGCAGCATCAAAGCAGAAGAAATGGCCATCGATTGGATCACCAGCCAAGGTGGCTCTCCCCGGGCCCGGGCAGCCTGGCTGCCCTCTTACTCGGCTTCGATGCTGCCGCGCACCATGTTCATGCCGCAGTGGAACGGGTAAGGCCCCGGCCGGGTGGGCAGCAGTTCGATGCTGGTGGTGGCCCCCAGGGGGAGGTCGAGGGTGCGCTGGAAGTCCGGGAAAATCACCTGGGCCACACAGCCACTCGGATCGGTGCGGTGAAAGCGGAGGCGCACGGGCCGGCCCGCCTTCACCCTGATCTGGGACGGGGAGTAGCTGCCATCCACGGCGATGGTGATCTCCTGCACCCCCTGCTCCCCTTCGCTGGCCACCACGTCACCACCATGGCGACCCAGAAACCACCAGAGTTCAGCGGCGATCAGGACCAGCCCCACCGCCGCCACCAGCACCCGCAGGACCAGGGGCTGGGGAATCGTGCGCCACAGAGGCGCTGCGAGCACGAGGGGCGCGGAGAGAACGAGTGGCGTCATGCGGCGGCCCCCACGGAGCGATGGGCGGGCCGGAAGCGGCGCAGCCGCAGGGCATTGCTCACCACCGACACCGAACTGAACGCCATGGCGGCCCCCGCCAGCATCGGGTTCAGCAGCCAACCCGTGAGCGGGAACAGCAGGCCGGCGGCGATCGGGATGCCCGCCACGTTGTAGGCGAAGGCGAAGAAGAGGTTCTGGCGGATGGTGGCCATGGTGCGGCGGCTGAGTTCGATCGCCGCCGGGACGCCAGCCAGATGGCCCGAGAGCACGGTGATGTCACTGGCGGCGATCGCCACATCGGTGCCCGTGCCCATGGCCATGCCCACCTCGGCCCGGGCCAGGGCCGGCGCGTCGTTGAGACCGTCGCCCACCATCGCCACGGGCCCCTGGCCCTGCTCCTGCAGGCGCTGCACCACCGCCGCCTTGTCGCCCGGGCGCACCTCGGCGATCACCCGCACGATGCCCACATCGGCGGCCACCACTTCGCTGGTGCGGCGGGCGTCACCGCTGAGCAGCACCACCTCCAGACCCAGCCGACGCAGGGCCGCCACGGCGGCATGGGCTTCGGGCTTGATCGGATCGGCGATGCCGAAGCAGGCCTCGATCCGCCCGTCCACCGCCACGGCGGCCACACTGCGGGCAGCCCGCTCCAGCCGCGCCACCACCGGATCGAGCGGGGTGGTGTCCAGGCCCGAGGCTTCCAGCCAGCGGGGGCTGCCCACCCGCACCTCTAGCCCGCCCACGGTCGCCAGGACGCCAAGACCCGCCATGGCCTCGAACGCCTCCACATCCGGTGGCTCTTCGTCGCCGCGACGACTTGTGGCGTAGGCCACAATCGCCTCGGCCAGGGGATGTTCCGAACGGGACTCCACCGCCGCCACCAGGGCCAGGAGCGTCCCGACGGGCATCCGGCCGCCATGGAGCCGCTCGAAATCGGTCACCTCCGGCTGGCCCATGGTCAGGGTGCCGGTCTTGTCGAGCACGATGGTGCGCAGCCCGCCGGCCGTTTCCAGCGCCTCGGCGCTGCGGAAGATCAGGCCGATCTCGGCCCCCTTGCCGGAGGCCACCATGATCGCCGTGGGGGTGGCCAGGCCCAGGGCGCAGGGGCAGGCGATCACCAGCACGCTCACCAGGAACAGGGTCGCCAGGACCACGTTGCCGCTGACCAGGAACCACAGCACGAAGGTGGCGATGGCGATGGCGATGACCACCGGCACGAACCAGCCCACCACCTGATCCGCCAGGCGCTGCACCTGGGTGTGGGAGCTCTGGGCCTGGCGCACCAGCTCGACGATGCGGGCCAGCATGGTGTCGGCACCCACCCGGGTGACACGGAAGCTGAAGCTGCCGCTGCGGTTCATCGAGGCGCCGATCACCCCGTCCCCGGGGCCCTTGGCCACCGGCGTCGGCTCGCCGGTGAGCATCGATTCCTCCACCCAGGTGCTGCCCTCCACCACCACGCCATCGAGGGGCAGCTTCTCCCCGGGACGCACCTGCACCAGGTCGCCCACCACCACCTTCGCCACGGGGATGTCCGTGGCGACCCCCTCCCGCAGCACCCGGGCCGTGGGGGGCTGGAGCTGCAGCAGCCGCCGGATCGCCTCGGAGGTCTGGCCGCGGGCCCGGGCTTCCAGCAGCCGGCCCAGGAGCACCAGCGTGAGGATCACCGCAGCCGTTTCGTAGTACACATCGGCCGGAAGGCCCTCGGCGATGAGCACCCCCGGGAAGGCGGTGGCCAGCAGCGAGGCCAGCCAGGCGATGCCGGTGCCGGCGGCCACCAGGGTGTTCATGTCGGCGCTGTGGCGGCGCAGCGACGACCAGGCGCCGGTGAAGAACTCCCGCCCGCACCAGAACAGCACCGGCGTGCTCAGCAGCAGCTGGGTCCAGGGGCTGGTGAACCAGCCCGGCAGCCACTTGAGATGGACGCCGAGCATGTGGGGCAGGGTGGCCACCACCACCAACCCCGTGAGCACGGCCGCCACCGACAGGCGGCGGCGCAGCACGGTGAGCTCATGGGCCAGCTCCCTCTCCATCGACGTCGAGGGGGTGGCCAGCGGCTCGACGGCGCAGCAGGGCGAGCCCAGGGTGGTGATGCTCATCGCGGGCGGACCGGGGCCGGGAGCTTGGTCTTCACCGTATGGGCTCCCCTGGACTGGAGAGTCAAGCCCCGGCCCTAGGCTGAATCCGTGCCCAACCGCCACGACTGGAGTCGCCTGGAGTACCAGGCCCGGACCCAGCTGCAGCGGCTCAGCCTGGACGAAAAACTTTGCCTGCTGGACGGGGACACCCCGTTCTGGGGAGGCCTCGCGGACATCGCCCTGCACGACGCCTCCCACCGCCGCCCCTGGCCCGCCGGGGTCTTGCGTCGCCTGGGGATCGCTGGGCTGCACTTCGTCGATGGCCCCCGGGGGGTGGTGCTCGAAGGCGGCGCCACCACCTTCCCGGCACCGATCGGGCGCGGCGCCAGCTGGGACGTCGATCTGGAGGAAAGGATCGGCGACGCCATGGGAAAGGAGGCGCGATCGTTCGGCGCCAATCTGTTCGGCGGCATCTGCGTCAACCTGCTGCGCCACCCGGGCTGGGGCCGAGCCCAGGAAACCTACGGCGAGGACCCCGTGCACGTAGGCGCCATGGGGGCCGCCAGCAGCCGTGGCGTGCAGCGCCATGCCATCGCCTGCGTCAAGCATTTCGCCCTCAACTCGATCGACAGCGCCCGCTTCCGCGTCGATGTGGACGCCAGCGAGCGGGCGCTGCAGGAGCTTTACCTGCCCCAGTTCCGCGACTGCATCGAGGCCGGGGCCCTGGCGGTGATGAGCGCCTACAACAGTGTCAACGGGGCCTGGTGCGGCCAGCATCCCCATCTGCTGCAGGAGATCCTCAAGCAGCGCTGGGGCTTCCGTGGCTTCGTGCTCAGCGATTTCATCTTCGGAATCCGTGATGGCGAGGCCGCCATGGCGGCCGGTCAGGACCTGGAGATGCCGTTCCGGATGATCTTCCAGGCGACGCTTCCGGCGGCGGTGGCCGCTGGAAGGGTGCCGATGGCCCGGATCGATGACGCCGTGCTGCGGCTGCTGCTGGCCCAGGCAACGGTGCCCGCAGGCACCTACCCGGAGTCGCTGCGTGGCTGCCGGGGGCACCGGGCGCTGGCGCGGGAGGCGGCCACCAAATCGATCGTGCTGCTCAGGAACGAGGGCAACTTGCTGCCCCTCAGCGGGATCGGTTCGTTGGCGGTGATCGGGCCCCTGGCCGACACCGCCAACCTGGGGGACCGGGGCTCCTCCGACACCCGGCCAGCGCCGGGGTCGGTGGTGACGCCCCTGGCCGGACTGCAGGACGCGGCGCCCGACCTCCAGCTGTTTCCCTGCGATGGCAACGACCTGGCCAAGGCCTCGGACCTGGCGGCCCGCAGCGACGCGGCCCTGGTGGTGGTGGGACTGGACTGGCGCCACGAGGGCGAGCACATCCACCCCGGTGATCTCGCCCCGATCCTGGGCCAGGCCCCCCCACCCGATGGGCTGGTGCGCCTGGTCGGCCGCCGCCGCCTGCTGCCGCTGTGGTCACATCTGGCGGGGGCGGTCGCCCAGGTGACACGCCTGGGTTCGGCCCGCGCCGGCGGGGCCTTCGCCTCGGGCGATCGCACCCGGCTCCAGCTGCCGGCCGACCAGGAGGCCCTGATCCTGGCCGTCGCCGCCGCCAACCCCCGCACGGTGGTGGTGCTGATGGGGGGCGGGGCGATCCTCTGCGAGGCCTGGCGCCAGCGGGTGCCAGGGCTGCTGCTGCTCTGGTATCCCGGCCAGCGGGGCGGGGAGGCCCTCGCCGACGTGCTGCTGGGACGGGTGTCACCGTCGGGGCGGATGCCCTATGCGGTGCCCACCGATGCCAGCCACCTGCCGCCGTTCGACCCCCGGGCCCGGCGGATCACCTACGACCTCTGGCATGGCTACCGGCGGCTGGGACGCCATCGTCACCCAGCGGCCTTCCCCTTCGGATTCGGCTTGTCCTACAGCAGCTTCAGCCACAGCGACCCGGAGGCCCAGCAGCTTCCCGGCGCCCTGGAGCTCACGGTGACGGTGGCGAACACGGGGACGATGGACGCTGCGGAAGTGGTGCAGATCTACGCCGAGCCCCCCGGTCAGGCCGTGGAACGGCCGCGACGCAGCCTGGTGGGCTTCCGCCGGCTGAGCCTCCAGCCCGGCCAGAGCGAGCGGGTGGCGATCGAGATCCCACTCCGCCGCCTGGCCTGGTTCGATGCATCCCGCGACGCGTTCCTGCTGGAGGGGGGACCCCATCGGCTCATCGTGGCTCGCCACGCCGAGGACCGAGGGATCGGCGTGGACCTCACCCTGGAGGCTGGGGTGGTGGGCCACTGAGGGCTCAGGGAACCGTGGCGCGGCTGTCCAGGAGCGCCAGGGTTCCCTGGACCCGCAGGTGGTTGTAGCGCTGCAGCCAGATGAAGGGCAGGTTGAACAGGGTCGCGAAGATCAGGTTGATCAGCACCCCCGCCGGCGGCAGCCACAGGGCGGTCACGATCCAGAACGGCCAGAGCGCCAGATGGACCAGCTCGGCCCGGCGGGTCTCCTCCAGCAGGCGCTGCAGGGTGGCGCGATCCCTGCCCACCAGGCTGTTCTTGGCCACCCCGCCTGGAAAGGCGGTGCCGGCGTCCGGCAGCAGGGATTTCCAGCGGTGAATGCCGAGCCGTTGCTCAAAGCCCTCCTTGCTCTCCGGCCAGGGGCGCCGACCGGTGAGCCAGGTGTCGCGTATCAGGGCCGACTGGGGCAGTCCGTGGGCCAGCCAGCCGACCAGCAGCGACCACCCCAACCAGCCCAGGCCGCAGGCCAGGACCGCTAGCGCGTCGGAAACCGTCTGCCTTTCCATTCGATCGTGCCCCGCTCCAGATTCAGGATCGCCAGAGCGAACACCCCCAGAAAGAACAGCACGGGAATCGGAAAGATCAGGCAGATCCAGCCGAAGTCGCCGATCCGCCGGGTGACCACCAGCAGCTGCACGGCAAAGGCGAGGTAGAGGAGCAGATTGGTCAGCACTGACGCATCGCCCAGCATCGGCCAGCCCAGCAGGGAAGCGGGCAGGCACCAGGCCGCCCAGAACAGCCCGGAGATCCAGAGGAGCACAGCCAGCATCCAGAACCAGCGCACCTCCCCGGCGGCGGTGGCGAAGTTCTTGGCAAAGCCCACCACCATGTCCTGGAGACCGCCGGGATACATGCGGTAGTCGAGCAGGCCCTGGCCGATGAAGGCGCTCACCGGCAGTCCCGCCTGCTCGTACAGATGGCCCAGGAACCAGTCCTCCACCACCTTGCCGGCGACCGCGGCATGGCCGCCGATGTGGTCGTAATCGGCCCGGCTGGTGGCCATGGCCGGACCAAAGGCCACCCCGCACTCCTTCCCCATCGGCACCGCCATCAGCCCCACGAGGTTGAACAGCACCGAGAGCTGCTCGTAGGCCTTCTCGGTACGGTGGAAGGGCTGGACCGAAACCAGGCCACCCAGTTCCTGCTGCGCCGCCACGAGACGCTTCAGGAACTCGGGATGGGGCTCGGTGTCGGCGTCGAGGAAAAGCAGCAGCTTCCCTGCGCTGGCGCGGACGCCATGGTGCAAGGCCCACGTCTTGCCGCACCATCCCTCCGCCAGGGGCGGTGGCTGGGTCACCCTGACCCCGTCTGCAGCAGCGATGGCGGCCGTGCGATCACTGGAGTGATCGTCGATCACGATCACCTCCAAGGGGGTGAGGCTCTGGAGATGCAGGGCAGAAAGCAGCTTCGGGAGGGTGTGTTCCTCGTTGCGGGCCGGAATCAGCACCGAAACAGTGGGTTGACCTTGAACCCTGGAGGGGGGGAGGCGCGGCATGCGCAGGCACAGGGCCCAGCCGAGCAGCCAGCGCACCAGCAGGGAGATGGCCAACAGATCCACGGTCGGCTCAGCTGCTTGTGGTTCCAAGCTAGGGACGCAGCAGCTCGTCGACTAAAGCCTTCAGGGCAGCCGGGTGGCTCATGAGCTGGTGGTGGTACCGCACCGGCAGGTTCTTCCCCGGACCGATCGGCAGCACGGCACGCCAGGCCGGCATCACCATCAGATCCGGCTCGCAGTAGAAGCTGCAGCAATCCACGTCCTGAAGCGTGGTGAGGTTCGCGTTAAGACGCTGCAGCAACGGGCTGCCCGTCTTCAGGTCGGCGATGCCAGCCAGGGGCCAGCGGGGCCAGGGCCCGGCCGTGAGGGTGCCCTGCTGGGGGCTGCCCACGCTGATCAGCCGCCGGGTGCGCCGATGGCCGCCCAGCAACTGGATCCAGGCGCGGGCGATCACACCGCCCATCGAAAAGCCCAGCAGGTCGATGGGTTGCTCCAGACCGAAGGACGCGTCGATGTGGGTGGCGAGCAGGCCGGCCTGCACCGCGATCGGCGTCAGCCCGAAGCGGTGGGGCAGGTGGGGGATCAACAGGGGGCCGCGGCGCCCTGCCAGCTGGCGCTTGAGCGGGTCGAACACACCGGGGGTGTCCCACATGCCGTGGATCAGCACCAGCGGTGGAAAAGGGTGAGGCCGATCCCGGTCCGGCATCAGCCAGTCGCGCCACGGGATCTCGCTTACCAGACCAACTCCGGCAGCTCCCGGAACACCTGCCGCACACCGGCGCTCCATTCCCGGCTGAGTTCCTGGAAGTAGGCGTCACCCTCGCTGAATCGGCGCCGCTGGGTGATCGCGAGGCGATCCCGTTTGTAGAGGAGCAGGTCGATCGGCATTCCCACCGACAGGTTGCTGCGCATGGTGGAGTCGAACGACACCAGCACGCACTTGGCCGCTTCCGCCAGGGTGGTGTCG
>NZ_JAGQBG010000012.1 GCF_024345515.1 Cyanobium sp. N5-Cardenillas
GCTCTGCAACATGATCACCACCCAGGAGCTGCACCGCCGGCTGCATGGCAGCACCGGCATCGTGTTCACCTCCCTCTACCCGGGCTGCGTGGCCGACACTCCCCTGTTCCGCCACACTCCGCGGGCCACTCGGTGCATCCCTTCCGCGGCGAAGGGGAGCGCTGGTCAATCGCCTTCAACGTGGTGGCGGTGCCCCAGCCGCCGCCGCGGCCTGCCGCTGCGCCCGCAGCTGCCCAGGGGGCGCTCCAGGGCAATGTGTCCCTCTCCAGCACCCGGCCCCGGCCGGGGGGATTCGTGTAGGCCGCGGCATGCTGGATCCGGGCCCGCTGGAGCCCCTTCGTGACTCCCTGCTGGATTGGTGGGAGCCCCACGGCCGCCACGACATCCCCTGGAAGCGACACCCCGACGGATCGCGCCCCGGGGCTGGTGAGCCCCTCGACCCCTTCGGCGTGTGGGTTGCGGAGGTGATGCTGCAGCAGACCCAGCTGGCGGTGGTGCTGCCCTACTGGCACCGCTGGATGGCCGCCTTCCCCGACCTCAGAACCCTCGCCGCCTCCAGTGAGCATGACGCGCTGATGCTGTGGCAGGGCCTGGGCTACTACGCCCGGGCCCGCCGCCTGCACGCGGGGGCACAGCAGCTCGTCGCCGCTGAGCACCGGGCCCCAGCCGCTGGCCGTGACCCCTGGCCGCGCACCCTGGACGGCTGGATGGCCCTGCCGGGCATCGGCCGCAGCACCGCCGCCAGCATCCTGTCCTCCGCCTTCGATCTCCCCTATCCGATCCTCGATGGCAACGTCCAGCGGGTGCTGGCCCGGCTGGTGGCCCATCCGGAGCCACCGAAGCGGCAGCTGGCCCACTTCTGGCAGCTGAGCGAAACCGTCCTCGACCCCCATCGGCCCCGCGCCTTCAACCAGGCCCTGATGGACCTGGGCGCCGGTGTCTGCACCCCCCGCCAGCCCAGCTGCGGCGTCTGCCCCTGGCGCGGGCGCTGCGCTGCCTACGCTGCCGGCGACCCCGGCCGCTTCCCCGTGAAGGACACCCCCCCGCCCGTGCCGTTCCAGGTGATCGGGGTGGGGGTGGTGCGGGACAGCGAGGGGAAGGTGCTTATCGACCAGCGGCTCCCGGAGGGCCTGCTGGGTGGCCTGTGGGAGTTTCCTGGGGGCAAGCAGGAGCCGGGTGAGGCGATCGAAGCGACGATCGAGCGGGAGCTGCGCGAAGAACTGGCCATCGAGGTGACGGTGGGGGAGGAGCTGATCACCCTCGAGCACGCCTACAGCCACAAGCGGCTGTGCTTTGTGGTCCATCTCTGCCGCTGGCTGGCGGGGGAGCCGCAGCCCCTGGCCTCCCAGCAGGTGCGCTGGGTGGCGCCGGAGCAGCTCTCCAGCTACCCATTTCCGGCCGCCAACGCCCGCATCATCGCGGCGCTGCAGGCAAGGATCACGGCGGGGTGAGGCCTGGCGGCGTGATCCGGGCCAGACGGCCCTCGCCATCCTCAGGGTGGCTCAAGGCCACCTCCCAGGCGCCCTCCGGCCGGAAGCTGAGCCGCTCGGGCCACTCCACCGCCATCACGGCGCCGATGCGGCGGGCCTCCTCCTCCTCCTGGGCGAACAGTTCATCGGCCGCGGCAGCCTGCTCCAGCCGGTAGAGATCCAGGTGCACAAGGGCCGCCGCGCCAGCGTCGGGACCGGCATCGGTGTCGTAGTGCTGGGCCAGGGCGAAGGTGGGGCTGCTGATCGGTTCGGCGATGCCCAGGGCGGCGGCCAGCCCCTGCACGAGCGACGTCTTGCCCGTGCCCAGGTCCCCCCGCAGCAGCAGCAGGGCGCCGTCTCCGGCAGCAGCGGCGATCAGCTGCGAGGCCAGCCGCCGCCCCAGGGCGTCGGTGGCGGAGGGGTCCGCCAGATGGCACACCTCGATCGCGTCATGCGTTTCCACCCTTGTAGATTGCCCCCCAGCGAGCCCGAAGCCTCGGCGTCTCTGCAGATATTTCCACTTTTTCGTCCTCCCGTCCGGGAGCTTTCACTTCATGGTGGCAACACCTTCCAGCCCTGAGGCTGCCTTTGCTGGCCTTCAGGCGACCGCTTCCTATGTGATCGCCGATCTCGGCCTGGCCGACTGGGGCCGCAAGGAACTGGCGATCGCCGAAACCGAGATGCCCGGCCTGATGGCCCTGCGCGAGAAGTTCGGTGCCGAGCAGCCCCTGAAGGGCGCCCGGATCGCCGGCAGTCTGCACATGACCATCCAGACCGCCGTTCTGATCGAGACCCTGGTGGCCCTCGGCGCCGAAGTGCGCTGGGCCTCCTGCAACATCTTCTCCACCCAGGACCACGCCGCCGCCGCCATCGCCGCCGCCGGCATCCCGGTGTTCGCCTACAAGGGCGAAACCCTTGATGAGTACTGGGCCTTCACCCACCGCATCCTCGAGTGGAGCGACGGTGGCACGCCCAACATGATCCTCGACGACGGCGGCGATGCCACCGGCCTCGTGGTGCTCGGCAGCAAGGCCGAGAAGGATCTCTCGGTGCTCGACAACCCCTCCAGCGAAGAGGAGGTGGCCCTGTTCAACTCCATCCGCCAGCGGCTGGCGGTGCAACCCGGCTTCTACTCCCGCATCTACGCCAACATCCAGGGCGTCACCGAGGAGACCACCACCGGTGTGGCCCGTCTGTACCAGATGCAGAAGAGCGGTGAGCTGCCGTTCCCGGCCATCAACGTCAACGACTCGGTCACCAAGAGCAAGTTCGACAACCTCTACGGCTGCCGCGAATCGCTGGTCGACAGCATCAAGCGCGCCACCGATGTGATGGTGGCCGGCAAGGTGGCCCTGGTGCTGGGCTACGGCGACGTGGGCAAGGGTTCGGCCCAGTCCCTTCGCGGGCTCGGCGCCACGGTGATGATCGCCGAGATCGATCCGATCTGCGCCCTGCAGGCCGCCATGGAGGGCTATCGCGTCGTGCGTCTCGAGGACGTGGTGGCCGATGTGGACATCTTCGTGACCGCCACCGGGAACTACCAGGTGATCCGCCACGAGCACCTGCTCGCCATGAAGAACCAGGCGATCGTGTGCAACATCGGCCACTTCGACAACGAGATCGATGTGGCGTCCCTCAAGCAGTACGCCTGGGAGAACATCAAGCCCCAGGTGGACCACGTGATCCTGCCCAGCGGCAACCGGATCATCCTGCTGGCTGAGGGCCGGCTGGTAAACCTGGGCTGTGGCACCGGCCACCCCAGCTTCGTGATGAGCAACTCCTTCACCAACCAGGTGCTGGCCCAGATCGAGCTGTTCACCAAGGGTGAGGAGTACGGCAAGGAGGTCTACGTGCTGCCCAAGCACCTCGACGAGATGGTGGCCCGCCTGCACCTCGACCGGATCGGCGCCCGGCTCACCGAGCTCACCGCCGAGCAGGCGGCCTACATCGCCGTGCCCGTCGAAGGCCCCTACAAGCTCGACCACTACCGCTACTGAGCGGCGTCGGCCCGGCGCTGCTGGCAGCGTCCGGGCCGTCGTGGAAGACTGGCGCCTCTGATCCGGCTGCCCCGATGGCGATCGAACTGGTCCAGAAGCTGCCCGAGATGATCGGGGCGGCCGTGGAGGCCAACCCGGCAGCCGGCTATGGCGCGATCTTCGCGGCCATGTTTCTGGAGAACCTGTTCCCCCCGATTCCCTCCGAGCTGATCATGCCGCTCGGGGGGTTTTTCGTGCATCAGGGCAAGCTCTCCCTGGTGCCGGTGGTGCTGGCCGGCCTGCTGGGCACGGTTCTCGGCGCCCTTCCCTGGTACGGCATCGGCCGGTTGGTGAACGAGGAGCGCATCGAGCACTGGCTCGAGCGCCACGGACGCTGGATCGGCATCAGTCCCCAGGAGCTGCACCGCAGCCGCCGCTGGTTCAGCCGCCATGGCACGGCCCTGGTGTTCTGGGGCCGGCTGGTGCCAGGCATCCGCACCCTGATTTCCGTTCCTGCCGGCATCGAGATGATGCCGCTGACGCCCTTTCTGCTCTGGACCACCGCCGGCAGCCTGATCTGGACCCTGCTGCTGACGCTGGCGGGCCTGGCCCTGGGGGAGAGCTACACCAAGGTCGAGCTCTGGATCGAGCCCGCCGCCAAGGTGGTGAAGGTGCTGCTCGTGCTGGCCGTGCTGGCCGGGGGCGTGTGGCTGGGGCTGCGCATCTGGAAGCAGAGCCGGAACCGGCTCTGACAGTAAAAAAGGCGCCCCGGGGGGCGCCTTCTCTGGCTTCGGACGCTTGATAACCCGGCTGGGCCACTGGCACAAGCCCCCGCAGCGACAGCTGGGCAGAAATGCTCAGAAGGGCACTTCTTCCTCGCTGGGCTCGCCGCCACCGAAGCCCCCGCCGAAGCTGCCGCCACCGCCGCCCTCGGCATCGCGCTTGCTGCCGAGCAGCTCCAGCCGATCGACCCGGATCACGGGCTTGCTGCGCTCCTCACCGCTGGCCCGGTCCGTCCAGCGGTCGAGCTTGAAGGAGCCGATGATGCCGATCAGGGCCCCCTTGCGGACGTAGTCAGCGGCCACCTGGGCCTGCTTGCCCCAGATCTCCAGGTTGAACCAGTCCGGCTGGTCGTCGCGGCTGCGGCGGTTCACCGCCAGGGTGAGGTTGGCGACCATGCTGCCGGATTCGAAGTAACGGACCTCCGGGTCGCGGCCGGCCCGGCCGACGAGGGTGATGGAATTGACGCCCATGGCGTGCTCCTGGAACGAGTGGATCAATGATGGGGCACCCCGATCGGGGGCCTCTCCCTTTCCGTTCCACCCTTCGTCCCGGTTGTCACACCCACGGCGGCCTGACCGGTTGGCCGGGATGGCCCCACCTATGATTCACCGCTGCCAGAGGCCTTGCCCGTGTTTTTCCGCCGTTTCCAGTTCTCCCGCGACATCGGCATCGATCTGGGGACGGCCAACACACTGATGTACGTCTCGGGCAAGGGGATCGTGCTGCAGGAGCCGTCCGTGGTGGCGATTGACCTGGAGCGGGGCACCCCCCTGGCGGTGGGGGAGGAGGCCAAGCTGATGCTGGGCCGCACCCCCGGCAACATCCGGGCGATCCGGCCCCTGCGCGACGGGGTCATCGCCGACTTCGATGCCGCGGAGCAGATGATCAAGAGCTTCATCCAGAAGGGCAACGAAGGCCGCGGCGTTATCGCCCCCCGCCTGGTGATCGGCATCCCCAGCGGCGTCACCGGCGTCGAGCGACGCGCGGTGCACCAGGCCGGCCTGGCCGGTGCCCGGCAGGTGCACCTGATCGATGAGCCGGTGGCGGCCGCCATCGGCGCCGGCCTGCCGGTCACCGATCCGGTGGGCACGATGATCGTCGACATCGGCGGCGGCACCACCGAGGTGGCCGTGCTCAGCCTGGGCGGCACCGTGCTGAGCGAGTCGGTGCGGGTGGCGGGCGATGAGCTCAGCGACGCCATCAGCGTGTACCTCAAGAAGGTGCACAACCTGGTGGTGGGCGAGCGCACCGCCGAGGACATCAAGATCCGCATCGGCTCGGCGTTCCCCGACAACGGCCACGACGAGACCTCCATGGACGTGCGCGGTCTGCACCTGCTCTCCGGCCTGCCGCGCACGATCAACATCCGCGCCGGAGACATCCGTGAAGCCATGGCGGAGCCGCTCAACGTGATCGTCGAGGCGGTCAAGCGCACCCTGGAGCGCACCCCTCCCGAGCTGGCCGCCGACATCGTCGACCGGGGCATCATGCTGGCCGGCGGCGGTGCCCTGGTGCGGGGCATCTGCGACCTGATCAGCCACGAAACCGGCATCCTGACCCACGTGGCCGAAGACCCCCTGCTCTGCGTGGTCAACGGCTGCGGCATGGTCCTGGAGGACTACAGCCGGCTGGAGCGGGTGCTCGACACCCCTGAATTTCTCCGTCAGACGGCCTGATTCCCATGCCGGCATGGCGCTGGCTCCGTTTCGTCCAAGGCTCGTCCCTGCGACGGATCACCCCCTGGCTGCTCGTGCTGCTGGCCCTGGTGGCCGTGCGCCTCAGCAAGGGGGCCCTGGTCGCCGATACCTATGCCCTCCTGAGCCGACCCTTCTGGCCCGGGACGGCCCAGGCCGAATGGCTGCAGTCCGCCCGACGGGTGGAGGACGGGGCCCGGCTGGCCCAGCTGGAGCAGGACAACCAGCGGCTGCGGACCCTGCTGGAACTGCAGAAGCAGAATCCCAACCGGGTGACGGCCCCGGTGATCTCCCGGGATGGCTCCGGCTGGTGGCGGCAGCTGCTGCTCGGCCAGGGGGCCCTCAGCGGCATCCGGGCCGGCCAGGCGGTGCTCGGTCCGGGCGGTCTGGTCGGCCTGGTGGGCAGCGTCACGCCCAGCACCGCCAGTGTCACCCTGCTCACCGATCCCCGCAGCAGGGTCGGGGTGTGGGTGGGGCGCACCCAGCACCACGGCCTGCTCACCGGGATCGGCGCCGGCCGGCCCCTGCTGCGCTTCCTGGAGAAGGATCCCCAGGCCCGCCCCGGTGATGTGGTGGTGACATCGCCTGCCAGCACCCTGGTGCCGCCCAACCTGCCGGTGGGGGTGATCCAGACCATGGACGCCAACGCCGACCCGGCCCCGGAGGCGGTGGTCCAGCTGATCGCGCCGGTATCGGCCCTCGACTGGGTGCAGGTGCAGGTGCGCTGATGGACCTGCTCACCCGGCAGCCCCTGCTCGCCGCCTCGGCCCTGCTGGTGCCGTTGCTCGTCCTGGCCTCGCCGGGCTGGCTCAGCCTCGATGGCGTCGGCCCCTGCTGGGCGGTGCTGTGGCTGCTGCCCTGGGCCCTGAGCGACGGCCCGTTCTCCGGGGCCTGCGCCGGCCTCGCCCTGGGGCTGGTGCTGGATGCGGTGTACCCCGGCGGCGTCACCCAGGCGCCCGCCCTGCTGCTGCTGGGCTGGTGGTGGGGTCGGATGGGACGGCGGGCACCGCCGATCCAGCGCAGTTTCAGCCTCGGTCTGCTCGCCCTGCTGGGCACGGCCCTGCTCGGCCTCACCCTGATCCTGCAGTGGGGCGTCCAGGACTGGGTGGGCACCCGGGAGGCGATCCAGCTGGCCGGACCGGAGCTGGGCCGCCGCCTGGAGGGTCAGGGGGTGAACCCCGCCCTGCTGGCCCTGCCGGGGTGGCGCTGGGATGATCTGGCAGGTCCCGGCCTGCGGGTCCTGCTCTCCCAGACCCTGATCACGGCCCTGCTTGCCCCGATGCTCTGTTCCCTGCAGCTGCTGCTCTGGCGCCAGGTGGGCTCCGGCTGGCGGCGCTGAGTGATGCCCGGATCCCTGCCACGACGCCAGGCCCTGCGGCTGCTGGCCGCCCCCGTCGCCCTCGCCCTGGGCGCCGGAGCCTGCACGCGGGGGCCCAGGCCCGAAGCGGGCCAGGTGCTGAACGTCTGGACCCTGGATCTGGCGCCCCGCTTCAACACCTACATGCGGCGGGTGATCGCCGCCTGGGAGCAGGACCATCCCGGCGTGACGGTGCGCTGGACCGACGTGCCCTGGGGCTCGGTCGAACGCAAGCTGTTGGCGGCGGTGTTCGCCCGCACCGCCCCCGATCTGGTCAATCTCAACCCCAACTTCGCCGCCAACCTGGCCAGCAAGGGTGGGCTGCGGGACCTCACCCCCCTGCTCCCCCCCGACGCCGCCGATCGCTACCTGGCCGGCATCTGGACTTCGGGCCAGCAGCAGGGCGAGCAGTTCGGCATTCCCTGGTACCTGACGGCCCGGGTGACGATCGCCAACCGCCGCTTGCTGCAGCGGGCCGGCCTCGCCGCCCCGCCCCGCCGCTGGGAGGAGGTGCCGGCCTACGCCGAAGCCGTCCGGCGCCGCACCGGCCGCTACGCCCTGTTCGTCACCGTCGTCCCCGACGACTCCGGTGAACTGATGGAGGCGCTGGTGCAGATGGGGGTGCAGTTGCTGGACGACCGCCAGCGGGCGGCCTTCAACAGCCCGGCCGGTCGGCGGGCCTTCGCCTTCTGGAGCGACCTCTACCGCCGCGGGCTGCTGCCGCGGGAGGTGGTGAGCCAGGGGTACCGGCGGGCCATCGAGCTGTTCCAGGCCGGCGATCTGGCCCAGGTGGCGAGCGGGCCCGATTTCCTGCGCAACCTCCAGACCAACGCCCCCGGCATCGCCGCCACCTCGGCCCCCTTCCCGCCCCTGACCGGGGCGAACGGCGAGGCCAATGTGGCGGTGATGAACCTGGTGGTTCCCCGCCAGAGCACCATGGCCCCGGAGGCGGTGAGCTTCGCCCTGTTCCTGAGTGATGCGGCCAACCAGCTGGCCTTCGCTGAGGAGGCCCGGGTGCTGCCCTCCTCCAGGGGAGCGCTGCAGAGCCTGGAGCGCAGGCTGCGGGGGGCGGTGCCCAGCGATGGCCAGGAACGCCTGGTGCACAGCGCCCGGCTGCTTTCGATCGAGACCCTGGCCCAGGCCCGGGTGCTGGTGCCGGCCACCCCGGGGGTGAAGCGGCTGCAGGCGATCCTTTACACCCAGTTGCAGCGCTCCATGCTGGGGCAGCTCGACAGCGACGCGGCCCTGGCTGAAGCCGCGTTGCAGTGGAACCGCTACGCCGAGGCCCGCTGGCCCTGAGGGCAGGGGCGGGCGGGTCAGGGTTTCCGAAGATATGTTTCCTTCCGCCCAGAACCCCGCTGCCGGAGCCGATTCCGTGCTCACAGCCCCAAACGGCTTCGCGTTATGGTTGCGATTCTTCATCCGAGTGGACCGGAGCGATGCCCATGCCCACGGTTGCCTCCTCCTTCACCGATGGTGCTGATCTGGAGGCTTCCGCGGGGGGTGGTTCCCCCTCACAGCCGATCGCGACCCTGCTGGTGGTCGACGACGAGGCGGCGGTGCGTCGTGTGCTGCTGATGCGGCTCCAGCTGGCGGGCTACAGGGTGCTCTGTGCCGAGGACGGCGAGGAGGCCCTGGCCCTCTTCCACCAGGAGCAGCCCGACCTGGTCGTGCTCGACGTGATGCTGCCCAAGCTCGACGGCTTCGCCGTCTGCCGGCGCCTGCGGGCCGAATCCTGCGTGCCGATCATCTTCCTCTCCGCCCTCGATGCCATCGCCGAGCGGGTGGCGGGCCTGGATCTGGGGGCCGACGACTACCTGCCCAAGCCCTTCAGCCCCAAGGAACTCGAGGCCCGCATCTCCACGATCCTGCGACGCATGGGCCGGGGGGCGGCCACCAGCGAACCGCGGGAGCTGCCCACCGGCTCCGGTGTGCTGCGGGTGGGCGATCTGGTGGTCGACACCAACCGCCGTCAGGTGACCCGCGAGGGGCAGCGCATCGCCCTCACCTACACCGAATTCAGTCTGCTGGAGCTGCTCTTCCGGGAACCGGGCCGGGTGGTGCCGCGGGCCGAGATCCTCGAGCAGCTCTGGGGCTATCCCCCCCGTCGGGCCGCCGACCTGCGCGTGGTAGATGTCTACGTGGCCCGGCTGCGGGGCAAGCTCGAGCCCGATCCCCGCAACCCCGAGCTGATCCTCACGGTGCGGGGCACGGGCTACGCCTCCCAGCGGATGGGCGAGGCCTCCCTGGCTGCCGCAGGCTGAACCGTGCCCTGAAGCCGACGCCGGCCGGTCCTGCAGGATGGGCAGCGACCCTTCTCCATCGCCCTGCCTGCCTTGTCGGATCTGCGTGAGACCCGTCTGGAGAAAGCCCGCACCCTGGAGTCCCTCGGTCGGGCCCCCTATGCCCTCGGCTTCGCCCCCAGCCACCGCACCGCCGAGCTGCAGCTGGCCCATGCCGACCTGCCCAACGGCGAGGAGCGGGCGGTGGAGGTGGCCGTCGCCGGCCGGGTGATGACCCGCCGGGTGATGGGCAAGCTGGCCTTCTTCACCATCGCCGACGAATCAGGCCCGATCCAGCTGTTCATCGAGAAGGCCACCCTGCTGGCGGCCCACCCGGAGGAGCCCGATGCTTTCGCCCAGATCACCTCCCTGGTGGATGGCGGCGACTGGATCGGGGTGCACGGCAGCCTGCGCCGCACCGATCGGGGCGAGCTTTCGGTCAAGGTGACCGACTGGGTGATGCTCACCAAGGCACTCCAGCCCCTGCCCGACAAGTGGCACGGCCTGGCGGACGTGGAGAAGCGCTACCGCCAGCGCTATCTCGATCTGATCGTCTCCCCCCACACCCGCGAGACCTTCCGGCGCCGGGCGCGGCTGGTGAGCGCCATGCGCCGCTGGCTCGACGATCGCGGCTTCCTCGAGATCGAGACGCCCGTCCTGCAGACCGAGGCCGGCGGTGCCGACGCCCGCCCCTTCGCCACCCACCACAACACCCTCGACCTGCCCCTCACCCTGCGCATCGCCACCGAGCTGCACCTCAAGCGGCTGGTGGTGGGCGGATTCGAGCGGGTCTATGAGCTCGGGCGCATCTTCCGCAACGAGGGGATCAGCACCAGGCACAACCCCGAATTCACGTCGGTGGAGATCTACCAGGCCTTCGCCGATTACCACACGATGATGGACCTCACCGAGCAGCTGCTGGCCGCGGCCTGCCTGGAGGTCTGTGGGGACACCCGTCTCACCTACCAGGGTGCGGAGATCGACCTCACCCCGCCCTGGCGGCGGGTCACCATGCATGAGCTGGTGCAGCAGGCCACCGGCCTGGATTTCAACGGCTTCAGCGATCGCGCCCAGGCGGCCGCGGCCATGGAGGCCGCCGGCCTGGCCGCCCCCGAGGCGGCCGACAGTGTGGGCCGGCTGCTGGTGGAAGCCTTCGAGCAGGCGGTGGAGACCACCCTCGAGCAGCCCACCTTCGTGATGGATTACCCGGTGGAGAACTCCCCCCTGGCCCGGGCCCATCGCAGCAAGCCGGGCCTGGTGGAGCGCTTTGAGCTGTTCATCGTCGGGCGGGAGACGGCCAACGCCTTCAGCGAGCTGATCGACCCGCTGGATCAGCGGGCCAGGCTGGAACTGCAGCAGCTGCGCCGCCAGGCGGGGGACCCCGAAGCCCAGACGGTCGATGAGGATTTCCTGCACGCCCTGGAGGTGGGCATGCCCCCCACCGGCGGCCTCGGCATCGGCATCGACCGGCTGGCGATGCTGCTCACCGACAGCCCCTCGATCCGTGACGTGATCGCCTTCCCCCTGCTGCGCCCGGAGGCCCGCGAGAAGGCCGGAACCGACGCAGTGGGATAATGGTCCCCAGTAGGCCTTCTCCCCCTCGGGGCTCTGGTATGAGTGGTGAGCGCGTCGGTTTTCGCTTTCAACACGCCGATGCTGTGGTGAAGCGCAATCCCCAGGGGCGATCCCGCCGTGGCTGGGTCATGGAACCGGTGGAACAGACCACCAGCCGGGGAACCAAGATGCCCGCCTATCGCATCCGCTGGCGGGACAGTGAACGTCCGGAGATCGTGCTGCAGCACATGCTGATCGCCGATCCCGATCCCACCCCGCCGCCGGAGGGGGTGAGCCTGGTGCCCCCGGTTCCCAAGAAGTAGCGCTCAGATCCAGCCCCGCCAGCGGTAGGCCAGCAGGCCCAGATGCTCCCGCATGGCGGTGGTGGTCAGCACCAGGGCTTCGGCACTGGGCAGCACGCTCAGGATGCTGCCGGCCAGGGTCGGGGTGCCGAAGGAGCGCCGGTCGGGCAGCTGGAAGTCGCAGGCCACCGGGATGATCCGGAACTCGGGCGCAGCCCGGCGAAGGGTGGCCAGCGAGCGGGGCAGGTGGGTGGCGCTGGTGACCAGCAGCAGGGAGCTCCAGCCCCGCTGCCGGGCCAGCCGCACCAGGGCGGCGGTCTCCTCCGCCGTGTTGCGCCCCTCTTCGCTGGTGACGATCCGATCGGCCGCCACCCCCAGGCTGGTGGCCAGGGCCTTGGCCAGCCGGGCCTCGCCGGCGGCCGGATCGTTGGCCATGAAGGTGACCCTGCCGCCGGTCACCAGCAGCCAGGGGGCCTTGCCCTCACGCATCAGGGCCACGGCGCGCAGCAGCCGGTCGCCGGCCTCGTTCACCTCCACCCCCTGGCGGGGCGGCAGGGCCGGCCGCAACCCTCCCCCCAGCACCAGCACCGCATCGGCGGTGGGGATCGGGGTAGGCGTCAGCCGGGCGGCCCGTTCCTCCAGCCCCCACACCAGCTGGCGGCTGAGCAGGGGCGTGGCCGCCAGCCAGAGCAGCACGATCCCCACGCCGGAGAGCACCGGACCGAAGCGGCGCTGGCGGTTGGCCAGGCCCGCGATCTGGAGCAGCAGGGCCAGGCCCAGGGGGTAGAGGCCGAGCGGCAGCAGTTTGGAGAGCAGAAAACCCATGGTGTGGGGGGGCTCATCGCTGCTGGCGCCGCTTCAGCTCCTGCAGCTCCTGCTGGGCCTCGAACCGGGCCCAGTCGGCCTCCAGATCGGGGGTGGCGGCGGGGCCGGAGCTGCGCTGGCTGGTGAGCTCGGCCAGCTCCTGCTCGACAGTGGCGAAGCGCTGGCCCAGGTCGGTGAGGCCCTGCCAGCGCTGGCGGCCCTGGTCCATCAGGCCCGCCACATGGGCTTCGGCGCGGCCGGCCAGCTCCCCGGCCCCGGCGCTCCGTGCCCGGCCGATCCGTTCCTGCCACTGGCGGATCTCCTCGGCCAGCTTCAGCAGTTGCCGCCGCTGCTCCTCGGCCTGCTGCCGCAGGCGCACCCGGTCGGCCAGCAACTGCCGCTGCCGGTCGCGGGCGGCCTGGCCCCGCAGCAGCTCCTCCTGCTGGGGATTGGTGCGCAGGAAGCCTTCCAGCTGCTGATCCAGCCGCGCCTCCAGTTCCTCCAGCCAGTTGCTCATGGCGTGGGTTCGCCGGGGGCACGGGTGATCAGGGGCGCTTCGATCTCCTCCTCGAGGGGCGTGATCGCCGCCTCGCGGGAGCGCAGCAGCAGCTGGGTGAGCCGGGCGATGGCCCCTTCCCCCAGGTCCTGCTCGCCGATGCGGTCGAAGGCCTTGCGGTACAGATCCTCGAGTTCCTCGATCAGCCCTTCCCGCACCCCGCGCATGGACTGCCGCTGCTCCTCCCTGCTCATGGATCACTCCGCTGCTGTTCCGAGTCTGCCTGCACCAGCAGATGCAGGGCGAAATCGCCGGCCGGGTCGCTCCAGCGGCCCACCCCCCGCCAGCCGGCCGTGGCCGCCAGGGTGAGGAAGGCCTCGGGGCCGTACTTGTAGCTGTACTCCGTGATCAGCGGCTCACCGGCCGCGAACGGCCAGCACCGGCCCGCCAGCCGCACCTCCAGCGCCCGGCGGCTCACCAGAGCCATGGCGATACGGCCCTGCTCGGCGTCCCACCAGGCCCGGTAGGCGAAGTCGGCCGCCTGGAAGTCGCCGTCCAGATCGCGGTTGAGCCGGGTGAGCAAGTTGCGGGCGAAGGCCTCCGACCAGCCAGCGGCGTCGTTGTAGGCCGCCTCCAGCCGTTGCACCGCCTTGGGCTGGTCGATGCCGATCAGCAGGCGGCTGCCGGCCCCCAGCAGCCGGCGGAACTGGCGCAGCAGCGCCTGGGCGCCGGCGGGATCGAAGTTGCCGATCGAACTGCCCGGGTAGAAGCCCAGCCGGCTGTGGCCCTCCAGGGCAGGGTGATCCGGCAGCTGCTCCAGGCGGCTGTAGTCGCAGCAGATGCCCAGCACCGGCAGGTCGGGGTGGCGGCGCTGCAGGGCCCGGCAGGCGGGCGCCAGGTGGTCGGCGCTGATGTCGAGGGCCACGTAGGCGGCCGGCTCCAGGGCGCCCAGCAGCGGGCTCACCTTGCGGGCGCTGCCGGCCCCAAATTCCACCACCACCCCGGGGCCGAGGGCGGCGGCCAGCTCGGCCGCCCGCGCCTCCAGGAGGGCCGTTTCGGTGCGGGTGAGGCCGTACTCCGGCTGCTCGCAGATCGCCTCGAACAGGCGCGACCCCTCGGCGTCGTACAGCAGCCAGGCCGGCAGCTGCTTCGGCTGGCGTCCCATGCCCTCGATCACCAGCCTGGCCATGTCGGCCGGCTCGGGATGGAGGTCGATCAGCACGGCTCGATGGCGCCGTCCCGGGCCAGGCGCAGGCCGGCGGCCATCCAGCGGCAGTGGGGGGCAAAGAAGTTGCGGTAGGTGGGGCGGGCGTGGCCCGCCGGGGTGAGGAAGCTGCTGCCCCGGAGCACGAACTGTGAGGTCATGAACTTGCCGTTGTATTCCCCCACCGCACCGGCGGCGGGTTGGAAGCCGGGGTAGGGACGGTAGGGGGTGGCGGTCCACTGCCAGAGGGCCCCGAAGGCCTGGGGCAGGGGGCGGCCGCCCGGTTGGGCGGTTTCCGTCACCACCAGCTCCCATTCGGCTTCGCTGGGCAGCCGGCCGCCACTCCAGCGGGCGAAGGCATCGGCCTCGAACCAGCTCAGGTGTCGCACCGGCGCCTGGGGGTGGCGCGGCCGGCGGCCCGCCAGGCTGAATTCCCAGTCGCCGCGCCAGTAGCGCGGGGCGCACCAGCCCCGCTCCTGCACCACCGCCCAGCCCTCGCTCATCCACAGCTCCGGCCGCCGGTAGCCGTCATCGGCGATGAAGGCGGCGTAGGCCTCGTTGGACACCAGGGTTTCGGCGAGGCTGAAGGGCTCCAGCCACTGGCGGTGCCGGGGGGCCTCGTTGTCGAAGTGGAAACCGTCGCCTTCATGGCCGATCGCCACCAGGCCGCCGGGGTGGGGGCGCCAGCCGCCGGCGATTCCCGGCGCCCCGGCCCCGGGGGGCTCCTGGCCATAGGCGGGCTCCAGCGGGTTGCGGCTGAAACCGTCGAGCAGATCCATCAGCAGCAGCTCCTGGTGCTGCTGCTCGTGCTGCAACCCCAGTTCCACCAGCTCCAGCAGGGGGCCGGCCGTCTCGGCGGGCTGGCGATCCAGCTCCAGCAGCAGCGTCTTCAGCCCGGCGTCGACGCGCCGGCGCCAGGCCAGCACCTCGCCGATGGCCGGGCGGGTGAGCAGACCCCGCTGGGGGCGGGGGTGGCGGCTGCCGATCGCCTCGTAATAGGAGTTGAACAGATGGCCCCAGCGGCGATCGGGGGTGTCGTGGCCGCTCAAGTGGGGCTCGAGCAGGAAGGTCTCGAAGAACCAGGTGGTGTGGCCCAGGTGCCACTTGGCCGGGCTGGCATCGGCCATGCCCTGCAGGCAGAGGTCCTCAGGTTCGAGGCCGTCGATCAGGTGCTCGCTGTGTTGCCGTACCGCCTGGAGCCGTTGCAGGAGCCTGGTGCTGTCCGCCGGGGAGTGTGCCCTGGAGCCCATGGACCTGACCTTCTCTGGGGCCGACCTTAGGGATGTTCCCTACGATCCGCCCACGCAGCCATGGAGAAGGCCAGCCGCATGGGAGCCCACAGCGATGGCATGACGACGGGGATCACCGCAGGTTTCAGTGGCGCGGTGGGCCGGACGCCCCTGATCCGGCTTCATGCCCTCAGCGCCCTCACCGGCTGCGAGATCCTCGGCAAGGCGGAGTTCATGAACCCCGGCGGGTCGGTCAAGGACCGGGCCGCTCTGGGCATCCTCCAGGAGGCGGAGGCCAGCGGCCAGCTGCAGCCGGGGGGCACGGTGGTGGAAGGCACCGCCGGCAACACCGGCATCGGCTTGACCCACCTCTGCAATGCCCGCGGTTACCGCTGCCTGATCGTCATCCCCGAAACCCAGTCGGCGGAGAAGATCGGCCTGTTGCGCAGCCTCGGCGCCGAGGTCCGCACAGTGCCGGCGGTGCCCTACAGCGACCCAGCCAACTACGTGCGCCTCTCCGGCCGCATCGCCGAGGAGACGCCCGGAGCCGTGTGGGCCAACCAGTTCGACAACCTCGCCAACCGGCGGGCCCACTACGGCAGCACCGGGCCGGAGATCTGGCAGCAGACCGGCGGCCGGCTGGATGCCTGGGTGGCCGCCACCGGCACCGGCGGCACCTATGCGGGGGTGGCCCTCTATCTCAAGGAGCAGGATCCCAGGGTCCGCTGCGTCCTGGCCGATCCCTGCGGCAGCGCCCTCTACAGCTGGGCCACCGACGGCAGCCTCAAAAGTGAGGGGAATTCGGTCACCGAAGGCATCGGCAACAGCCGCGTCACCGCCAACCTGGCGGGGGCCCCGATCGACGACGCGGTGCGGATCGACGACCCCATGGCCCTGCGCACGATCTACGGCCTGCTGTGGCAGGAGGGCCTGTTCATGGGCGGGTCGGTGGGGATCAACGTGGCGGCGGCGGTGGAGACGGCCCGGCGGCTGGGGCCGGGCCATCGCATCGTCACCGTGCTTTGCGACAGCGGCGACCGCTACCGCTCCCGCCTCTACGACCGTGATTGGCTGGCGGGCCGCGGCCTGGAGCAACCCGAGCGCGACGGCGCGGCCCTGATCCCATGACATCGGCAGCCGCAGCCCCGGGTCAGGTGATCGGCGGCCGCTACCGGCTGGAGCGCTGCCTCGGCACAGAGAACGCCGGCCCCCAGGGGGCGTTGTGGCTGGCCAGCGACCAGCTCGCCGCCGACGCGCCCGTGGCCCTGCGCCGCATCGGACCGGAACAGGACCAGGCCCGGGCCAGGGACCTCTGGTCGCGGCTGCAGGGGGTGCTCCATCCCCAGGTGCCCCGCATCGGCGCCGTGATCGAGTCCGACGACCAGCTCTGGCTGGTGCGGGAGTGGCAGGCGGGCCGCACCTACCAGCAGTTGCTGGAGCTGCGCTCGGAACGCCAGCTGGTGTTCGGGGCGGGGGAGGTGCTGCTGCTGCTGCGCCAGCTGCTGCCGGTGCTGGCCGCCCTGCACAGCCAGGACCTGCTGCATGGGGACCTCAGCCCCGCCAACCTGCTGCGCCGCGACAGCGACGGGCTGCCTGTGCCCCTCGATTTCGGCCTGGTGCGGGGCAGTGCCGGCGGCAGCGCCGGGGAGCGGCTGCTGGGCGCCACGCCCGGCTACGCACCGCCGGAGCTGGCTAGGGGCGAACCCGCCCAGCCCTGGATGGATCTGCACGCCCTCGGGGTGGTGGCCCTGGTGCTGCTGAGCGGTGATGCCCCGGAGGGCCTGCTCGATCCGACCACGATGCAGTGGCGCTGGCCGGCGGCCCTGGAGGCCGAGCCGGAGCTGCGGCACCAGCTGCAGCGCCTGCTGAGCCGCCATCCCGACGAGCGATTCGCTTCGGCCGGGCAGGCCCTGGTGGCGTTCCAGTCCCTGGCGATGCCCGACAGCACCGGCCCCGTGCCCCGGGCGGATCGCACCGTGATCCTGGTGCCCGCTGCGGCGCCTGCTCCGCCCCCGCCGCCGCCACCGGAACGGGTGCCGGCGGCGGCCATCGCCCGGGACGGGGTGGCCGCCGAGGCCCCCCGTCCGTCCGAATCGCCCCGGGTGGAGCCCCAGCTGCCGCTCCGCATGGCGGCCCCGCCGCCGCCGCCCGCCGCCGTCGCTGGCCCCGACAGCCTGCGGCGCCGCCACGAGGCACGGGAGGAGGCGGCCGAGGGGGGCTTCTGGCCGGTGCTGATCGCCCTGGTGCTGTCCGCCGTGGTCGGCACGGCGGTGGGCTGGTGGTGGCTGAGCCGCGGCAAGGTGGCCACGCCGCCCCCCGGCGGGGTGCCCGAGCTTCCCAGCAGCCTGCCCCCCTCGGAGGTGGATCAGCGCCAGCAGCTGCTCAACCGCCTGCGGGCCATGCAGGTCGACCGGGCCTGGTTCCTCAGCCTGCTGGATGCGGCCCTGCTGGCCCAGTACCCCGAACGCAACGGCCGGCTCCCGTCCGACACCCTCGAGGACGCCCCGCTGCGACGGGTCTGGAACGAGCTGGCTGAGGAATGGCTGGCCCGGGTGGAGCAGCTGCCCCTGCCCCTGCGCCGGCGCCTGGGCAACTTCAGCGCCAGCGACTGGGAGGCGCGCCAGGCCGGTTTCGTGCGCCAGGGCCTGAGTCCGGCGGTGCTGCGGGAGCTGGTGTCGGCGAGTGTGCAGAACCTGCTGCCGAGCCGCGCCTCCCAGGCGATGCCGCCGGAACCCTTCCGCCAGATCTGGTACGCCGCCGCTGATCTGACCCTGGAGAACCTCAGGATCGAGCCGATCGAGGCCCCCTCCGGCGCCACCCAGGTCCTGAGTGCCGAAGTGCCCGCCAGCGGCGCCCGGCTGTTCCCGATCCGGCTGCCCGCCGGCCATGGCCTGGCTCTTGGGGTCAACGGCTCCCCCCTGCTGCAGATGAGTGTCTTCTCCGCCGAGGGCACCCCGCTGGAGGCCAGGGGGCCGCTGCGGGTGGTCACCCTGGGCTCCCAGAAGGGCTCGCCGGTGCAGCTGCTCCTCACCAACGACGGCGTCGCCCCGGCCCTGATCCGGTTGTCGCTGCGGGCCGACCCGCCGGCCCCCACGCCCCCACCGGCCCCGGACGCCCCAGCCGCCCCCGAGGAGACCCCGGAAACGCCAACCGAGCCCGCGCCGGCCAGCCCCGGGGTCGCTCCGGCGCCCGCCGGGCCAGCGGCCCCCACGCCGCCGCCGCCCGTGGAACCCGCCAACCCCTGAGGGTGCCGCTCAGAGCCGGGCGACGGCGGCCCGGGTCTCCTTGGCGATCTGCTTGTTCTTTTCGTCCTGGCGCTTGTCGTGCAGCTTGCGGCCCTTGCCCAGGCCGATGGTGATCTTGATCCAGGAGCCCTTGAGGTGCAGGTTGAGGGGGATCAGGGTGAGGCCCTTCTGGTCGAGGGCGACGCGCAGCTTGTCGATCTCGCGGCGGTGGGCCAGCAGCTTGCGCACCCGCAGCGGCTCGTGGTTGAAGAACTTGCCGGCGTGGCTGTGGGGGGAGATGTGAACGTTGTGAAGCTGCATCTCGCCGTTGCGGATCAGGCAGAAGCCGTCGCGCAGGTTCACCTGGCCGGCCCGGATCGACTTCACCTCGGTGCCGAGCAGTTCGATGCCGGTCTCGAGGGTCTCGAGAATCTCGTACTGGTGCCGGGCCAGGCGGTTGTCGGCCAGCAGCCGGTTGGCCGGATCGGCGCCCTTGGCACCACCGCCCTTCCTGCCGGGCCCCTTCGCCATCGCCGCGTTCCTGATCACCTGGGTGCTCCCCGACCCTAGGCAGCAGCCGGTACCCTCCAACCATGGCGATCATCTCTTCGGGGGGAGTGGCCGGGCCTGTCCCGGGAGTGGGCGGGCGTGTCCCGGGAGCCGGCAGGGCCAGGGCCGGCACCGACACCTCGGAGCGCCTGGTTGATCCCACCGCCCGGCATGAGGAGGAGCCGGTGGTCCGGGAGGACGGGCTGCGGCCCCGGCGCCTGGCGGACTACATCGGCCAGAGCGAACTGAAGCAGGTGCTGGGCATCGCCGTGGAGGCCACCCGCCGCCGCCAGGAGGCCCTCGACCACGTGCTGCTCTACGGCCCCCCCGGCCTCGGCAAGACCACCATGGCCCTGGTGCTGGCCGAGGAGCTGGGGGTGCGCTGCCGCATCACCAGCGCCCCGGCCCTGGAGCGACCGCGCGACATCGTCGGCCTGCTGGTGAACCTGCAGCCCCGTGAGGTGCTGTTCATCGATGAGATCCATCGACTGAACCGCGTGGCCGAGGAGATCCTCTACCCGGCGATGGAAGACTTCCGCCTCGATCTCACCGTGGGCAAGGGCACCACCGCCCGCACCCGCAGCCTGGACGTGGCCCCCTTCACCCTGGTGGGGGCCACCACCCGCGCCGGTTCGCTGAGCTCGCCGCTGCGGGATCGCTTCGGCCTGATCCAGCGGCTGGAGTTCTACGGCCAGGGCGACCTCGAGGCGATCGTGGTGCGTGCCGCGGGCCTGCTGCAGCTGCCCCTGCGGCCCTGCGCTGCCCAGGAGGTGGCCCGCCGTTGCCGGGGCACGCCCCGCATCGCCAACCGCCTGCTGCGCCGGGTGCGGGACGTGGCGGCGGTGGGGGGACACGGCCAGATCGACGCGGCGCTGGTGGAGGAGGCCCTCTCCCTGCACCGGGTGGATGGGCGCGGCCTTGATGCCAGCGACCGGCGCCTGCTGCGCCTGATGCTGGAGGCCTATGGCGGCGGCCCGGTCGGGCTCGAAACCCTTGCGGCGGGGCTGGGGGAGGATCCCGCCACCCTCGAAGCGGTGGTGGAGCCCTACCTGCTGCAGCTGGGGTTCCTGCAGCGCACGCCCCGGGGGCGGATCGTGACCGCTGCAGGCCGCGCCCACCTCGATGGTCCTGCTGCGGTGGCGGCGTGAAGCAGCGAAAGGCGGCGGTTCTGTCTGTGCTGGCCTTGCTGCTGGCGGGGCTCCTGGCCTGGGCGCCGGCGGTGCGGGCCGATGCCGGCGGGGCGGTGGTGTCGCCGCCCTTACCGGTGCTGTTCGACCGGGCCCTGGCCGCCAGCCGCGAGGGGCGCTTCGGCGAGGCCCTGCCCCTGTGGGACGAGGTGGTGGAGCTGGCGCCAGAAGATGCCTCGGCCTGGAGCAACCGGGGCAACGTGCAGCTGGCCCTGGGGGATCCGCTGGCGGCGATCGCCGACCAGGACCAGGCCATCGAGCTGGAGCCCGCCAGCGCCGACCCCCATCTCAACCGCGGCACCGCCGAGGAGGCCCTGGGCCTGTGGCCGGCGGCCGCCGCCGATTACCGCTGGATCCTGGAGCGGGATCCGGAGGATGCCTCCGCCCTCTACAACCTGGGCAATGTGGACGGCTCCCAGGACGACTGGCCGGCAGCCCGCCAATGCTTTGAGGCGGCCGCCGCCGCCCGGCCCGGCTTCGCCATGGCCCGCTCCAGCGCCGCCCTGGCCGCCTTCCAGCTGGGGGACACCACGGCGGCGGAGAAACAGCTGCGCGACCTGATCCGCCGCTACCCCCTGTTCGCCGATGCCCGCGCCGGCCTCACGGCGTTGCTCTGGCAAAAGGGCGCCCGGGGGGAGGCGGAAAGCCACTGGGCCGCGGCCTCCGGCCTCGATCCCCGCTACCGGCAGGAAGAATGGCTGCTGCAGATACGGCGCTGGCCGCCCGTTCCCGTGCAGGCTCTGGCCCAGTTCCTGGCCCTGGCCCCCTGAAACGCACCCACCCATGACCCCGTTGTCCTTTTCCCCCATGGCCCCGGCTGATGCCAGCTGGGAGGCGCTCGGGATGGACGCGACCCTGCAGGCGGCGTTGCCGGAGCTGATCCAGCTGCGGCGCCACATCCACCGCCACCCCGAGCTGAGTGGCCACGAGCAGCAGACCGCCGCCCTGGTGGCGGGCGAGCTGCGCCGCTGGGGCTGGGACGTGCGCGAAGGGGTGGGGCGCACCGGCGTCGTGGCCGAACTGGGGCCGTTGGGAGCTCCCCTGGTGGCCCTGCGGGCCGACATGGACGCCTTGCCGATCGAGGAACGCACACAGCTGGCCTACGCCTCAAGCCGCCAGGGCCTGATGCACGCCTGCGGCCACGACATCCACACCACCGTGGGCCTGGGGGTGGCGCGGCTGCTGGCCAGCGTGGCCGACCGGCTCACGGCCAGGGTGCGGCTGCTGTTCCAGCCGGCGGAGGAGACGGCGGAGGGGGCGGCCTGGATGCGCGCCGACGGAGCCATGGATGGGGTGCAGGCCCTGTTCGGGGTGCACGTGTTCCCCAGCCTGGCGGTGGGAACCGTGGGGGTGCGCAGCGGCAGCCTCACGGCCGCGGCGGGGGAACGGGAGGGGGAGGTGCTGGGCGAAGGGGGCCATGGTGCCCGCCCGCACCAGAGCACCGATGCGATCTGGATCGCCGCCCGGGTGGTGAGCGGCCTGCAGGAGGCGATCAGCCGCCGGCTCGACCCGCTGCATCCGGTGGTGGTGAGCTTCGGGCTGATCGAAGGCGGCAAGGCGTTCAACGTCATCGCCGACCATGTGCGGCTGCTGGGCACGGTGCGCTGCCTGGATCTGGAGGTGCACGCCCAGCTGCCGGGCTGGATCGAAGACACGGTGCATGCCCTCTGCCGCGGCCATGGCGGCGAGGCCCGGGTGCACTACCGCTGCATCTCGCCGCCGGTACACAACGATCCCGAGCTCACCCAGCTGGTGGCCGACGCGGCCGTGGCCCTGCTGGGCCGCCCCCGGGTGCAGTGGCTGGAGCAGCCGTCGCTGGGGGCCGAGGACTTCGCCGAACTGCTGGCCAACACCCGCGGCACGATGTTCCGCCTGGGGGTGGCGGGACCCGGTGGCTGCTCGCCCCTGCACAGCAACAGCTTCGATCCCGACGAGGGCTGCCTGGAGGTGGGCATCAAGGTGCTGGCCCTCAGCCTGCTGCGCTGGATGGAGCGGCCGGTTTGAGCGTCCGTCGGGCCCCTCGCTTCCTGGCCGCCCTGCTGGCCCTCTCCGCGCCGCTGCTGATCCTGCTGGCCCTGCTGGTGCTGCTCACCCGCCAGGGCACCGATCGGCTGCCGGCGATTCCCGCCCTGGTGATCGGCTGCGGGCTGCTGGGCACCAGCGCCCTGCGCCGCCGCCGCCGCCGGGCCGAGTTGCTGCGTGCGCTGCGCCAGGGGCCACAGGTCTGAAGCGCGCTGCGCCAAGGTGAAGGATCTATGCCGTGATCCCCGTGAGTGCGTCCACCCCCGATCTGGAAGCGGCACGGCAGGCGATCGCCTCGGGTGACCCCAGCCGGGCGATGCCGGCCCTGGCGGGCCTGCGGGCGGTGGAGGCGGAGGCGGCCATCCCGTTGCTGCTGCTGGGGCTGGAGCAGACCACCTTCGTGATCCGCTCGCTGGCCTGCGCCGGACTGGGGGTGAAGCGCAGCGAGCTGGGCTGGGCGGCCCTGGAGCAGGCCGTGCGGCAGGACGAGGACGCCAACGTGCGCGCCGAGGCGGCCAACGCCCTGGCCAGCTATGGGGTGGAGCGGGCCTGGCCCCTGCTGCGGGACGCCTTCGTGGCCGATGACCAGTGGCTGGTGCGCTGCAGCATCCTCTCGGCCCTGGCGGAGCAGGAGGCGATGCCGGCGGCCTGGCTGCTGGAGCTGGCGCGGCTGGCTGTGGCCGATGGCGACGGCACGGTGCGGGCCGGCGGGGCTGAGATCCTGGGGCGCCTCGTGCGGGATGGCCGGGGGCCGGAGGCGGCCGAGGCCCGCGAAGCTCTGGCGTCGCTCCAGGGCGACGGCGACCACCGGGTGACGGCCATTGCTTTGGACGGCCTGCAGGCCTGACGCCTGTACTTGCACCTGCGCCGATTGGGCGGTTCGTGGGCCCCGGGGAAGGGGTGGCGCGCCGTTTCACGGTTCTGTACAGCCTGTACAGAACTCTGAATCATGGTTGCGGAGCCCTGCCCCCTTTCCGCCTTGGCCCCACCCCGGTTCAGCCTTGCTAGGTTTCGGGCGTCACTAGGGGTGCCCGGCGCAGGATCCATCGATCGCTTCGCCCAGGGCTGAGATCACACCCTCCGAACCTGATCCGGGTCATGCCGGCGCAGGGAAGTGCGGAAGCTCTCAGGCTGCGCCCCCATTTCGGCCCCATCGTCTCCTTCCGTCATGCGCAGCGCCTGGATCCAGAAGCGTCGTGGTCAAGCCAACGTCACCCAGCTGCATTACGCCCGCCAGGGGGTGATCACCGAGGAAATGGCCTACGTGGCGAAGCGGGAAAACCTGCCCGAGTCGCTGGTGATGGAGGAGGTGGCCCGGGGCCGCATGATCATCCCGGCCAACATCGAGCACCCTGGCCTGGAGCCGATGGCGATCGGCATCGCGTCGAAGTGCAAGGTGAACGCCAACATCGGCGCCTCCCCCAATGCCTCCGACCTCAACGAGGAGGTGGAGAAGCTGAAGCTGGCGGTGAAGTACGGCGCCGACACCGTGATGGACCTCTCCACCGGCGGTGTGAACCTCGATGAGGTGCGCACGGCGATCATCAACGCCTCCACGGTGCCGATCGGCACGGTGCCCGTGTACCAGGCGCTGGAGAGCGTGCACGGCTCGATCGAGAAGCTCGACGCCGACGATTTCCTGCACATCATCGAGAAGCACTGCCAGCAGGGCGTCGACTATCAGACGATCCATGCGGGCTTGCTGATCGAGCACCTGCCGCTGGTGAAGGGCCGGCTCACCGGGATCGTGAGCCGCGGCGGCGGCATCCTGGCCCAGTGGATGCTCTACCACCACAAGCAAAACCCACTCTTCACCCGCTTCGAGGACATCTGCGAGATCTTCAAGCGCTACGACTGCAGCTTCTCCCTGGGGGATTCGCTGCGGCCCGGCTGCCAGCACGATGCCTCCGATGCGGCCCAGCTGGCGGAACTGAAGACCCTGGGTGAACTCACCCGCCGCGCCTGGAAGCACGACGTGCAGGTGATGGTGGAGGGTCCGGGCCATGTGCCGATGGACCAGATCGAGTTCAATGTCAAAAAGCAGATGGAGGAGTGCAGCGAGGCGCCCTTCTACGTGCTCGGCCCCCTCGTCACCGACATCGCCCCCGGCTACGACCACATCACCAGCGCCATCGGCGCGGCCCTGGCCGGCTGGCATGGCACGGCGATGCTCTGCTATGTGACGCCGAAGGAGCACCTGGGCCTGCCCAACGCCGAAGACGTGCGCGAGGGCCTGATCGCCTACAAGATCGCCGCCCACGCCGCCGACATCGCCCGCCACCGCCCCGGCGCCCGCGACCGCGACGACGAGCTCAGCCGGGCCCGCTATGCCTTCGACTGGAACAAGCAGTTCGACCTGAGCCTTGATCCGGAGCGGGCCCGCGAGTACCACGACGAAACCCTGCCGGCCGACATCTACAAGCAGGCCGAGTTCTGCTCGATGTGCGGCCCCAAGCACTGCCCGATGCAGACCAAGATCACCGACGAGGACATCGAAGGTCTGGAGCAGGTGCAGGCCGAGCAGAAGAAGGCCCAGGGGGAACCGCTGGGGGTTTGAAGCTGGGGGGCGGCTCGATCCGCCCCAGTTGGAGATTCAGGGCGCACCTTCCGAGACGGGCGTGTTGCTCTTGGTGAGGCGTTTCCGGAAGCGTTGGCCTTGACTAGGGAGTTTGGCGCCGTCTGATCAGAATATCAGTTTTGAGTGTAAGTCGTGGGCGAAGGCAACTGGATCGGGCTGGGAGGGTGAGTTGGTTAAACTTCTGTGGCCGAAAGCCTATGCGGTTCACGGACCTGTTAACCATGACTGGCGTTGGGGATTAAGATTGGAGTGTCATTGCGTGCCATGGGATTATGAGCCTCCGTTACTTAAATCCTCTGATACTTCTAGAAAGGACCTGCTAGCCGGTGGGGTTTTGCGGAACCGCCGAAGAACTTGTTAGACTTCAGTTCGACACCTAAAGGAACATAGAAATGATCGTTGATAAAATCAAAACACTGCTTCGCCCACTCAGGAAAGCATTGAGAAAACCTCCCGATCGATTCTTAATGGACGTTTCGGGGGTTGTTCATGTTGGCGCAAATCTTGGACAAGAGCGTGAACTCTACAGCACTCATGGCTTGAGAGTGGTCTGGGTTGAGCCAATTCCTGAAGTTTTCACCCAACTCAATTACAATATCTGTGGCTTCAAGAGCCAGCGTGCATTTCAAGCCCTTGTTACAGACGTTGACGATAAGCAGTACGAGTTTCACGTCGCAAATAACGATGGAGCATCATCGTCCATATTAGAGCTGAAGCAACACAGAGATATTTGGCCTGGCGTCCACTACTCGACAACGTTGATCCTCAAGAGCATAACTTTAGCCAGTTTATTTTTGAGAGAGCATTTAGACGCAAGTCAATATCAGGCATTGATTATGGACACACAAGGATCGGAGCTACTTGTTTTGCGAGGAAGCCTTCCAATTCTGAATTCGTTCAAATACATCAAGACCGAAGTGCCTGACTTTGAGTCTTATGAAGGATGCTGCCAGCTTTCAGGCATCAATGAATTTATGATTGAACATGGATACAAAGAGTTCTCTCGCGTCAAGTTCGCTAGCCGGGCAGAGGGTGGGAACTACTTTGATGTTGTCTACAAAAGGCATGCCTGACAAGGCGCTGCACCGAACGGCGATTCCGCTGCACTCCA
>NZ_JAGQBG010000120.1 GCF_024345515.1 Cyanobium sp. N5-Cardenillas
TGCAGGTGTTGCGCCTCGGCCCCCTGCCAGCCAGCCGTCGACTGCAGCGCTGGCTGGCGGCACAGGACGGGCCCCAGGTACTGGTGAGCGAAGGGGACGGGCGCCCCCTTGACCCGCTCCGGCTGGTGCGGGCCCAGTGCGGCGCCGGCCTCGCCGCCTGGCTGGCGGGCCAACCGCCGTCCAGCGAGGCCGGCGAGCCCGCTGGGGAAGCGCTGGCGCTGGCGGATCGCTGGCACCAGGCAGAGGCGGCGCTGCAGGCGCTGCTGGAGCAGGAGCTGGCCGACGAGAACGGGGAGCCGGCCCTGGCACGCCGGCTCAGCCGGCTGCTGCCAGCGGGGTTGCCCGTGCTGCTGGCCAACAGCAGCCCCGTGCGGGACTGGGAGAGCTTCGCTCACCCGGCCGCCCCACCCCGGCCGATGCACGGCTTCCGGGGGGCCTCCGGCATCGATGGCACCCTCTCGAGCGCCTGCGGCCTGGCCGAGGTCCTGGGCGAGCTGGTGCTGGTGAGCGGCGATCTGGCCCTGCTCCACGACGCCAATGGCTGGCTGTGGCGCAGCCAGCTGCGGGGGCGGCTCACCGTGGTGCTGATCGACAACGGCGGCGGCGGCATCTTCGAGCAGCTGCCCATCCGCACCGAGCCGGCGGCGGCGATGGATTTCGAGCGCCTGTTCGCCATGCCCCAGGCGGTGGATCCCCTGGCACTGGCGGCGGTGCACGGGGTGCCGGGCCGGCGGCTGGAGCGGCTGGACGCCCTGGAAAGCGCCCTGGTCTGGGCACGGCAACAGCCGCTGGCGCTGCTGGTGATCACGACCGACCGCCGCCGTGATGCCGCCCTGCGGCAGCGGCTGCGCACAATGGCCGCAGCCCAGGTCACGCCCCCATGACCCCCGTTCCCCCGCCCCTGCCGAGCTGGACCAGCGCCGGCACCTACAGCGACATCCGCTTCGAGACCAGCGGCGATGGGATCGCCCGGATCAGCCTCAACCGGCCCGAGAAGCGCAACGCCTTCCGGCCGCTCACCGTGCAGGAGCTCTGCGATGCCTTCAACCGGGTGCGGGACGACCCCGCCATCGGTGTGGTGCTGCTCACGGGCGAGGGGCCGGCCGACGACGGCGTCTGGGCCTTCTGCGCCGGAGGCGACCAGAGCGTGCGTGGCGACGGTGGCTACCTCGACGAGAGCGGCCTGCCGCGGCTCAACGTGCTCGACCTGCAGCGGATCATCCGCAGCCTGCCCAAGGTGGTGATCGCCCTGGTGGCCGGCTATGCCATCGGCGGCGGCCAGGTGCTGCACCTGCTCTGTGACCTGAGCCTGGCGGCCGAGAATGCCGTCTTCGGCCAGACCGGGCCGCGGGTGGGCAGCTTCGACGGCGGCTTCGGCGCCGGCTACCTGGCCCGGGTGGTGGGCCAGCGCAAGGCCCGGGAGATCTGGTTCCTATGCCGCCGCTACCACGCCGAACAGGCCCTGGCCATGGGGCTGGTGAACGCCGTGGTGCCCCTGGAGGATCTGGAACGGGAAGGGGTGGCCTGGGCGCGGGAGGTGCTGCAGCACAGCCCCACGGCGATCCGCTGTCTCAAGGCCGCCTTCAATGCCGAAACCGACGGCCTGGCGGGCATCCAGGAGCTGGCGGGCCAGGCCACCCATCTCTTCTACCGGACGAGCGAAGGCCAGGAGGGGCGCAATGCCTTCCTGGAAAAACGGGATCCGGATTTCTCCGAGGCGCCCTGGCTGCCCTGAGCGGCCGCGGTCCATACTTCAGTGCGTGGGAGCAACGACCGGTGTCCGCCTATCCGATCCCGGACAACGAAGCTGGGCGCCAGGCGGCCCTGGACGAGCACCACATCCTCGATACGGAGCCGGATGTGGACTTCGATCGGATCACCCGCCTGGCCAGCCAGATGCTGGGGGTTCCGATCGCCCTGATCTCCCTGGTGGATCGCCAGCGGCAATGGTTCCTTTCCCGGGTGGGCCTGGAGGCGAGTGAAACGCCACGGGAGCAGGCCTTCTGTGCTCACGCCATCTGCTCCGACGACGTCATGGTCGTCAGTGATGCCACCGAAGATGATCGCTTCAAGGACAACCCCCTGGTCAAGGGGGACCCCCACATCCGCTTCTATGCCGGGGTGCCGCTGCAGTCCCGCACCGGTTTCAATCTGGGCACCCTGTGCGTCATCAGCCCCCAGCCGAGGCAGCTGGCCAGCGGAGAACAACAGCTGCTGCAGGATCTGGCCGGCATGGTCACCCAGTACCTGGAATCCCGGAGCAACGGCTACCTCTGTCCGCTCACCGGCCTCCAGAACCGGCGTCCCTTCTTCGAGGCGGGCCAGCGGGAGTTCCAGCGGGTCCGGCAGAGCGGCGATGCCCTGACCCTGATGCTCATCGGCCTCGACGATTTCCAGGCCTTCCGGGCTCGCTTCGGCAGCCAGCAAGGCGAGCGGGTGGTTCAGGAGGTGGCCAGGACCCTTCGGGCATTACTGGGGGACAGTGCCTTGGTCGGGCGCGTCACCGAAGCCGAGTTCGCCGTGTTGCGCACCGGCCTCGAGGCCCGGGAGGGCCGAGCCCAGGCGGAGAGCCTCCGGGCCGGGTTGGCGCTGCAGGGCTGGCTGGTGGATGGCGTTCGCCACCCCCTGTCCGTCAGCCGGGGTGTGGCCAGCCTCAGCACGGAGGACACCGGCTTCAGGGATCTGTTCCAACGGGCCGAAGCGGCCCTGAAACAGGCCAGGCTGTCCGGAAAGACTCTGCCCGGCTGAACCCGGCACCGGTCACTGGGGCTGTATGGCGGCGTGGGCGCGGGACAGGGCGGCTTGCAGGGACTCGACCCTGATCGGCTTGCCGATGAAATCGTTCATGCCGCTGGCCAGGGCTTCGGCACGGTCGCAATCACGGATGTTGGCGGTGACAGCCACGATCCAGGGCCGCACGGTATCGCCGGCCTGCTCACGAATCCTGCGGGTGGCATCAAAGCCATCCAGTTTGGGCATGCGCAGATCCATCAGGATGATGTCCGGATCCAGAAGGCGATGCTGGCCTAGGGCCTCTTCCCCATCACGGGCCACGCTGACCCCATAGCCGAGGCGCTGCAGCATCAGTTCACAGACGCGGGCGTTGACGGCATTGTCCTCGGCCAGAAGAATCCGCAGCGGGTGGTCATCGGCAAAGCTGGCTGTTGTGGGGACGTCTGGCACGGCAGGTGATTCAGGGATCACCACCGGCAGAATGACCTTGAAAAGGCTGCCTCGACCCGGCGCGCTCTCCACCTCAATCGAGCCGCCCATGGCGATGACAAGGTGGTGACAGATGGCCAATCCCAACCCCGCGCCGCCATGGGCGCGGGTGCTGCTGGAATCAGCCTGCGTAAACGGTTGGAACAGGGAATCGCGGGCGGAATCGGAAATTCCAGGACCGGTGTCTCGGACGTGGAAAAGCAGAGGAACCCTGCCGTCGGGCAGGGAACCCTGAGATGAAACGGTGATCGTCACGCATCCGTTCTCCGTGTACTTGATCGCGTTGCCAACAAGGTTCACCACGATCTGGCGCAGATGGAGAGGATCTGACAGCACAGCATCGGGGAGGGCGGGGTCCAGGTTGAGCGTTAACGCCAGCCCTTTGGTCTGCGACTGTTCGGCGAACAACGCCATCACATCGGTAAACAGAGGCCGAAGTTGACAGGGAGCGGAGTCGATCACCAGGTTGCCGCTGTCGATCGCTGAGATGTCGAGCAGTTGATTGAGCAGCAGCAGCAGGGACTCCCCGGAGTTCCTGACTGTCTGCAGACAGGATTGTTGGTGGGGCGTCAGGCCAGTGCTGAGCAGAATGTTGGTGAGGCCAATCACCCCATTCAGGGGCGTTCGCAGTTCATGGCCCATGGTGGCCAGGAAGGTGCTCTTGGCGAGGTTGGCCTGCTGTGAATCAGCCGCTGCTTGTCGGGCAGATCAGCCGCTTCCAGGCTGGATTGCAAGGCTGATGCCGAGGAACGTAAATAACGAGAGTGTAGATATCCGGCAAAGGTGGATAGCAGTGCACTGCCTGCCAGTGAGAGGCCCAGACTGAGGCGCAGGGGAAACAGTTGCTGGTTGAGGGTGGCCAGGGAGAGATCGACACCCACAATGGCTGTTGCGGGGCCGTCCTGGAACGGGGCATAGGCCGACAGGAAGGTTCCCCATTGATCGGTGTAGGGAACGGAACTGATCCTGGGCTTGGCAAGCCGGGCTGCGATCAGGGCATCGGCGGGGGCATCTTCATAGAGCTGACCTACGATGGGAGCACTGAAGTCGTCTCCTTGATTCTTGATGAAGACCGTACTGTCCAGAACAGATCGCAAAGGCCTTTCTCGACCCGTCAGGGTGTAGGCACAAAAGATTTCCGGCACCGACCTTCTGAGCCGGATCAAGGGCTCGGAGGCCTGGCGATAGAGCTGACTGGCCATCTGATCAGGACGGCGAATCCTGTTGTGGAGCTCACCATCCATCTCCGCCGCCGTGAACATGGCCAGGTCCAGCAGCCGCTGCTGTACGGACCTGAACAGGGTCTGTTCGGCCACCCAGTAGGTAACGATCAGGGTAGAGCTGGAAATGGAAAAGATTCCCAAGGCCAACAGAGTGGAAGCCCGGAACAGCCCGTACCTCGATACCGATGGAAGATCAATGGTGCTCACCCCGCCCCACATCACATGAATCAGTGTAATTCCTTTCCGTCGGCTCTGTGGCTCGCTGCCAAGCGCGATACCTGCCCAAGGCCGCACGGAGATCTGAGAACCGAAGTGGTTTGGGGAGAAAGTCGTTCATCCCCGCCGCTTCACATTCCCGTCGATGGGAGTCAAACGAATAGGCCGTCAGAGCGATGATGTAGGTATCCGAGTAACCTTCACTACGCAGTTGGCGCGAGGCGGCCATGCCATCCAGTCCGGGCATGGCCACATCCATGAAGATCAGATCCACGCTTCCATCCCTGACAGATTGAATAGCCGCATGACCTTCTCCCACCGACTCCGCTTTTAGATTCAATCTGGCCAGCATCAACTCAAGCACCCTACGATTGACACGATTATCATCAGCGATCAGGATGCCGATGTCAGGATCCAGGCTGACTTCGGGAGCGTCTTTGACAAGCTCATTCTGCTCCGGCACTGCGCGAATAAACGGCAGACTTACCGTAAAGCAACTGCCGGTACCTAGACTCGATTCAACGGAGATTTCGCCCCCCATCAGCTGGCACAATCGTGAGCGGATGGCCAGGCCGAGTCCGGCACTTTGCTGCGTCTGGGCTGGATTGGAATGGCCAATGAACTCCTCAAAGATCAATGGCATAGCCTCGCTGGAAATGCCGATACCCGTGTCATTCACATGGAACAGCAGAACCATGCCGTTGGCCCTGGCTTGGGAGGTCTCAACGCTCAGACGAATCTCCCCTTCATTGGTATACTTACAAGCATTCCCCAATAAGTTGAATAGGATTTGGCGCAGCTTGAGATCATCTCCTACAAGCCACTGCGGTGTATCCGGTGGAACGCTTAGCCGTAAGCCGAGACAGCCTACAGAGGCTTGATGCTGAAAAAGCTTGACGATGTCATTGAGTAATTCATGAAGGTCGAAAGTTCTGGGATTGAGCCCAAGCCGCCCAGTTTCAATCTGCGAGATATCCAGAATGTCGTTGATCAGGCTTAGAAGATACTCGCCACTTTGATGAATCGTTTCCAGCATCTCCCGTTGCTGGCCCTCCATGGAGCTGCTCAGCAGCACATCCGTCATCCCGATCACAGCGTTCAATGGGGTGCGGATCTCATGGCTCATATTGGCCAGAAACCGTGTTTTGGATTGGCTTGCTGCCAACGCCTCATCGCGCGCAAGTTGCAACTCGCGGGTTCGCTCGGCCACCTGCAGCTCCAGCTGGTCACGGGCTTCGATCAATTTGTCCTGGGCCTGGACAATCTCGCTCTTGTCACGGAAGGTGAACACCAAAGACGGCTTGCCTGGGAGCTTGACTGTGGCCCAGGACACCTCAATCACCTGAAGGTGTGGTGCACCCAACAATTCCCAAGTGCTGGATCCTTCTGATCCTGAGCTCCAGAATGGCAGGCCAGATCGGCTGTCGCTTAGCTCGTGGAAATAGGGCCTTGGGATGATCTGGCTCAGGCATTGACCAAGGCTCTGCAAGCGGGACAAGCCCACAAACCGGTCAAATGATGCATTCGTCCATTCCACGATTCCGTTGAGATCGGTGAAGGCGAGGGCCTCATCAACGGCTCCCAAGGCCGCCTCCAGCCTCCCGAGGGTGTTGCGAAGTTGGCCAACAAGGCTCTGATCCGGCATTCTCTCCTCAAGTCAACGGACGGAGGGTTGCCGCGAACACCCAGCTCTCGCCTCTGCGCTCGGCCACGATGAAGTGCTCGGAGTTGATGGCTTGTCCGTCTTTGCAGATGGTCATCAGCTCTAGGGGATGGTTGAGGATCTGGGACTCACCAATGATCTGGAATCGGGAGAATCCCAAGTGGTGGGCATCCTGATAGGCGGCTGGCAGAATCATGGAAAGGGATTGGCCCATCAGATCATCCAACGTCCATCCGTAGGTTGACTCAAACAGGGCATTGGTCTCCACGATCAGCCCTTCCTGATCGGCGGCGACAAAGGGAAGGGGTTGGCGGCGAAGCTCTTCGATCGTGACCATGAATCTCGCTGAGGACGCGACCTGCCTGGTCATCAACTGTAGCGGTGGCGCTGAGGGGTCGCTTCCGCCGGGACAAGCCCGGGGGGCCAGTCGCCGGATCCTCACAGACGCCACGGCGCCCCACCCGGTCCATGGCCCGGCAGCGCAAGGGCCCTCCGGGAGTGAATGGTAAGATAACTCTAATCTGAGATTCCATTTGTGGATGATCTTTACATCCTGAAACCCTTGGGCCTGCTTGATGCCCAGAGTGGTGAGGAGTTGCGGCAATCGGTTGGTACGGTTCTGGCAGAGAAGCCAAGGAACATCCTGATTGATTGTCAGGGCATTAACTTCATGGACAGCAGAGGATTCGGCGCTCTGATCTCCGTACTCAAGCGCATCAGAGAGCAAGGTAAGCAATTATTTCTTTGCGGGCTCTGCAGGCAGGTGCGCATTGTTCTTGAGCTCACCGGGACCGAGAAGGTGTTCACGATTGTCCCGGACAGCGACGCTTGCATCGCTCTCCTTTCAGCCGATGAATCAGGCGGCTGAACCGCCATCCGAATCGCTGACAAGACCTGGAAACAATCAAGACAACAGGGCACGGATCACGGAATAGTCATCGGTGAATGGCACATTGTCCGTGGCGTCGTGGATCTGGGACAGCAACCGATCCAGGCCATCGTCATCAGCGAGCAGACCTCGGCACTGCTCCACCAGTTGCATGAATTCGGGCAGCGTCCCCATCGCACCATCGGGCCTGGGAACTTCGTAGAGGCCATCGCTGTAAACAAGAAGACAGGCCCCTTCGCCGACCTCCAGGCTCTCGTTGCCATAGGTCGTGTCATCGAACAGCCCTACGGCCATGCCCTGGCCCTTGAGCCAGCGATAGGGAAAGGCCCCTGTGCGGCTCCAGAGCATGGCCGGGGGATGGCCCGCACTGGCAAAGCGCAGGGTTCGGCTGGAGGGTTGATACACCCCGTACCAGAGCGTCAGGTACCGGCCCTGGTGACGCTCCATCGGAAAACCGGCATTCAGGGTCTGCAGCACCGCGGCAGGATCGCGCAGGTCAACGGGCAGCGAGCGGGAGCGCAACTGGTTGTGGACGGAGATCGAGGGGAAGGCCGCCGCCAGGCCATGGCCGGAGCCATCGGCGAGGTAGACGACGAAGTGGTCGTCATCGAGCCAGAAGAAGTCGAACGAGTCACCACCCAGTTCGTTGCAGGGCTCGAAACGGGAGTCGGCCCGCACCGCACCGCCGATGGCTTCGGGCAGCAGGGATTTCACATAACTGGCCGCCTCCTCCAGCTCCTGATCCAGGCGCAGTTTCTGCTGACGCAACTCCTCGGCCAGGAGCTTGAGCCGTTCGTTGGCCTGGTGCAGGCGGATGCCGGAGCGAACCCGGGCCAGCAGCTCCTCCGGGTCGACCGGTTTGGAAAGGAAGTCGTCAGCACCGCAGTCCAGCCCCTCCACCCGGTCCTCCACCCGGGACCGGGAGGTCAGCAGGATGAAGTGGGCCGATGCCAGGGCCGGTTCCGCCTTGAAGGCCCGGCAGACGTCCAGGCCATTCATGCCGTCCATCAGCCAGTCGCAGAGGATGACCGTGGGGGAGCAAAGACGGGCCTGCGCCAGGGCGCGCTCACCCGAATCCGCCACAGCAATCCGGTACCCCTGGGCCCGGAGACGGACCTCGAGGATGCGGGAATGGACGCGGTCGTCATCCACCAGCAGGATCGAGATCGGTGCGGTAGGGCCTTCCATGGGGTTCAGGCTTCCATGGGAAGGCGCCGACGCAGGGCTTCGCTCACCCGTCCAGCCTCGACGAGCAACTGATCGATTCTGACCTGGGGCCAGGCCGACGAATCGGAGCGCAGGGACTCCTCAACCTGGCCGCACAGCGTGGCCAACCGCAGCGCCCCCAGGCTGGCACTGGGGGAGCGCAGCGAATGGGCAGCGGCGATCATCGCCGGGGGATCGTGGTACCGGTGGGCCATCACCACCGCCGACACAAGTCGCATCGCATCCTCGAGGTAGAGATCGATGAGCTCCTGGAGCACGGCCTCAGCACCGTCTCCCATGGCTTGCTCCAATTCGTCCCAGGCGGCCGCGTCGATCGGGTCGGCCCCTCCACCTGCTGGCGCTTCGGGTTGGTCGCGGGGCTGGTAGTGCTCCAAGGCGTAGGTGAGCTGGGCGGGCACGATCGGCTTGGCCAGAAAGTCGTCCATGCCGGCCTGGAGGCAGGCCTGGCGATCCTCCGGACGGCCATGGGCGGTCATGGCAATGATCCAGGGCTGGACGAAAGGTACCGGCAGCCGCCGGATCGCCCGCGTGGTGGCGTAACCATCAAGCTCCGGCATCTGCACGTCCATGAACAGCACATCGAAGGGGGTCTCCTGCACGGCCGCAAGCGCCTCTGAGCCCGAAGCCACGGCCTCGGCCCGGTAACCCAGGCGCTGCAGCAACTGGAGCGCCAACTGGCGGTTCACAGGGATGTCATCAACGATGAGCAGCCGCAGCGGCAGCCGGTCAGCGAGGCGATGGGGGCCGCCCTGGGGGGCAGATTCGTGCGTCAGCGTTGGCGGGCCAGCCAGCCGCCGCTCCAGCGGGCTCTGTCCTTGCTGAATCAAGGCCAGGCGGAGCTGTTCGAGTCGCACAGGCTTGGAGAGCATCACAGCCGGCGTCTTGGCCAGCGATGCCAGCTCGGTCTGCTTGCACCTGTCAGCCAGGAGGATCCAGGGGCGCACCTGAAGCAAGGGGTCCTGCAGAAAGGCTGGCGGGGTTGTCTCCCCTTCGCAGCAGAGCAGCCGCCCATCAAGGATCACCACCCCATGGCCGAGGT
>NZ_JAGQBG010000121.1 GCF_024345515.1 Cyanobium sp. N5-Cardenillas
CCCTGTTGGACGGTGGGGCGGTGGGGTGCATAGGGTCCCCCCAACTGGCCCTCCCCCGATGATCGTCCGCACCCCTCTGGTGGAACTCAGCACCCTGGAGGCCGTGGCGTATCGCCAGAAGCTGCGCGGCGGTCAGGCCGGGGTGGTCATTCTTCGCCACGACAGCCCCCAGCCCGGCCTGGCGCTGGTGGATCGCCGCACCGGCGAGCCGGATCTCTCCGCCAATGTGCCCCTCGACCGGTTCCCCCGGGAGGCGTTCGTGTAGGCCCTGGAACTCACCTCCGGCCTGCCCTACAGCCGCCGCGGTCCCGTGCGCTCGCCGCTCACGCCGACCGCCGCCGGCACCACCGCGTCCGCCGGGGACGACACCGAGAACGCCGAAGAACTGGGGACCAGCGCCCCGGAGGCCGTGGCCACGGTGGGCAGCGCCGATTACGCCGCCATCGTGAAGGCCTACACCAACCGCAAGGGGGAGATCTCCTACGAACTGCTCAACAAGACCCTGATCCAGGCGGCCAACGCCAATCCCTACGTGGACCGCATGGTGCGCGAGGGCGCCACCCTGGAGCAGATCCGCGACCACGTGGTCAAGGCCAATTTCGAGGCTGTGAGCGGCAATCGCCAGCTCAGCGCCGTCGAGGTGGCCAGCATCGTGGCTCTCCTCGATGAGGTGAGTCCCCGCTCGGTGCTGGGGGAGCTCAACGGGGAGATCCGCAGGAAGCTTGGGCAGGCCACGGCTTGAAGCGCACGGCGCCTCAGAAAATCCCCAGCGTCTTCTTCTTGCAGTAGCCCGCCCCGATGTTCATCCAGCCCGAGAGACAGGGCTTGCCGTTGGTGGGGCGCACCTCGTAGTAAATGGGTGAATTGCAGTGCTGCTTGAGGTCGTTCACATACCCCAGCGGGCATTCGTTGTACCCCGGCAGCTTGGGAATCCGCTTCTGGGCCAGTGCCGGGTCCGTGGTCAGCAGCGGCAAGGCCATGAGCCCGGCGGCCAGGGCGAGGGATGGCTTCGGCATCGTTCGGCTCCTCACGTGCTGCGACCCTAGGGGCCACTGGTCGGCGGTGGCTTCGAGACGACGGGCTCGTAGCCGCGGGGCAGCAGGTTCCAGTCGGCGTTGAAGACGTGCACCCGGCGGGTGGCTTTGCCTTTCGTTTCGAACGGCAGACCGGCATGGGCCCAGGCCAGGGCACTGCCGGCCAGGTTGCGTACCTCGAAGCCCCGGCCCCTGAGCTCCCGGGTGTAGAGGCCGCTGCGCAGGCCGATGGTGCAGTACGGAACTACCAGCCAGGAGCGGTAGCGGGCGCTGTGGCGCTCGAAGTCCTGCTTCGTGATGGCCCCCGGCAGCATCGAGACGCGCTGTTCATGCGGCTCGCGCACATCGACCAGCACCGCCGGCCGGCCCTTGGGACGCGCCAGCCACTCGGCCACGGAGATCTCCGGTTGGGCCGGAAACAGCAGACGCTTCATGCCCCCGTAACGGCGCCCCACCTCGGCCGCCAGAACGTTGTCGGCGGTGCCCGCCTCCAGCCCACCGCGGCCCACCCCGATCCCGTGCAGCGCCAGCCCGCCCACGGCGAGGATGGCTGCAGCGGCCAGGGCTGCGGCCACCCGCCAACGCCCGAACAGGCCAGGGGATGTCATGGCGTGGCTTCTCCTGGCACCGGTAACGTCATGGCTTCAGCCTGGCGCAGGGATGGCCACGGCAGCGTTTGTCCCCGGCCCTCAGACTGATCCCTCACGACCTGCCCAGCGCGCGGGCCCCCCACCCCAGCCATGACCGACCCAGCCCTGCCGCCGATCGCTGGCTCAGAGGCGGAGATCCTTGCCCTGGTACAGCAGCCCGGGCCGGTGGCTCTGCCCCGCACCAACCTCAAGCTGGAGGAGATCCGTTCCGGGTTCGCCTGTGCGCTGCACATGCACCAGCCCACGATTCCAGCCGGGGCGCAGGGCGAGCTGATCTCCCACTTGCAGTACATGTTCGAGCACCAGGGGGAAGGCGATAACCACAACGCCGAGCCCTTCGCCCAGTGCTACCGGCGCCTGGTCGACCTCCTTCCCCAGCTGATTGGGGAGGGCTGCAACCCCCGGATCATGCTGGATTATTCGGGCAACCTGCTCTGGGGCCTGGAGCAGATGGGCCGGCGCGATGTGCTTGATGCCCTGAAGCAGCTCGCCTGCGATCCCGCACTCCAGCCCCATGTGGAGTGGCTCGGCACCTTCTGGAGCCACGCCGTGGCCCCCTCCACCCCCATCCCCGATCTCAGGCTGCAGATCCTGGCCTGGCAGCATCAGTTTGCCGCCCTGTTTGGCCGGGACGCCCTGGCGCGGGTGAAGGGCTTTTCGCCACCGGAGATGCACCTGCCCAACCATCCCGACACGCTGTACGAATTCATCAAGGCCCTGAAAGAGTGCGGCTACCGCTGGCTGCTGGTGCAGGAGCACAGCGTTGAGAACCTCGATGGCTGCAGCCTGTCTCAGGCGCAGAAATACCTTCCCAACCAACTCGCGGCGCGCAATTCCAGCGGCGCCGAGGTGTCGATCACGGTGCTGATCAAGACCCAGGGCTCCGACACCAAGCTGGTGGGCCAGATGCAGCCCTGCTACGAGGCCCTTGGCCTTGGCCGGCAGCCACTGGGGGCCACCACGGTGCCGTCACTGGTGTCGCAGATAGCCGATGGTGAGAACGGCGGCGTGATGATGAATGAGTTCCCGTCCGCCTTCCTCCAGGCCCATCAGGCCATCGCGTCCCGGGGAGGCGATCAGGCCACGGTGGCGATCAACGGCACGGAGTATCTCGAGTTGCTTGAGGCTGCCGGGGTGTCCGCCGGCGACTTCCCCAGGATTCAGGCGGTGCAGCAGCACAGGCTCTGGCAGGAGCTCGGCGGTGCACCCACCCCCGAGGCCACTCCTGAAGCCACCGCGGCGGCCATCGCCCGGCTCCAGGCCAGCGACCCGGCCTTCTCGATGGCCGGCGCCTCCTGGACCAACGACCTGAGCTGGGTGGAGGGCTACGCCAACGTGCTGGAGCCAATGAACCAGCTCAGCGCCCGCTTCCACCAGCTGTTCGACCCCCTGGTGGCCCAGGATCCCGCCGTGACCCGGACCCCCCGCTATCAGCGGGCCCTGCTCCACCTGCTGCTGCTGGAAACCAGCTGCTTCCGCTACTGGGGCCAGGGCACCTGGACCGATTACGCCAGCGAGATCCACCGGCGAGGGGAAGCGGCCATGGCTGATGCCTAGCGGCTGCGATCAGCGCGGATCGTTCGGCTCGGAAGCTTCCCGGCCGAGCGCAGCCACCTCTGGGAAGTATTTCGCCATGCAAGCATCGCAGACGCCGTGGGAGAACTCCACGTTGTCGTGGCTCTTGATGAACGCCTCCACCGTCCCCCAGTAGCCCTGGTCGTTGCGGATGCCCTTGCAGTAGGAGCAGATCGGGATCAGCCGCTCCATCACATCGAGGCGCTGCAGGGCACCGGCGAGCTGGTCGGAGATCCGCTTCAGTTCCAGCTGCAGCACCACCTGGTGGGCCAGGGTCTCCAGGGAGCGGATCTGCAGGGCGCTGAGTTCGCGGGGGCGGCGATCGATGACGCAGAGCGAGCCGATCCGGTCGCCGGATGGGGTGCACAGCGGCACCCCCGCATAGAAGACGATGTTGGGTTCGCTGCAGACCAGGGCGTTGTCCCGGAAGCGTTCATCCTCACGGGCATCCTTCACCACCAGGGTCCGGTCGCCGAGGATGGCGTGGGCACAGAAGGAGACATCCCGGCTCGTTTCGCTGACATCGAGGCCAACCTTGGATTTGAACCATTGCCGATCGGCATCCACAAGGCTGATCAGGGCGATGGGAACCTCGCACAGATGGGCGGCCAGGAAGGTGATGTCGTCGTACGACTGTTCGCTGTCCGTATCAAGGATGCGGTACTCCTTGAGAGCCTCCAGGCGTGCCGCTTCGCGGGGAGCCACGTTCGCGCGCATGGGGCAGCCGTATCACCTGAGCAAACGTTCGCAGGGTCCCGCGGGGGACCGGACGGGGGTTCACATCTCCTCATCCAGTTCGGGTGCTTGTGCCCACCGGCACGCGATCGCATGGCCGCCGCTGTAGACAGGGAACAGGCCGCGTGGTGAGGTCCTCTGGCTGGCTGGTTGTCCCGAGCCTTCGGCGCCTCCGGGTGGGCCTGGCGCGACCCCGACGACGCCATGGCCGACTGGAGTCGCCAGCGCATTCGCCGCGAGAGCGTTGTGCTGGCCGCGATGATCTTCGCCGTGGCGGCGGTGGCGCTCAGCGTCAACTACTGGAGCGCCACCCGACTGCTGCGCCACCAGGTGCGCGAAAACCTGCGCCACCTGGTGACCATCGCCGCCAGTGAGATGGATCCAGCCCTCGTCGCGGCCATCACGAGGCCCGAGCAGACGGGTGATCGGGATTATCGCCGGGCCAGCGTGCCCTTGCTGAAGCTGCGCCGGTTCGTGCCGGAGATCTATTACGCCTACGTGTTCATCCTTTCGCCGGAAGGGCTTCGCTACACGATCGACACCACTTACTACATCCAGAACCCGAGTGCCCCCGCCAGCGCCGTCAGCGTTGGTGACCTCTATGTCGATCCGTCCGACGATGCGCTTCGAGCTGCCCGCAGTGGTGTGATCACCATCAGCACCAGGCCGTACACGGACGACTTCGGGTCGTTCATGAGCGGATTTGCCCCCATTCGCAACAACGGGGGGGAGCTGGTGGGCTTTGTCGGGATCGACTTCTCGCTCGCCCAACTGCAACGCAAGGAGTTTCCGCTTCAGCTCACCTACCTGCTGGGCCTGGTCGGCAGTGCCGGATTTTCGGTTCTGGCGGCCAACTTCCATCGCCGCTCCCTCAAGGCCCGGGCCCGGGCCTTCCAGGCCATGGCCGCCGCCGACCGGGCCAAGAGCACGTTCCTCGCCACCCTCAGCCATGAGATCCGCACCCCGCTGAACGGGGTCCTCGGCATGACGGGCCTGGTGCTGGCCACCGAACTCTCCGCCCAGCAACGGGAGTGCCTCGACATCGCCCAAAGCTCCGGGGAGGCCCTGCTCAGCCTGCTCAATGAAATCCTCGATTTCACCAAGATCGAGTCCGGCAGCCTGCAGCTCGACCTGGCCCCGTGCCAGCTGTGCCCGCTCCTGGAGGAGACCGTCGCCACCTGCTCGAGCCTGGCCCTGGCCAAGGCGCTCCAGCTGTCGTTGGTGATCGGCCCGGAGGTTCCCCAGGCCATCCGCACCGATGCCATCCGCCTGCGCCAGATCCTGATCAACCTGATCGGCAACGCCATCAAGTTCACCGACGCCGGCAGCGTCGTTGTCTCCGTTCAGGTGGCGGCCGGTTCAGCCCCTGCCCTGGGGCCAGGCGCGACCACCCTGTCGTTCAGCGTCACCGACACCGGTGTCGGCATGGCCGCCGACCAGATCGGCCTGCTGTTCCAGCCCTTCCGCCAGCTCACCACCAGCGCCAACACGCCCCATGCCGGCACCGGCCTGGGGCTGGCCATCAGCCAGCAGCTCGTGGCGGCCCTCGGCGGCACGATCGAGGTGGAGAGCACCCTCGGCCGCGGCAGTGTGTTCCGCTTCCACCTGCCGGTGGACGTGGTGGCCGCCGACCCCGCCCCCACGCCGGTGGCGCCGGCCCTGCCGCCGAGGGCGGAGGAGGACGACGGGGCCGCCTTTGCGCTGCGCCATCCCCTGCGCATCCTGGTGGTGGATGACAGTGCCGTGAACCGGCGGCTCTGCGAGCTGTTGCTGCGGCGTCTCGGCTATGCGCCGGAGTCCGCCGTCGATGGGCAGGAGGCGCTGGAGCGCCAGCAACTTCTCGATCCGGAGGTGATCCTGATGGATGTGCAGATGCCCCGGCTCGATGGTCTGGAGGCCACCCGCCGCATCCGCGCTGCCACAAGACGGCCGGAGCGGCCCTGGATCGTGGCCGTCACCGCCTTCAGCTCCGCCGAGGAACGGGAGGCGGCCCTGCAGGCGGGCATGAATGAGGTGCTGGCCAAGCCGCTCAAGGCCGAAGCCCTCCAGGCCAGCCTGATCGCCGCCCACGCCCACGGCCGTCAGCCCTCCTCCTAGCGGCCTGCCTCAGGGCAGGGTGAAACCGGAGGTGTTGAGGTGCTTGAGGTCGAGCATGACCACCGTGATCCAGACCAGCAGGGCCAGGCCACCGAGCGAGCCGATCACGGCCACCAGGCCCACGATCACCGACCTGGAGGAACCACTGTCGTTCGTCACGGGCACGGAGCAAGCTTGTGCCACTGTCCCATGGCCTGGCCACAGGGCCGCGCTGGTTCCCTCACCCGACCACCTCGGCGGCCTCGCCGGCATCAGCCAGCACCAGCCGCAGCAGCACCGGCGCCAGGAAGGTGGTGCCCATCACCATCAGCAGGATCGCCGCCTCGAGCGACGGCCCCAGCACCCCGGTCTGGGTGCCCAGCCCCAGAAAGATCAGGCCCACCTCGCCGCGGGGCATCATCCCCAGACCCACCGCCAGCCGGTTGGTGGGCCCGCTGCTGAGGTAGCTCCAGCCGGCCGCCACCTTGCTGACCACGGCGGCCGCCAGCAGGAAGCCCGCCATCACCAGCCCCTCGTGGTTGGCGGCGTTGAAGGGGTTGAGCACCGACAGGTCCATGCCGCTGCCGATCAGCACGAAGAACACCGTAGCGAACAGGGCCACCAGCGGCTTCACCGCCTCCTCGATCGCGTGCCGGTGCCGCGAGCCGCTGAGGATCAGGCCACCGGCGAAGGCCCCCAGGGCCGCCTCCAGCCCGAAGGCCTGGGCCGCGAAGCAGGCCAGCGACAGCACCAGGAAGGCGGCCACCACCACCTCTCCCGGGGCCTTGAGGCGATCGAGCAGCCCGTCGAAAGGGGGTGCGGCGGTGCGGCTGAGGAACAGGGCCACCACCACGAACACCGCGGCCGCGGCGATCAGCTTCAGGATCGGGCCGAGGCTGAAGCCTTCGCCGCCGGCCAGGGCCACCACCACGGCCAGGATGACGATGCCGAGGATGTCGTCGAGCACGGCGGCGCCGATCACCGTCTGCCCCTCCCGGGTGCGCAGGAACTTCAGCTCCCCCAGCACGCTGGCGGTGATGCCGATGCTGGTGGCGGTCATGGCGGCACCGGCGAAGATCGCCGGCAGCAGGGGCACGCCGAACAGGAACTGCAGCCCGAAGGTGCCCAGGGCGAAGGGCAGCACCACCCCGGTGATCGCCACCGTGATCGCCTGGCCTCCCACCGCCATCAGCTCGTCGAGTTCGCTCTCCAGGCCGGTGAGGAACAGCAGGGCCAGCAGGCCGATCTTCGCCACCGCCTGCAGATTGCTGAAGCCGTGGTCGTAGATCTCCTGCACCTGGTCGGGGCCCACGTGGGCCAGGGCGGCGATCGTGCCCTCGGCAAGGGCGTTGAGCTGGCCGCCCAGTTCCGGCGCCAGGATGAGATGCAGCCCCGACACGCCGATCAGCACGCCCGCCACCAGCTCGCCGAGGATGGCCGGCAGGCGGAAGCGCACCATCAGCTCCGCCAGGGCCCGGGCGGCGAACAGGATGACGATGAAGCGGCCCGCCTCGATCAGGGTCTCGGCCGCTTCGATCTGGTGGCCCCCGGTGGCGAGCAGCAGGGAGGGCATGTCCATGGCGGGCCGGCTGGGGCGATGGCGAAATCCTTTCACCCCCTGGCGGGGATCGGGCCCGGGATCAGCGGATCACAATCCCAGGGCCCGGGCGGGGGTCGGGCGCCGGCCCCCTCAGACTGAAGGACCAGCCGGGCCCGGAGTCTGCAGCGATGGCAAGGTTCAGGCGGGAAACGCGGCAACGGCTCCGGGGGCGGCTCCGGCCCGGTGACGTCCCACCGGAGGGTCGGCCGGCGATCTCGTGGGGTGTGGTCGTGGCGGTGGGTCTGCTGCTGGCCGGGGTGCCGATGCTGCTCTTCAATCAGCAGCACTCCGGCGATCCGCTCAAGATCCGCCGCGAACTGCGCAAGTTCTGAGCCCGACGCCCTGTGACCCTGTCCCGCCCCCGCCGCTGGTTCCTGCGCCTGCTGGGGGGCCTGGTCGCCGCGACCCTGCTGGCCGCCATGGCGGGCTGGGCCGGCGCCGCCGCCCGGCCGGCCGATCCGCTGCCGTCCTGGAATCCGGGGGCGGCGCGGGACGGCATCCTCAGCTTCGTCCGCCAGACCACGGACCCCGCCAGCCCCCGCTTTGTGCCGCCCGCTGAGCGCATCGCCACCTTCGACCAGGACGGCACCCTCTGGGTCGAGCAGCCGGCCTACCCGCAGGTGCGCTTCATCCTGGAACGGGTGCCCGGAGCGGCGACCACCCGGGCGGAACTGGAGCGGCTGGCCGCCACGGCCCTCAGCGGCATGCCCCTGGAGACCTTCAGGGCCGACGTGCGCCAGTGGCTGGCCACGGCCCGCCATCCCCGCTGGCAGCGCCCCTACACCGAACTGACCTACCAACCGATGCAGGAGCTGCTCCGCTACCTGCGCGCCAGCGGCTACAAGACCTACATCGTCACCGGAGGCGGCCAGGACTTCGTGCGCGTCTACGCCGAAGGGGTGTATGGCATCCCTCCCGAGCAGGTGATCGGCAGCGCCGGCGCCACCCGTTACGGCTACGACAGCCAGGGCCGGCCTTTCCTGACCAAGGAGCCCCGGCTGCTGCTCAACGACAACGACGCCGGCAAGCCGGAGGGCATCCAGCTGATGATCGGTCGGCGGCCCATCGCCGCCTTCGGTAACTCCACCGGTGACCGGCAGATGCTGGAGTACACCAAGGCCGGTGACGGCGCGCGCCTGTCGATGCTGGTGCTGCACGATGACGCCCGCCGCGAGTATGCCTACGGTCCGGCCCTGGGGTTGCCGGATACGAAGGTGGGGCCGTTCACCCAGGGCCTCTATGCCGAGGCGGGCCGGCAGGGCTGGATCGTGATCAGCATGAAGAACGACTGGAAGCGGATCTTTGCGTTCGAGCGTTGACGGGCGAACCTTGATGGCCCAGATCCCCACTGCGCTCTAGGGTCGAAGTCAGTCGATCCGCCGCCATGAAAGCCCTGGCCGTTTCCCTGCTCAGCGCCTCGCTGGTCCTCGCTGCCGGCTCCGCCGCCCAGGCCCAGCAGCGCTGCACCTTCCTGCAGCCGATCGGTGGCGATGGCACCTCCCCGATCGTCTCCAAGCGGGTCGGGGCCGCCAAGCTGATCGGCAAGGAGAACTGGAACACCGACTTCATCGTCAACCAGCCCTACAGCAGCTTCAAGTTCTTCTTCACGGCCAACTCCTCCGACGCCAACGCCAAATATCCGGTGAGTGGCTTCATGAAGTTCAGCGATGGCAGCAATCTGCAGGTGATCAACGAAGTCATGAACCCGCCGATCGGCACCGGGCGGATGTTCGGCCCCTTCCCCGCCATTCCGGGCAAGCAGGCCAGCCAGATGAACTTCAAGGTGGGCGCCAGCAGCGACCCCGG
>NZ_JAGQBG010000122.1 GCF_024345515.1 Cyanobium sp. N5-Cardenillas
GCCCTGGCCCCCCCAGCACCTGCTCGAAACTGTCGAGCAGGAGTGACCAGCCGGCCGCCGCCGCCTCGGGGCGATGGTCCGGCCGGGCCGAGCACATGAAGCCGTGCCCCCCCTCCAGCCGCACCAGCCGGTGGGGCGGGGCGGGGAGCGCGGCCAGAGCCCGGCAGGCGTTGGCGGCCGACAGGGCCGTTTCGATCGCCGCCACATCCGCCGGGGGGATGAGGGGATCGCCATCGCCGCAGATGCACAGCAGCGTGCCGCCGATCGACGGCACCAGCTCCAGGCTGGCGGGGCCGCCACCGGGGCGGCCCGAGGCCACGCCGGCTCCATAGAAATCGACCGTGACGGCCAGCTGGGGCAGGGTGGCCGCCAGCAGGGCAACGTGGCCGCCGAAGCAGAACCCGACGCAACCCAGGCCGGCGTCAGGGGCAGGCAACTGCTGCTGCAGCCAGTCGGCGGCGAGACCCACATCAGCGAGCAACTGGTCGGTGCGGGTGAGGTCCTTGTGGCTTCGGCCCAGCGCCAGGTCGTCCGGGCCGTAACCCAGCTCCAGATCGGGAGCGGTGCGGGCATAGAGGGGCACCGCCAGGGCCGCGTAGCCCGCTTCGGCCAGCCGCTGGGCGACGCTGCGGATCCAGCCGTTGATGCCGAACACCTCCGGCAACACCAGAACGCCGCCCCTGGGCGGTGTGCCAGTGGGCCTGGCCCACCAGCAGCGCAGCGGAACCTGGCCCGGCCGCCGGGGCTCGAGCTGCAACCAGGAGGCGACGGAATCGGGGGCGGTCAAACCGGCACAGGGCAACCGGCACATGGTCGTATGCCAACGAGGGAATTGTCACGGGGGCCAAAGCTCCTTAGGGTGGCGGCCAGACCCCCTGGCCACACTGGCGTGCGTTTTCACATTCAGCAGGAGAGCGACATCCCGGCGTCGACCCAGCTGTACAACCAGATCTGCTTCGCCATCGCCGCCCGGCACTACCCGCCGGGCCACCGGCTGCCGAGCACGCGCCAGCTGGCCATGCAGACCGGCCTGCACCGCAACACGATCAGCAAGGTCTACCGCCAGCTCGAGACCGACGGCGTGGTGGAGGCCATGGCCGGCTCAGGGATCTATGTGCGCGACCAGCAGAACCCGCGTGAGATCAAGCCGCCGCCGGGCCTGCGCAGCAAGGCCCTGCCTGACATCGACCGGGAGGTGCGCCAGAGCGTCGATGGGCTGCTGAATGCCGGCTGCACCCTGCAGCAGGCCCGGGAGCTGCTCACCCGCGAGATCGACTGGCGGCTGCGCTGCGGCGCCCGGGTGCTGGTGAGCACCTCCCGCGAGGACATCGGCGCCTCGATCCTAATCGCCGAGGAACTCAAGCCCAGCCTGGAGGTGCCGGTGGAGGTGGTGCCGATCGAGGAACTCGAATCGGTGCTGGAGACTTCGAGCAAGGGCACGGTGGTCACCAGCCGCTACTTCCTCCAGGAGGTGGAGCAGATCGCCAAGGTGCACGGGGTGCGGGCCGTTCCGGTCGACCTCAACGACTTCGGCCACGAACTGGGCATGCTCAAGGAACTGCGCCCCGGCAGCTGCGTGGGCCTGGTGAGCATCAGCCCGGGCATCCTGCGGGCCGCCGAGGTGATCCTGCACAGCATGAGGGGCAACGAGCTGCTGGTGATGACGGCCAATCCCGACACCAGCAGCCGCCTGCTGGCCCTGCTGCGGGCCTCCAGCCACGTGATCTGCGACAAACCCAGCCTGCCCCTGGTGGAGCAGACCCTGCGCCAGAACCGGGCCCAGCTGATGCGCCTGCCCATGGTGCACTGTGCGCAGAGCTACCTTGGCGCCGCCACCATCGACCAGCTCCGCAAGGAGATCGGCCTCCTGGCGGCCTGAGGGCCAGAACCCATGCTTGATGCACTCAGGGCCGACCTGGCCATCATCCGGCAGCGGGATCCAGCGGCCAGGGGCACCCTGGAGATCCTGCTCTGCTACCCGGGCTTCCACGCCCTGGAACTTCACCGCGTCAGCCACCGCCTCTGGCGGCTGGGGCTGCCCCTGCTGCCGCGGATGCTGAGCCAACTGGGTCGGCTGCTCACGGGGGTGGAGATCCACCCAGGGGCCAGCATCGGCCGCGGGGTGTTCATCGACCACGGCATGGGCGTGGTGATCGGCGAGACCAGCGTCATCGGTGACAACTGCCTCCTGTACCAGGGCGTGACTCTGGGGGGCACCGGCAAGGAGCACGGCAAGCGTCACCCCACCCTGATGGACAACGTGGTGGTTGGGGCGGGGGCCAAGGTGCTCGGAGCGATCACCGTGGGCACCAACACCCGCATCGGCGCCGGTTCGGTGCTGCTGCGCAACGTGGGAGCCGACAGCACCGTGGTGGGCATTCCCGGCCGGGTGATCCACCAGACCGGGGCCCGCATCGATCCCCTGGCCCACTCCGCCCTGCCGGATGCGGAGGCCTCGGTGATCCGCAACCTGATGGAGCGGATCGACAGCCTGGAGAACGACGTCAACCGGCTGCAGGCCTGCCTGAAGGAGGTGGCCGCCGGCAGGCCCCTGCAGGAGCCCTGCAGTGGCAACGCCCAGAACCTGCGCGATCGGGAAATTCTGGAATTCCTTGGAGACAATCCAGGAATCGAAAACTGAGGCGGTGAAGCGCCTTCAGAACACGGCCACCTTTACATCGGTTTGGGAAAAGTCATCGCCCTTGAACAACAAGGGCCGATCCAGCGCCATGGCCAGGCCATAGCTGAAGCAATCCCCGAAGTTCAGGCCTGCCCGGTGGCGACCCTTGCCGTAGTGATGCCACCCATGCAAGGCCCAGCGCAGCTGGTTTGCATCAAAGGCCAGGGGCCGGATCTCGGCTCGGCTGAGCAGCAGTTCCAGGTCAACCAATCCGGCGTCACCAACCTGGCTGACCATCACCATCTGAGCCTCCAGCAGGGTGGGCATGGCGATGGTGCTGTTGCAACTCCCGCCCAAGCAGTGCAGGAGGGCCGCTGCCTCCGCTTCTGCCTTGAGGATCGCCACCAACGCGGAGGTATCCACCACCATCACACCGGCAACCCCTGATCGTCATAGAGCTCGTCCTGCAATTCCTTGCTGGTCACGCCTTCCGGCCAGGGAATCTGGCGGAACCGCGGCAGGAGTTCCTGAAGCCGGGCATGCCGAGCCGCGGCCGCGCCGCCCATCTCTCCCTCCTCGTGCCGGCTGCGCTCAAGCTCGGCGCTGAGGGCCTGTCGCACCGCATTGGTCACGGTGGTGGACCGGCGGGCAGCCAGCTCTCGTGCCATGGCATGCACTTCAGGATCCTTGATGTTCATGCCCATGGCGCCACCAGGGTAGAAGCGATAAATAATTCTACCCTTGCTAACCCTCAGGCCGTGACCGTCTGCGGCACCTGGGGCTGGAACATGAACATCGAATAGATCACGTTGCGGCGCATCTGGGTCATCATCTCCAGGAACATGTCGTACCCCTCGTTCTTGTATTCGATCAGGGGATCCTTCTGGCCGTAGCCGCGCAGACCCACCGATTCCCTGAGCGCTTCCATGGCCTGCAGGTGCTCCCGCCAGAGGGTATCGATCTGCTGGAGGATGAAGAAACGCTCCGCTTCCCGCATCAGACCGGGCCGCATCTGTTCGATCTGGCCCTCCTTGATGTCATAGGCATTGCGCATCTGCTCCTGCAGGAAGGCCTTGAGTTCCTCCATCGACAGGCCGCCCACCTGGTCGGGGGAGAGATCCGCCAGCAGGTAGATGAACTCCTTGACCTTCTCCACCAGCCGGGTGAGATCCCACTCCTCGGGCGGCAGATCCGGGTTCACGTAGGCCTCGACGATGTCGTCGATGGTGCGCTCGCCATAGCCGATCACCTGCTGCTTGAGCTCCCTTCCCTCCAGCACCCGGCGCCGCTCGGTGTACACCGCCTTGCGCTGGTTGTTCATCACCTCGTCGTACTCGAACACCTGCTTGCGCATGTCGTAGTAGTACGTCTCCACCTTCTTCTGGGCCCCCTCCAGGGAGCGGGTGAGCATGCCCGATTCGATCGGCATGTCCTCCTCCACCCGGAAGGCATTCATCAGGCCCGCCACCCGGTCGCCGCCGAAGATGCGCAGCAGGTTGTCCTCGAGGGAGAGGAAGAAGCGGGTGCTGCCCGGGTCGCCCTGGCGGCCGGCCCGACCCCGCAACTGGTTGTCGACGCGGCGCGACTCGTGGCGCTCGGTGCCGATCACGTGCAGGCCTCCGGCGGTGCGGACCTGGCCCTCCTCCTGCTTGACCACCCCGTCGTACTCGGCGCGCACCTGGGCGATCAGCTCCCGCAGGCGCTGGATCTGGGGATCGTCGGTGGGGGCCTTCTCCGCCGCCTGGGCGATGCGGTCCTCGAGTTCGAGCACCGTGAGCGTGCGGTCGCCCCAGGCCGCCACCAGCTCACGGGAGAAGCCGGACAGGGCCTTTTCCGTCTCTTCGGACAGGCTGCAGGGGTAAAGGTTGCCGATGGCCCGGGCCTCGGAAGCGGGCTTGGAGCTCGGAACCACGGCGCCGCCGAATCCAGCCGGCGCTTCGGTGGAGCGCTGCAGGGGCACCGGGGGACGGTGGCCCTCCTCAGGACGCACCAGCCGGGGCAGCAGCACCTCCCGCAGCTTGAGGCGTGCCATGTAGTCGCTGTTGCCGCCCAGGATGATGTCGGTGCCCCGGCCGGCCATGTTGGTGGCGATGGTGACGGCGCCGGCCCGGCCCGCCTGGGCGACGATCTCGGCCTCCCGCTCCACGTTCTCCGGCTTGGCGTTGAGCAGGTTGTGGGGGATCGCCTGCTCCTGCAGCAGGGTGGACAGCAGCTCCGATTTCTCCACGCTGGTGGTGCCCACCAGCACCGGCCGGCCGCTCTTGTGCACCTGGGCCGTCTCGGCGGCCACGGCCTGCCATTTGGCCGTTTCGGTCTTGTAGACCTGGTCGGGCCAGTCGGCGCGGGAGCGAACCCGGTTGGTGGGCACCACGGCCACCTCGAGCTTGTAGGTCTTCTCGAACTCCACTTCCTCGGTCTTGGCGGTGCCGGTCATGCCGGCCAGGCGGGGATAGAGCAGGAAGAAGTTCTGGTAGGTGATGCTGGCCAGGGTCTGGGTCTCGGGCTGGATCGGCAGGGCCTCCTTGGCCTCGATCGCCTGGTGCAGGCCATCGCTCCAGCGGCGCCCCGGCATCACCCGGCCGGTGAACTCGTCGACGATCACCGCCTCGGCGTCGCGCACGATGTAGTTGACGTCCTTGACGAACAGCTCCTTGGCCTTGAGGGCGTTGTTGATGAAGTGGGCCCAGGGGTCCTGCGGATTGAAGAGGTCCTGGACGCCGAGCAGCTGCTCCGCCTTCTGGTAGCCCTCGTCGGTAAGGGTGACGTTGCGCTGCTTCTCGTCGACCTCGTAGTCGCCCTCGGGATCGATGCCGTCCTTGCCCATCTCGGCGGCGCGCTGCAGCTCGGCGGCGATCCGGGCCGCCTGCATGTATTTCTCCTGGGGCCGCTCGATCTGGCCGGAGATGATCAGGGGGGTGCGGGCCTCGTCGACGAGGATCGAATCCACCTCGTCGATGATGCAGTACTGGAACTCGCGCTGCACCACCTCGGCGATGTCACTCGCCATGTTGTCGCGCAGGTAGTCGAAGCCCAGCTCGGAGTTGGTGGCGTAGGTGATGTCGCAGGCGTAGTTGCGGCGCCGCTCCGGCGGGCTCATGTCCTGCTGGATCAGGCCGACGCTCAGCCCCAGGAAGCGGTGGATCTGGCCCATCCACTCGGCGTCGCGGCGCGCCAGGTAGTCGTTGACGGTGACCACGTGAACCCCGCGGCCGGTGAGGGCGTTGAGGTAGGCCGGCAGGGTGGCCACCAGGGTCTTGCCCTCGCCGGTCTTCATCTCGGCGATCTGGCCGTTGTGCAGCACCATGCCGCCGATCAGCTGCACATCGAAGTGGCGCATGCCCAGCACCCGCTTGCCCGCCTCCCGCACCACGGCGAAGGCCTGGGGCAGCAGCTCATCCAGCAGGGCCTTGCGGCGTGCCGCCGTCTCGGGCTTCTCCAGCTTCTGGCGGAACTCGGCCGTCAGGCCCCTCAGCTCCTCGTCGCTGAGGGGCTCGATCTCCTCCTCCAGCAGATTGATGTCGGACACCAACGGCTGGTAACGCTTCAGCTTGCGGGCATTGGGATCACCCAGCAGCAGCTTGAGCATGGAAAGGGCCTGTCCGTAGTTTCTTAGCCTACCATCGCAAAACCGTGGCCGAGAGCGAAGAATCGTGCTGCCGCAAGGGTTTTCGGCGTCTCCTTCGTCGGGGATCCGCACCTGCAGGGCCCTCCGGCACCGGCCGCCGAGCAGGATTCGCAGCTGATGCGCCCCACCCCGGTCCGTTGAGCAGCGCCCCCCCCAGGCCCGAGGCCCCCTCCGCCATCCCGATCCGGCTGGTCCGCCACGGCCGGCTGAGGCTGCGCCTGCGCTGGCGTCTGGCGGCCCTCGGCGCCCTGCTCGATGGCCACAGCTTCTGGGCCACCGGCCGCAGGCCCTGGCAGCTGGGGCGGATGCTCGGCGGCAGCCAGGTGGTGGTGAGCGCCTGGCAGGCGGGCACCCTGGTGGGCTTCGGCCGCGCCACCAGTGACGGGGTGTTCCGCGCCGTGCTCTGGGACGTGGTGGTGGCCGGGGACCAGCAGGGCCGGGGGGTCGGCCGGCGGATCGTCGAGACGCTGCTGGCCAGCCCGGAGGTGGCGGCGGCCGAGCGGGTCTACCTGATGACCACCACAGGCGAAGGCTTCTACGAGAAGCTGGGCTTCAGCCGGGTGGACAGCCAGCGACTGATGCTGAAACAGACAAGCGGATGAAGAGATTCGAACTCTCGACCCTCTCCTTGGCAAGGAGATGCTCTACCACTGAGCTACATCCGCAACTAACTGCCGCAAGCGGCAAGGAGCTTGACCCCACCGGCTCCGCACCGGCTCGTTGAGCATGCCCCATGGGGGGCCCCTCGGTCAAATTGGGGGGGCCGGGAGCGGATCCGGCGGCCGGGGGAGAACGGCGGAACCGCCCATAAAGTCGGGCGGTGGCGGTGGCAGCAAGGCATGTGGTGGCGGACTCCCTGGCTGAGACAGCGGCGGCGGCTGCTGGGGCTAGCCCTGTTCGACGCCCTGCTGCTGCTCGGCTTCTACGACCTCCTCTTCTGGTGGAAGCTGGGTCGCTGGGTCGGCGTTTCCCCGTCGGTGCTGGTGCTGATAGGGCTGTGGGTGGGTATCTCCTACCTGCTTGGCCGATACTCCAGGCCCGAGTCCAGTCATCGAGACAGCGCAAGAGGACGCTTCGCCCGAACCGGCCTGGTGGCGCTGCTTCTCCTCTGGGTGATCGTGGTTGTACTGAATTGGGGGTTGAAAGTTGAAGATCCGCGCACCTTCCGGAGCTTCGTTCTGCCCCTGCTGAGTGCGGTTTTTCTCTTTTCCAGCCTTGCCCAGGTATGGATCTACCGTCGACAGAATCGGCAACTGTGCTGGGTTCTGGTCGGAGAAGCCGCCGAGCTGGAAGTGCTGAAGAGGGAATTCGGTCAAGAAGGTGCCCTGAACAATCTGCGTCTGGTCTTTCACCCGGTGGACATGCAGTCCCAGTCCAAATTCCTTGCCTTGGCGGATGAAGCCAGCATCGATGGGATCGCCGTCAGCGAAACGGCTCCGCTGGACGACGGCCTGCTGGAGGAGTTACTTGAACGACGCAGCCGAGGCACCGTCGTCTGCAGCCTGCTCGGCTGGGCCGAGCAGCAGCTTCAGCGGGTTCCTCCCGAGCTCTTCTCCAGCCGCTGGCTTGTACAGGCTGAGGGGTTCGAGTTGCAGCCAGGCCGTTGGGGCTGGCGGCTCAAGCGTCTTGGCGACGTTTCCCTTGCAGGGATTCTTCTGCTGCTCACGGCACCACTGATGTGCCTCGCCGCCCTGCTCATCCATCTGGAAGATCGCGGCCCGATCTTCTACGACCAGTGGAGGACAGGGCTGTACGGCATGCCCATACGTATCTGGAAACTGCGATCGATGCGCACCTGCGCTGAAGTCAACGGGGCCCGATGGTCCAGCCACTGCGATCCCAGGACGACACGCGTGGGAAGATGGCTGCGACTCATCCGCCTCGATGAGCTGCCCCAGCTGATCAACGTGCTGAACGGGGACATGAGTCTCATCGGCCCCAGACCCGAGCGCCCTGAGCTGGAAGTGGAGCTGGAGCACCTCATTCCCCATTACCGGGTACGTCACTGGATCCGCCCTGGACTCAGCGGCTGGGCCCAGGTTTGCTATCCCTACGGAGCCAGCATCGAAGACAGCCGGGCAAAGCTCAGCTACGACCTGTACTACCTCCGCAATGCCAACCTGATGCTGGATTTCCTGATCCTCATCAAGACAATCCGACTGGTGGCAACAGCCAGGGGGGCACAGCCGAAAGTGCTTGGTTCAGTGAACCCGTGAGGGGGCGGAGCCGCCAGTCCAGTGCAGTGCACAGCTGGTGGGAGGCCCAGGGCAGCAGGACAGCCGCGCTCTGGAACCGCCGGCGACCATGGCAACGGTGGACCCCATACACCCATGCCGCCAGGGCAGGGCGCCTTGCGGTGAGGTTGGCGTCATGAAGGCGGTAGGCAGCCAGCAGTTCAGGCAGGCAGCCGTACTTGAGGTGGGGTCGTTGGCGGAACAGATCCAGCCAAAGGAGGTAATCCTCATGGGGCACCGGCCTGAAGCCCTCTTCCAACCAGTCACGACGCACCATCACCGTGAGCAGGGGGATCACGTTGCCGCGCAGAAGCCCTCGATGCTGGAGATGCTGCGGTGGACAACGCCATGAGGAAAGCTTGGGCCTGCCATGGTGGAACCTGGCGTAACCGGTCACACTCAGATCAAGCCCGAGGGTCCTGTGGAGCGCGAGCTGGCGCTCCAACTTGAGCGGATGCCAGAGGTCATCAACATCGAGAAAGGCGATCCAGGGAGCACGGGCGGCACCGATACCGATGTTGCGGGGCCACCAGGGCCCTGCGGGAGACACCGTCGGTCGTGGTGGTGCCGACATGGGCCGAATACGGGAATCGCTCGACGCCGCCTCCGCTGCCAGAAGCGGACCCCCGTCTGTCGAGCCATCGTCAACGAGCAGCAGCTCCCAGTGGGCCATGACCTGCCGTTGGACAGAGGCGAGCAGTTCCGGCAGAAAGGCGGAGCCATTGCGGTAGGCACAGACGACACTGATCGCGGGATCACTCACAGCGGCATGCCGGGAGGGGCGGAGTCAACCGGAACAATCCACAGGGACAGGAGCTCAGCGATCTGCCACAGGGGGCCTGGCAACCTTACGCAGGTAGCACGGGTGGCCTGGCCTAGGCCACAATAGATT
>NZ_JAGQBG010000123.1 GCF_024345515.1 Cyanobium sp. N5-Cardenillas
ATCCAGGTGATCATCGACAAGGTGATCTCCCAGCGCAGCCTCGACACGCTGCAGAGCCTGGGCATGGCCCTGGTGGTGGTCACCCTGATGGAGGGGGTGATCGGATCCTTGCGCACCTTCCTGTTCACCGACACCACCAACCGCATCGACCTGCGCCTGGGTGCCGAGGTGATCGACCACCTGCTGCGCCTGCCGCTCGGCTATTTCGACAAGCGTCCGGTCGGGGAGCTGGGCACCCGCATCGCCGAGCTGGAGAAGATCCGCAACTTCCTCACCGGCCAGGCCCTGATCACCCTGCTGGATGCGGCCTTCTCGGTGATCTACATCATCGTGATGGCGATCTACAGCTGGCTGCTGACGATCATTGCCCTGGCCGTCCTGCCGATCCAGGTGGGACTCACCCTGCTCGGAGCCCCCCTGTTCCGGCGCCAGTACCGCCAGGCGGCCGAGGAGAACGCCCGCACCCAGAGCCACCTGGTGGAGGTGCTCACCGGCATCCAGACGGTGAAGGCCCAGAACGTGGAGATGGTGAGCCGCTGGAAATGGCAGGAGCTGTACGCCAAATACATCTCCCGCACCTTCGAGAAGACCATCACCGGCACCTTCCTCAACGAGACCAGCTCGGTGCTCCAGAAGCTCTCCCAGCTGCTGGTGCTCTGGGTGGGCGCCACCATGGTGCTCAAGGGGGAGCTGACCCTGGGCCAGCTGATCGCTTTCCGGATTATCAGCGGCTACGTCACCCAGCCCCTGCTGCGGCTCTCCTCGATCTGGCAGAACATCCAGGAGCTGCGGGTCTCCTTCGAGCGTCTCGCCGACGTGGTCGACACCCCGGAGGAGTCGAGCGAAGCCGATCGCGGCCACATCCCCCTGCCGCCGGTGAAAGGCGACGTGGTGTTCGAGAACCTCAGCTTCCGCTTCAATCCCGCCGGACCCGAGGTTCTGACCAACGTCAGCCTGCATGTTCCCCCCGGCACCTTCACCGGGATCGTGGGCCAGAGCGGCAGCGGCAAGAGCACCCTGATGAAGCTGCTGCCGCGGCTCTACTCCCCCACGAAGGGGCGCATCCTCGTGGACGGCTACGACATCGACAAGGTGGAGCTCTATTCCCTGCGCCGCCAGGTCGGCATCGTGCCCCAGGACCCCCTGCTCTTCTCCGGCACCATCAGCGAGAACATCGCCCTCACCAACCCGGAGGCCCCCAGCGATGCCATCGTCGAGGCCGCCAGGATCGCCGGCGCCCATGACTTCATCATGGAGCTCTCCTCCGGCTACAGCACCCCCCTGGGGGAGCGCGGCGCCTCCCTTTCCGGCGGCCAGCGCCAGCGCATCGCCATCGCCCGCACCCTGCTGAGCCAGCCCCAGCTCCTGGTGATGGACGAGGCCACCAGCGCCCTCGACTACGACACCGAACGCCAGGTGTGCGACAACCTGCGGGAGGCGATGAGCCAGAGCACCGTGTTCTTCATCACCCACCGGCTCTCCACCATCCGCCGCGCCGATCTGATCGTGATGATGCACCAGGGCGCCATCGTCGAAACCGGCAGCCATGAGGAACTGATGGCCATGAAGGGACGCTATTTCGCGCTGTATCGCCAGCAGGAGGCGGGCTGATGGTTCCCCCCACCCCAGGCAGCCTGCTGCGCCGGGCCCAGAACGGCCTCGAGCGCAGCATTCACACCGACAGCGACGACGTGGTGCTGCAGCAGTCGCGCTTCTGGGCCCGTTCGATCACCTGGACCCTGATGGGGGTCACCCTGTTCGGCCTCGGCTGGCTGGCCTTCGCCCAGACCGAGGAGATCGTCACCGCCCCGGGCAAGCTCGAACCCCTGGGGGTGGTGAAGGACATCCAGATGCCGGTGGGCGGCGTGGTGGAGGAAGTGATGGTGAAGGAGGGCGAGCGGGTGAAGAAGGGCCAGGTGCTGCTGCGCCTCGACACCGAGACCACCCTCGATCGCCAGGCCAGCATGGAGCAGACGATCCGGTACAAGCAGCAGCAGCTGCGGCTCAAGCAGGTGGAGCTCGACCGCTACCTGCAGTTCAATGACACTGAGCAGCGGGTGCTGCGCCAGAGCCTGGTGCTGGAGAAGGACGTGCTCGGCCGCCTCGAGACCCTCAACAAGGAGGGCGCCACCGCCGAGCTTCAGTACCTCTCCCAGCGCAACAAGGTACAGGAGGTGGAGGGCAAGCTCCAGGAGGGCCAGGTGGACCGGCTGCGCCAGCAGGCGATCCTGCAGCAGGGCATCCGCGAAATCCAGAGCGAGCTGGCCGACCTGCGCAGCAAACTGACCGAGCTGAACGTCAACATCCGCTACCAGGCGATCCGGGCCCCCGAGGCGGGTGTGGTGTTCGAGCTCAAGCCCCGCTCCCGCGGCTTCGTCGCCCAGACCAGCGAACCGGTGATGAAGGTGGTGCCCTTCGACAAGCTGGAGGCGCGGGTGGAGGTGCCCAGCCGGGAGATCGGTTTCGTCACGGTGGGCAAGGCCGCCGACATCAGCATCGATTCGTTCCCGGCCACCGATTTCGGCGTGCTGCAGGGCACCGTGCGGCGCATCGGCTCCGATGCCCTGCCCCCGGACCAGATGAACAACTTCTACCGCTTTCCGGTGGACATCCGGCTCAACTCCCAGCAGCTCAAGCTGAAGAGCGGCAAGGTGCTGCCCCTTCAGGTGGGCATGTCCCTCACCGCCAACGTCAAGCTGCGCAAGGTCACCTACCTGCAGCTGCTGCTCAGCGACTTCAAGGACAAGGCGGACGCTCTGCGGCAGATCTGAGCCGCTCCATGGCGAGGTAGTGGTCGGGGATGATGCGGTTGCGCAATCCCACCAGGGGCTCCAGCCAGGGCAGCAGCAGGCCGTCGAGCCCCAGGTTCACCAGAGCGCCGGCCACCCGGAAGGCCCGCCGCCAGCGGGCCGCCGGGGCGATCAGATGCAGGGCACGGCGGTGCACCGGTCCGTCGATGCAGACCAGCCAGGCCGGGTCCATCCCCGCCTGCGCCATCGCCACCTCGAAGCTGCGGCGGCTGTGGAAGCTGATGTGCTGGCCGTTGCCGAAGGCGTAGTACCACCAGTCGGGGCCGGGGATCTCGCCCGGCGACCGCATCAGGGTGGAGAAGACGAACAGGGGCGTGGCGCCCACCTCGTCCCTCAGGAACCCGGGGGTGCCGGGCACATGTTCGATCACCTCGAAGGCGGTCTTGCAGCCGATGGGGCCATCGCCCGGGGGCTCGCAGAAGGGGCGGATCAGTTCCATCGCCGCATAGGCGTCGGTGCCGTGGAAATCGAAGCCGTGATCGCGCAACAGCCGCGGCAGCATGCCCAGGCCGGTGCCCAGGTCGCAGCCCGGCTCGCTGGGGCCGAAGCGGCCAAGGCGGCCGATCACCAGCAGCAGCCGCAGCAGGCGCGAGGCGTGCAGGTTGCGGTCGACGTAGCCGGTGTCGCCGTAGAAGGACTCCTCATAGGCCACGTCCAGCCAGGTGGGATCGGCCAGGAAAAGGAAGTCGCAGCTGCTGCAGTGGGCGAGTTCAGCCTCCACCCGCGCCTTGCTCACCCGCACCCGCCGCACCGGGGTGAGGCGTTCGCTGCCGCAGTTAGGGCAGGCGCCGGCGGTGGAGCGTGGGGGAGTCTCGGCCGTCGCCATCGCTGGCCTGCATCGCAACGTGGGAGGCTACCCCGCGTTCCACCAGGGCCAGGCGCACCTGGCGGCCCACCAGCAGCACCGCCGCCACGGTGGCCGCCACCCCCAGCAGTCGCAGGGCCCAGGTGACCCCATCGGCCGGGCCGGCCAGCAGCGCCGCAAAGCGGCTGGGATCGCCGGCCGCCGCCCCCAGGGCGCAGAACAGCACGGTGCCGGGGAGGATGCCGATCAGGCCGATCGAGTAGTCGCGCAGGCTCACCTCACTGAGGCCGTAGGCGAGGTTCAGCAGGCTGAAGGGGAAGGCCGGCGACAGGCGGGTGAGCAGCACCAGGACCAGGCCCTGGCGGCACACCGCCCGCTCCACCGCCAGCAGCCGCGGCGCCCCGGCCAGGCGGCGGCGGGCCCAGCCCCGCCAGCGGCCGCGCCCCAGCAGGAACACCGCCTGGGCCCCCAGGCAGGCCCCGGCGAACACCAGCACGCTGCCCCAGAGCGGTCCGTAGAGCACCCCGGCCAGCATCGAGGCCCAGACCCCCGGCAGCAGCAGGGTGACCCACAGGGCGTAGAGGGGCACGAAGGCCACCGCCCCCAGCGGCGAACGCAGCCAGGCCAGCAGGTGATCCGACAGCCAGAGCGGGTCCATGGGGCCACCGTATCGACCCTGCCTAGGCTTGGGTCTGCTGACTGCGTCGCCATGGCTGACCCGTCGGAGCTGGCGCGGCAGGTCGCCCGGGGGGCCCTGTTCCGGGGGCGCCACAGCGTCGCCGACTCCGGCGAACCCCTCGAGGCGGCCGTGGGCGGCACGGTGCTGGCGGCGGGCGGCGGCAGCACGGTGGGCTGGCAGCTCTGCCGCAGCAGCGAAGAGCTGGTGCGCTCGCTGCACAACGACACCTCCCTGGGTGTGGGCCTGGGACCCCTGAGCCTGCTGGGGGCCAAGCGGTCGTTCCGCGACTCCCTGAAGACCACCGCCTTCAGCCTGTCGCTGGTGGTGTGGGCCCGGCAGGTGAGCGTGGCGCTGGAGGCGGGCCAGACCCGGCCGCTGGAGGGGGTGGCGGTGCCGGCCGGCGCTGCCGAGCTCGAGTCCTTCGTGGCCCTGCACGGCGATGGCTTCGTGGCGGCGGCGGAGGTGGGCGGGGAGTGCCACGGAGTGTTCACCTTCTACGCCCAGTCGCGGGAACAGGCCCGGATGGTGGAGCGGCAGATCGGCGCCGAACTGGGCCTCGGCGGCCTGAGCCTCAACCCCGCCATGGTGGAAACGGTGACATCGGTCGCCCGCAGCGCCGCGGTGAACCTCGGCTTCCGGATGCAAGTGATCGGCACCAGGGCCCAGCCAGCGGCCGACGCCGCCTCCCTGATCCCCTTCGCCCGCGACTTCGCCCAGCTGCCGCTGGATCAGCCGGCGCTGATCGGAGTCCGGACCCGGGGCTACGAGACGGTGCCGGCCATCGGCGCCGCCTTCGAGGCGGTGGCCGCCAACCGGCGGCTGTTCAGCGGCGACGCCTCGGGCACCGGCCTGCTGGAGCGTCGCGAGCAGGTGGTGGGACTGATCCGCCAGATGGACTGGGTGGCCGAAACGTACCGGCTCTACGGCGTGGCCCCGGACCCGGCGCTGGCCGTCCGGCGCGCCGCCGCCGCGGCCGATCGGCGGGCGATCGACGCCTGCCTGGCCGCCTACCGGGACGCCGCCGCCACCCCCCTGGTGGCCCCGGCGCTGCCGTCCCTGGCGGCGGGCAGCCCGGAGCTGAGCGTGACCCTGGCCGAGGAGCTGCCGATGGGGGGCAACGGCGGCGCCCCCTTCGCCTTCCCCGGGCGGGCCGACGCGATCCGCCGGCGCCAGCGGCTGGTGGAGGTGGGCCTGCGCACCGGCTCGCGGGTGGATCAGATCCGGCTGCGCTATGCCAGCGAGGGCGATCCGCTTGAGCAGGAGGTCCATGGCGGCGGCGGCGGTGGCGACCGGGGGGTGCTGCAGCTGGCGGAGGGCGTCACGATCCGGCGCATCGAGGGCCTCAGCGGCAGCCGCGTCGACCGGCTGTTCCTGAGCAGCAGCGACGGCCAGCGCATCGGCGGCGGCGGCGATGCCGGCGACCGCCCGGTCGACTGGACGGTGCCCGAGGACGCGGTGGTGCTGGGCTTCAGCGGCCGCAGCGGCCGCGAACTCGATGGCCTGCGGGCCGTGGTGGCCCGCTTCGGGCCCCTGATCTGGCAACCGCTGGAGGCGGAGGCGGGGGAGAGCTGAGGGAAACGCCCCCTCAGCCCAGATCCGCCAGCCGCTGCCGCGCCAGCGCCGCCTGGGCCTCGGCTTCGGCCAGGTTGGCCTGGCACTCGGCCACCACCTCCGGCGGAGCCTTGCCGGCGAAGTTGGGGTTGGCAAGGCGGCCAGCCAGGCCGCTGATCTCCTTGGTGGCCTTGGCGATGTCCTTCTCCAGGCGGGCGCGCAGGGCGTCGAGGTCGACCAGGCCGTCCAGGGGCAGCAGCACCTGCAGCTCGCCGCTCACCGCGGCCAGGGACCGGGCCGCCGGCCGCTCTGCCGCCGCCGCCGGATCCAGCACGGTCACGCTCTCCGCCCGGGTGAGGGTGGCGATGTCGGCGCTGCCCTCCCGCAGCACCGCCACCAGCTGCTCGCGGCCGGTGATGAACAGCACCGGCGCCCCCTGGGAGGGCTTGAGGCCGGCCACGGCCCGCAGGTTGCGCACCACCCGGATCGCCTCGATCAGCTCGGCGAACGACGCCTCCAGACCTTCATCGAGGGCGGCGCTGTCGGCCGCCGGCCAGCTCTGCAGGGCCAGGAAGGTGCCCTCGGGGGCGCCGGTGAGCCCGTGCCAGAGCTCCTCGCTCAGGTGGGGCATCAGCGGATGCAGCAGCACCAGCAGCTCCGCCAGCACCTTGGCCAGCACCTGCCGGGCAACGCGCTGGTCGGCCAGCACCTCGGCCGTGAGGGGCTGCCCCTCGGCGATAGGGCGCGGATTGAGGCGCCGTTTCAGCAATTCAATCGTCCAGTCGCAGACCTCGTTCCAGGCGAACTCGTACAGCCCCTTGGCGGCTTCCCCCAGGCCATAGCTGGCGTAGCGCTGCGCCGTCTCGCGCTTGACCCGCTCCAGCCGCGACAGGATCCAGCGGTCGGCGAGCTGCAGGTGTGCGGGGTCCGGCGCACCCAGGGAGGCGGGCGTCTCACCGCCCAGGTTCATCAGGGCGAAGCGGGTGGCGTTCCAGAGCTTGTTGGCGAAGTTGCGCGCCGCCTCCACCGTGGCCGAACTGCCCTCGCTGCGGTCGTAGTCGAGGCGGATGTCCTGGCCGGCGCCGGCCACTTCGCGCACCAGGGCGAAGCGCAGGGCATCGGCGCCGTAGCGCTCGATCAGCGGCAGCGGGTCGATGCCGTTGCCGGCACTCTTGCTCATCTTGCGGTTGTTCTCGTCCCGCACCAGGCCGTGGATCATCACGTCGGCGAAGGGCATCCAGGCCTGGCCGGCGCCGAGGGGCTGCATGGCGCCGGCCAGCATCGTCATGCGGGCCACCCAGAAGAAGATGATGTCGAAGCCCGTCACCAGCACGCTGGTGGGGTACCAGCGGGCCAGATCGGCGGCCTCCGTCTCGGGCCAACCCAGGGTGGAGAAGGGCCACAGGCCGCTGGAGAACCAGGTGTCGAGCACGTCCGGGTCCTGCTCCAGCTGCAGCTCCCGGCCGGCCGCCCGGCTGGCTACGCCGTAGGCCGCTTCCGCCTTGACGCGGGCCTCCGCCCCATCGCGGGCCACCACGTAGGGCGTCGCCTCGGTGATCACACCGCCGGTCTCGCTGACCACGAACCAGGCGGGGATGCGGTGGCCCCACCAGAGCTGGCGGCTGATGCACCAGTCGCGGATGTCGGTGAGCCAGTCGCGGTAGACCTTCTCCCAGCGCTCGGGCACGAAGCGGGGCGCGCCGCCCTCGAGGGCCTCCCGGCAGCGGGCCGCCAGCGGTTCGGCACGGGCGAACCACTGGGTGGAGAGCAGCGGCTCCACCGGCACCTTGCCGCGATCCGAAAAGGGCACGCTGTGGCGGTGGGGCTCCACCTTCACCAGGAACCCCTCCGCCTCCATCGCCGCCACCACCGCCGCTCGGGCCTCGAAGCGGTCCAGGCCGGCGAAGCGGCCGGCCGCTGCGTTCATGCTGCCGTCCTTGGCCATCACCGTGATCAGGGGCAGGCCGTGGCGGCTGCCGATGGCGAAGTCGTTGGGGTCGTGGGCGGGGGTCACCTTGACGCAGCCCGTTCCGAAGGCCGGATCCACGTGCTCATCCGCCACGATCGGGATCTGGCGCCCCACCAGGGGCAGGCTGATCGTCTGGCCCACCAGGGCGGCGTAGCGGGGGTCGCTGGGGTGCACGGCCACGCCGGTGTCCCCCAGCAGCGTCTCGGGGCGGGTGGTGGCCACCACCAGATGGTCGGTGCCATCGAGGGCGGGGCCGCCGCTGAGCGGATAGCGGAAGTGCCAGAGGTGACCGTCCAGCTCCTTCATCTCCACCTCCAGGTCGCTCACCGCCGATCCCGAGGCCGGGCACCAGTTCACCAGGTATTCGCCGCGATAGATCAGCCCCTGCTCATGCAGGCGCACGAAGGCCTCCACCACCGCCGCGCTCAAGCCGGGATCGAGGGTGAAGCGCTCCCGGCGCCAATCCACCGAATAGCCCAGCCGGCGCAGCTGGCCCACGATCGTGCCGCCGCTTTCCCCCTTCCAGGCCCAGGCGCGCTCCAGGAAGGCGTCGCGGCCCAGGTCGTCCTTGCTGCCGCCTTCGGCCTTGATCTGCTTCTCCAGCAGCGTCTGCACCGCGATCGAGGCGTGGTCGGTGCCGGGCAGACAGAGCACGTTTTTGCCCTGCAGGCGCTGGAAGCGCACGATCGTGTCGATCAGAGCCGTCTCGAAGCCGTGGCCCATGTGCAGGCTGCCGGTCACGTTCGGCGGCGGGATCACCACCGCGAAAGGCTCACCGCCCGCGGCCGGATCGGGATGGAAGGCACCGGCCTCCTCCCAGGCCGCCTGCCAGCGCGCCTCGGTGGCGGCCGGGTCGTAGGTCTTGGCGAGGGGCTCGGCGGACACAGGGGACGTTGGGCAGTGGGCCCATGGTCGCAAAAGGGCGCCGCTTGGCTGGGTGTGCGGCGGCGTCACTCGGGGGCGATCGTCATGGCCCTGGCTCACGTGCCGAGGATGTTGATGGCCCTGGCCGCGATCACGGCGATGGTCAGCAGGGAGATGGAGCTTTCCAGCATCATCAGCAGCATGGCCCGGGCGCTGAGTGGGATGGCCCCGGTGGGGCTGAAGGCCGTCGCCGTTGAGAAGCCCAGGAACAGGTAGTCGATGAAGGTGGGGCGCCAGTCCGGGCGGACGGCATCGGGCACCCCCTCCTGGGGAAAGAACCAGTCCGCGCGGATGGGCAGACGATTGAGCCTCGCCTCGGGGCCACCCCGATCGACATGCCAGAACGCCAGAGAGAACGTGACCACGTTGGAGACCCAGATCGCGATGCCGGAGGCGAGCAGCTCGATGGCATTGAGCTGTCCTCGGCCGAACAGCATCTCCTGAATCAGACCGACCAGATTCG
>NZ_JAGQBG010000124.1 GCF_024345515.1 Cyanobium sp. N5-Cardenillas
TCAACAACAGCCGCAGCCTCCACTTCTTCCTGGCGGCCTGGCCGGTGGTCGGCATCTGGTTCACCGCCCTGGGCGTGAGCACGATGGCCTTCAACCTGAACGGCTTCAACTTCAACCAGTCGATCCTGGATGGCCAGGGCCGGGTGATCAACACCTGGGCCGACGTGCTCAACCGTGCCGGCCTCGGCATGGAAGTGATGCACGAGCGCAACGCGCACAACTTCCCGCTTGACCTGGCGGCTGCCAGCGCCACCCCCGTGGCCCTGACCGCCCCGGCCATCGGCTGATCCGGTTCCCCCGGTTCCCTGGAATCCCCCTGATCGTCTGATCCTGGTTCGTCCTTGATCACCTTGAACCCCCTGCCTGCACAGGGGGTTTTTTGATGGCTTCAGGCGCCCGCCCAGAGGCCTGGCAGGCTCGCAGGCAGCGAACGCCAGCCCGCCTGACAGCGCCGGATCCCCAGGCCCCAGCCACCAGCAACGACACCTACGTGCTGGGAAACGATGCCGTGGAACTGGAGCAGCTCCGGCTGCAACACGGCCTCTGGCGCCCCATCCTGCTGGCGGCCCTTGCTTCGTGGCCGAGGATCTGGCCAAGGATCGTGGGCCCCACCATCCTGGAGGTCAGGGCCCGGCGGACCTGAACACTTCAACGCACCCGCTTCGTAGTCTCGCGCCAGTCACAGGACGCCATGGGCAGCAGCTTCGGCCACCTCTTCCGCATCAGCACCTTCGGTGAATCCCACGGCGGTGGCGTGGGCGTGATCGTCGATGGCTGCCCGCCACGGCTGTCGCTCGATCTGGAGGCCATTCAGGCCGAACTCGACCGCCGCAAGCCTGGCCAGAGCAAGATCACCACCCCACGCAAGGAAGACGATCGGGTCGAGGTTCTCAGCGGCCTCCTCGATGGCGTCACCCTCGGCACGCCGATCGCCATGGTGGTGCGCAACAAGGACCAGCGCCCCCAGGACTACAGGGAGATGGAGGTGGCGTTCCGCCCCTCCCACGCCGACGCCACCTACCAGACCAAATACGGCATCCAGGCCCGCAGCGGCGGCGGACGTGCCTCGGCCCGGGAGACCATCGGCCGGGTGGCCGCCGGCGCCATCGCCAAACAGCTGCTGGCCCGGGCCGCCGGCACCGAGGTGATCGCCTGGGTGCGCCGGATCCACGACATCGAGGCCGTGGTGGATCCCGCCACGGTGACCCTGGAGGCGGTGGAGAGCACCATCGTGCGCTGTCCGGATGCGGCCGTCGCCGAACGGATGATCGAGCGCATCGAGGCGATCGGGCGGGAGGGGGACTCCTGCGGCGGGGTGATCGAATGCCTGGTGCGGCGGCCGCCGGTGGGTCTGGGCATGCCGGTGTTCGACAAGCTGGAGGCGGATCTGGCCAAGGCGGTGATGTCGCTGCCGGCCACCAAGGGGTTCGAGATCGGCTCCGGCTTCGGCGGCACCCTGCTGCGCGGCAGCGAGCACAACGACGCCTTCCTGCCCAGCGACGACGGCCGCCTGCGGACCGCCACCAACAACTCGGGCGGCATCCAGGGGGGCATCAGCAACGGGGAGGAGATCCAGATGCGGGTGGCCTTCAAACCCACGGCCACGATCCGCAAGGAGCAGCAGACCATCGATGCCTCCGGCGCCGCCACCACCCTGGCGGCGAAGGGACGCCACGATCCCTGCGTGCTGCCAAGAGCCGTGCCGATGGTGGAGGCGATGGTGGCCCTGGTGCTGGCCGATCACCTGCTGCGCCAGCAGGGCCAGTGCAGCCTCTGGTGATCGGCTGATCAGGGCCGCGTTGGCAGGGCGGCCAGGAGCTGGCGCAGGGGTTCCGCAGCCAGGGGGGCCATCGCCGCTCCCTGGTCGCCACCGCCCAGGGAGGCCCCCAGGGCGACGGCATCAACCCCGGCCTCCAGCCAAGGAAGGACATCACTGGGCTTCAGCCCACCGGCGGCGATGCAGAAGGGCAGCGGCGCCCCCAGGGGATCCCGCAGGCGCCGCCAGTGGCCGATGCCGACCGTGGTGGCAGGAAACAGCTTGACGATGGCGCAGCCCAGAGCCCGGGCCCGGTTCACTTCCGTGGGTGTCATCACGCCAGGGACCAGGGTGAAGCCGGCCGCGGCCGACCTCGCCAGAAGGGCCCCATCGAGGATGGGGGAGACGCCCTAGGAGAAGCCGGCCTCCAGCACCGCCTCCAGGGCGGCTTCGCTGCAGATCGAGGCGGCCCCCAGACACAGTTCCGGGAAGGTGGCGATCAGCTGCCGGCCCTGGGCGATCCAGTCGGCGCCAGGGGCCCAGGCGATCTCCGTGTGAAGCACCCCCAGATCACGCAGCTGTTCGAGCTGGGGAACCAGCCGGGTGAGCTGCCGATGGCGAAGCACCACCAGCAGGGGCTGGTGGTGCAGGGACGCGATCAGGGAGTCGCAGGGAGGCCTAGACGTAGGCCGCCACCGTGACGTTGCGGGAGATCAGCAGCTCCTGGAGCTCTTCGGCATCCACCGTCTCCTTCTCCACCAGGATCTCGGCCAACTCATCGAGCACGGCCCGGTTGGCGAGCAGCACGTCGGTGGCGCGGCGGTAGGCATCCGCCACCAGCTGGGACACCTCCTCATCGATGGCGGCGGCGGTGTCCTCGGAGAAGTCGCGCTCGGCGGCGATGTCGCGACCGAGGAACATGCCGCCCTGGGCACGGCCAAGGGCCACCGGTCCGAGGCGGTCGCTCATGCCGAAGCGGGTCACCATCTGGCGGGCAACGCGGGCCACTTGCTGCAGGTCGTTGGAGGCCCCGGTGGTGACTTCGTCTTCGCCGTAGACGATTTCCTCGGCGACGCGGCCGCCGAGGGCAACGGCCATCTGGTTCTGCAGGTAGGAGCGGGAGTAGAGGCCCGATTCCATCCGCTCCTCGCTGGGGGTGAAGAAGGTGAGACCACCGGCCTGGCCCCGGGGAATGATGCTGATCTTCTGGACGGGGTCGTAATCAGGCATCAGGGCGCCCACCAGGGCGTGGCCGGACTCGTGGTAGGCCACCAGGCGCTTGCGGCGCTCGCTCATCACCCGATCCTTCTTCTCGGGGCCGGCCATGACGCGCTCGATGGCGTCATTGACCTCATCCATCGACACCTCGGCCAGCTGGCGCCGGGCGGCGAGGATGGCCGCTTCGTTGAGCAGGTTGGCCAGGTCGGCACCGGTGAAGCCCGGGGTGCGGCGGGCCACCTTGTCGAGGTCGACGTCCTTGGCGAGGGTCTTGCCGCGGGCATGGACACCCAGGATCTGGAGGCGACCGGCGTAGTCGGGACGGTCGACCACCACCTGGCGATCGAAACGACCCGGCCGCATCAGGGCCGAATCGAGCACGTCGGGGCGGTTGGTGGCCGCCACGATGATGATGCCGGTGTTGCCCTCGAAGCCGTCCATCTCGGTGAGCAGCTGGTTGAGGGTCTGCTCCCGCTCGTCGTTGCCACCGCCGAGGCCGGCGCCGTGCTGGCGGCCCACGGCGTCGATCTCATCGATGAAGACGATGCAGGGGGCGTTCTTCTTGGCCTGCTCGAACAGGTCGCGCACCCGGCTGGCGCCGACGCCCACGAACATCTCGACGAACTCCGAACCGGAGATCGAGAAGAACGGCACACCCGCTTCACCGGCCACCGCCTTGGCGAGCAGGGTCTTGCCGGTGCCGGGGGGGCCCACCAGCAGCACGCCCTTGGGGATCTTGGCCCCCACCGCCGTGAAGCGGTCGGGGTTCTTGAGGAAGTCGACCACCTCGGTGAGCTCCAGCTTGGCGCCCTCAATGCCGGCCACATCCCCGAAGGTGACCTGGGTCTGGGGTTCCATCTGGACCCGCGCCTTGCTCTTGCCGAAGTTCATCGCCGGGTTGCCGCCACCGCCCTGGGCGCGCCGCAACAGGAAGAACAGGCCACCGAGCAGCAGCAGGGGGAAGATCAGGCTGCCGATCGCCTGCTGCCAGGCCGCCGGCTCCCGGTTGGGCTGCACGGCGATGTCGACGTTGTGGTCGGTGAGCAGCTTGAGCAGGTCCTTGTCGGGGGCGAGGTTCACCACGGCGCGCTGGCCGTCGTTCTCCACCACCTGGGCGGTGCCGCGGTCGGGGGAGATCAGCACCCGGGAGATCTCGTTGGCCTGCACGGCCTCGACGAAATCGCTGTAACGCAGGGTGCGGGGGGCCCGGGCCGGGTCAGGACGCTCCAGGAAGGCGGTGCCCACCGCGATCATCACGATCACCAGGAGCACGTAGAGCCCCGCGTTGCGCCAGCGTTTCTTCACGTCCCTGTCTCCTGTGTGAGAATGAAAGTAACAGAATGTTAAACGGCGTCCTGTGGAGGACGGGGCTCAGGCTGCGGCCCTGAGCACCTCCACCACGCTACGGAAGGCGAACCATTCCGGGATCTCCTCACCGCCCCGCAGCATCTGGCGGAACTGGGTGCCGCTCAGCTTGCGGATGTGCAGCCCCCGGGCCTGGGCGTGCTCGGCGGTGACGTAGCCCTCCTCCTCGGTGTAGACGAGGTTGAGCGACGGCACCGTCTCCATGCCCAGTTCGGTGGCCTGGTCGCGGGCAAAATCCTGGGCCTCGTAGGCACCGTAGAAGTCGTCCCCGCTCAGGGACGATTTGCAGCCCGCCATGTCGCGGCCGATGATGAAGTGGGTGCAGCCGTAGTTCTTGCGGATGATCATGTGCTGCAGCGCCTCCCGGGGGCCGGCCATGTGCATCGCATAGGGGAGGTAGGCCCAGCGGATGCGGGGGTTGGCCACCTCGGCGGCCAGCCGTTCATAGGTGGCGAAGCGGACCTCACCGGCGATGTCGTCCTCCTGGGTGGGACCGCAGGTGGGATGCACCAGCACCACCGCGCCCTTGCTCACGTTGGGGGCCTCGAGGGCCCGGGTGAACAGTTCGTAGTGGGCCCGGTGGATGGGGTTGCGGCACTGGAAGGCCACCACGTCCTGGCCCGCCGGCAGGGTGGCGCGCACCTCGGCTGGGGTGCTGCAGGGGAACACCCGCTGGGGCAGGACCAGACCCTGGAGGCGTCCGCCCAGATAGAAGCGGCCCCGCTCGGTGGCGATCATGCGCACCGCCGGATGCTCCAGGGAGGTGGTGCCGTAGCAGCCCTTGGCCTCGACCACCTTGTCCGGCTCCCAGCGGCTCTCCACGGTGAGCACGGCCAGGTCCTGCCCCTGGTAGGTGAGCAGCAGCCGCTCGCCCACGGCGATGGAGGCGTCGTCGGTGTCGAAGACGATCGGCAGGCCAAACAGCAGACCGCTGGTGGTGCGGTGACCGGCCACCACCGCCTCGTAGTCCTCCTGGTGCATGAAACCGCGCAGGGGCGAGAAGCCACCCACGATCAGCAGCTCCACGTCGCAGGCGTTGCGGTGGCTGCAGTCGACCACCCGGTCCACCGCGGCCCGCACCCCGTCCCGCTGGTCGGGCGGCACCATCAGATCGACGAGGCTGCCGCCATGGGGGGCGATCAGGTCGGAATGAGGGGCGGTATTGGCAAGCGTCATGGCGACGGGCCGGGGCGTCACAGGGGAAGGGATCCATCCTCCCAGACCGGCGCTCGGCCATGAAAAAGGGGCCCTCGGGCCCCTTCGCTGAACGGCTTGCGCGATCAGATCTGCTCGAGACGACCGAAGAGCTCGCCGGTGATCTTGACGTCGACGACGGGCTTGGTGCCCATGTCGGTGTCCGAAGGCTGGATGGCGGTGAACACCCCGGCGAATTCCCCGGTGCTGGGATCCACCTTGGTGATCGAGAGGTCCATGGTGCCGGTGCCATCCACGTAGCGCTTGACGGTTTCGCCGGTGAACTCATCACCGGCGGGGACCAGACCCACGGCGCTGCTGTAGCCGGTGGTGAGACCACGCCCCTTGGGATCGAGGAAGTTGCTGGTGCGGTAGCTCGGGGCGCGGTACTTGCCCTTCAGATCGGTGCTCGTCGAGAACGACGTGCCATCGGAGGAGGCCAAGAGCTCCTTGCTGGAGAAGGTGAAGGGCACCTCCTCTCCACCGGGCAGCAGCACGGTGATCGGCTGGAAGTCGATGCCGCCCAGCTCCTTGAAGCTGAGGCCATCCGCTGTCACGGAGAGGTCGCCATAGACCTGATCCAGGCTGGAGGTGAAGCGGGTCAGGATCTTGCCGGCGACGAACTGGGCCTCCTGGCGCTTGTTGGCGGGCTCCCCCTTCACGAACACCTCGGAGGGGTGCATGCAGATCTCCTTCAGCTGATAGCGGGCCGACGGATCCAGGGAGATCGTGCCGCGGGCGGAGTCGGGCAGGGTCGGGCAATCGTTGGCCAGACCGGTGTTGTGGATGTCTTCGTAGGTGAGGTTGGCCCGATCAACGGCCTTGGCCCCGCCGCTGCATGCGGACACCAGGGTCAGGCACAGAGCCAGCACGAGGGCCAGCAGGGGACGGAAACGCATGGGGAGAAGCCGCAGAGACGGAACGGGAACTGGGCTGGCCGGGATCCTACCGGTGCAAAACCCCCATTCCAGGCGGCTTGCGTGGGCTCTCAACAACCTGTATGAGAGGGCGATGTCCCTGAGCCGCACCCACCCGATCGACGACTCCACGCCCTTGTCGCCGCCGTCCCCAGCACCGGCCGCCTCCGACCTCCAGGAGCCCCTTGACGCCCTGCTCCGTATCGCCGAACAGCGCGCCCAGGAGCCTGAAGCCCTGCTTGAGCTGCTGCGTAGCATCGAACACCTGCACCGCAGCATCCAGGACGGCCCCTTCCGCAGCAGCCTGCCCAGCGACCGCAACGGCCTGTTCACCCTGCTCTCCGAGATGGAAAGCAGCGGCGGCTGGCCCTACATCCCCCGGCTGCAGCTGCGCACCTTCATGGATCTGCTGGCACCGGAACAGGAACCGGAGCCCTGAGCGCCATCGCCTCGGCCAGCGCCGTCAGCAGCTCATGGGCCAGGGCCAGTTTGCCGGTGGGGCCGACGTGGCGTTGCCGCTCCCCCGGCCCGAGCAGCCAGCCCTCGTTGCTGGCGGCCCCAAACCCCGCGCCTGAGCGATCAATCGGGTTGGCGAACAGCAGGTCGCAGCCCTTGCGGGCGAACTTGGCCCGTGCCTCCTGGAGCACCTCACCGCTCTGGGCCGCGAACCCCAGGATCGCCTGAGCCGGCGGACGGCGTTGCACCAGGCCCGCCAGCAGATCGGGCACCGCCTCCCATTCGCTGCGAAGCGCCTCCGCCAGGGCCTGCTTGGGGAGCTTGGTGGTCAGCGGGGTCCGGCGACGGTGGTCGGCGACGGCGGCGGCCATGGCGATGGCATCGGCATCGCCCTGCAGCCGCTCCAGCGCCGACTCCATCTCGGCCGCGGTGACGACCGGGTGGCCTTGCAGGCCCTCCAGCCAGGCCGGATCGACCGCCAGCGGGCCATGCACCAGGTCGACAGTGGCGCCGCGCAGGCGGGCGGCCTGGGCCAGCAGCACGCCCATGCGGCCGGTGCTGGGGTTGGTGAGGCAGCGGGCCGGATCCAAAGGCTCCCGGGTGGGGCCGGCACTCACCAGCAGGCGGCGCCCCCGCCAGTCGCGGCGGCAACCGGCCAGCAGCAGCGACTCCAGGGCCAGCAGCAGCAGCTCCGGGGCGGCCATGCGCCCGTCACCCACCCGGTCGCAGGCCAGCAGGCCGCTGCCCGGCTCCAGGGGCAGCACCCGCTCCCAGCCCTGCAGCTCCCGCCAGTTGCGGCGCACCGCCGGGGCGGCCCACATGGCGCTGTTCATGGCCGGGGCAGCCAGCACGGGGGCTTCGCAGGCGATCAGGGTGCTGGACAGCAGGGTGTCGGCCAGGCCATGCACCCAGCGGGCCAGGCTGGTGGCACTGAGGGGGGCCAGCAGCACCACCTCGGCCCACTCGGCCAGCTCGATGTGCAGGGGCCGGGCCGCCCGGTGGCTCCACTGGTCGGCCTCGACGTGGCAGGGGGCGCGGCTGAGGCTGGCCAGGGCCACCGCGCTCACCAGACGCTCGGCGCTGGGGCTGAGCACACAGCGCACCAGGGCCCCCCTCTGCACGAGCGCACTGACCACCAGGGGCAGCTTGACGGCCGCGATGCTGCCGCTGATCAGCACCAGCACCCGCCGCCCGGCAAGGGCGTCCTCCTCACTCCTCATCGAAGGGTTCCTGATCCACCAGATGGACGTAGGGCTGGATCAGGTCGGGCCGGTGGATGGCCAGGGCCCGCAGCAGGTGCCAGTCGGCGAGGCCCGCGAACGGTGTGGGGTAGTCGTCCTCCTCGAGGCGCTGGGCGAGTTCAGCGATGGACGCGTCGTCGAAGGCCGCGAGCTGCTCGGGGGTGATGGACAGGCTGGAATCAACCAAGGTGGCGGCCGAGAAGGGGGACGGGATGGCGATAATGGCGATCGAAGGGGAATTAGCTCAGCTGGTAGAGCGCTGCGATCGCACCGCAGAGGTCAGGGGTTCGAGTCCCCTATTCTCCATCCACCATTCTGGCCGCCGGCAGGGGTCCGCCCAGCCCGGACGTCATCGCCAGCCAGCATCCAGACCCCCATTTCCGCACCGATGAACTGGAGCAGCGACGCGGAAACCAGCCTCAGGGAGATTCCCTTCGTGGTGCGTCCGATCATTCGCCGGCGGATCGAATCCCTGGCCCGCGAAGCCGGCCTGGAGGGTGTGGATCTGGCCTTCTACGAGCAGGCCAAGGAGCGCTTCGGGCGGAAGTGAAACGGCGATGGGGTAAAAGAGGGGGTTGATCAGGGGCCCGCTCAATGTCGCAGTCCAAGCGCGAACAGGTTGTCAGTCATCTGCGCTACATCCGCCAGGAGCTGCGGGAGATGCACCAGGGTGTGATGGAAGATGGCCTGCTGCCCGAGGCCGGCGAGGTGCGGGGTGTGATGGCCCAGATGGAGGCGCTGCTGGAACTGCTGGAGGGAAAGGGCTCCCGCAAGAAGGACGGGGACGGTTGAGTCGCGACGTCTGAGACCGACAACCCCAGCCGTCAAGCCCCTGCAGGGACGCTCCGGTCAGCGGCCGCCCCCCCTTGCCCGAGCCGGAAGAGCTTGGTTTGCTGGTGTCGTCCCCATCACCCCGCCCGGGCCCCGGCCTCGGGCTTTTTTATTGGTATCCCCTATCGGTGGGGGGAAAGTGCTGTCAAGACGCCAG
>NZ_JAGQBG010000125.1 GCF_024345515.1 Cyanobium sp. N5-Cardenillas
CTTGTAGTCGGCCGCCCAGCGCTGGTAGGCCGGGGCGGGGAAGGAGGCCCCGGCGCCATTGATCGAAGGCAGCCGGCGACCACCGCCGCAGGCGCTGATGCTGAGCATCAGGGCCACGAGCCCTACCGGCAGGCAGGCCTGGCGAAGCTGGGCAATCGTCCGTTGGTTGGTGAGGGACATGGGGGGCACGTCACGGAATGCCTTGCGTCTAGGTGGAGTTCCGGGGGTGTTTGGTTAAGGCTTGTCGAAAAAGTGACAATGACAACAATGAGAGACGAACAGTTCAACCCAGCTAAGGCTTCTCCTCCTGCTCCTCCGCTTCCGGAGCGCGGGGAAGCAACGGCAGCGTTGGTGGCGGCAGCACCTCCAGAGCGGCCGGATTCGGTGCGGTTTCCGGGCCGATCAGGTCCACGGCAGTGCGTTGCACCACCAGCCGGAACCGAAGCGGGGCCTGTTTGGCGTTGATGAAGTCCTGCACAGCGGCCACCTGAGTGGCGGTGGGCAGGTCCGGATTTGTCACCCGCACCCGGGCCCGGATCAGGGGAGGGTTCTGCTGCCAGTCGATGCTCAGGCCCACCAGATCAATGGCGGGATCGCCGCCCAGGGTGATCGTGCTGCTGCGCAGCCACTTCTTGATGCCGGCCTCCAGCTGCTGGGCCTTGGTCTCCTGGCGGGAGCGGCTCAACAGGCGGAAGAAACTGCTGCCCAGCGGAATCACCAGCAGGGCAGTGAGGGCCACGCTGGTGAGGCCCAGGCGGCTGTGAAACAGCCGGCGCCGGTACACCTTTTCCAGCGTTCCCAGGGCCGCCATCGCCCCCACCATGATGCCCAGCAGGTTGGTGGTGAACAGCAGCAGCGCCCCGTAGGCCTGCCACCAGAACGACGACGCCAGCAGGATCCCCACGACACAGATCGGCGGCACCAGGGCCACGGCGATGGCCAGGCCGGCCAGGGCCGAGATGGCGTCCTTGCGGAGCTTGGCGTACATCGCCACCGCCCCGGCCACCAGGGCCACCCCCAGATCCAGCAGGTTGGGGCTGGTGCGGTTCATCACCTCGCTGCCGAAGCTGGGGAAGGCCACCAGATGGCCCACAGCCATCGCCAGCAGGACGCAGATCACCACCCCCAGCAGCAGGGTGCGCAGCGCCCGCAGGAACATCGGCAGCCGCCCCCGCAGGATCTCGAAGGCCATCGCCTGCAGCGGCATGATCCAGGGGGCCACCACCATGGCGCCGATCACCACCCCCGGGCTGTTGGCCAGCAGGCCGAGGGTGGCGATCAGGGTGGCCCCCACCGTGAGCACCACGAACACCTGGTTGAAGCTGGCGTCGTGCTCGAACTCCTGCTGCAGCGCAGCCAGCCGACCGTCATCGGCCGAGGTGGGGGAGGTGGTCATGGCGGAAGCGCCCTGGTCGGCTCCCCAGCCTGCAGCGTCGTCGCGATACCTTCAACGTCCTGCCCAGCCCACCCCGTCGCCATGGCCCGGCTCCTGCCTGCTGCCGCGAGTCTGGTGCTGGCGGTCCTTGTGCCCGTGGCCGCCCGGGCCGACAGCTGGACGTTCCAGTGGCTGGTGGAGGCCTTCGAGCAGCGCGGCTTCAGCGTGCTCGGCAGCCACCCACGCTGCGCCGAGCGCGGACTGTACGGGCTCTACCTGCGCGAGAGCCGGCGGATCGTGGTCTGCCCCCGCGGCAACCTCAACGACACCCTGCTGCACGAGGGCTGGCATGCGGTCCAGTCCCGCTGTCTGCGGGGGCGGCCCCATCTGGGTGAGGAGGAACTGCGCCGGGGCCTGGGCCGGCGCGACCGGCACGACCTGGCCCGGCTCTACGGCGAAGGCCGCTGGCAGCGGGAAGCGGAAGCCCGGGTCATGGCCCGCCGCGATCCCGCCTCCTACTTTCGCCTCGTGGACGAACTCTGTGGCTCACCCGTCCCCCCGCCAGCCCCGGCGCCGCCCGTGGGCGCGCCTCAGGGCCAGGCGGTGAAGCGCACCGGCTCATAGCGGGCGATCGCCACGCGCCAGCCCCGGATCGCCAGGGCGGCCAGCTCGGCCTGGAAATCGGCGGTGGCACCGCCGCCGACCCAGCGCGCCTTCAGCTGCGGCAGCTGCTCCTGCAGGGCCTCCAGCGGCAGCTCCACCAGCACCAGGCTGCCGTCCCCGGCGGCCCGCCGCAGGGCGCCTTCCTCACTGCGCTGCCACAGGCGCAGCAGCAGCTCCAGCACCAGGGTGCGGCCGTCGTCGCCGGGTTCCGGAGCTTCGGCCGCCGCCGCGGGCAACGACTTGCCGTTCAGGGGCAGGGCCCGCTTCCCCTCCTGCTCCAGCAGGGCCAGTGCCACCAGATAGGGAGCCTCAGCCATGACCATCGCCCGCACACAGCCCCCAGCCTGCCTGAACCGACAACTCACAGCCGATTGGTGTAAAACTTGTCAGGAGCGTTCCGTAGCCATGCTTCAGAGCAACGTCACGGTGGTGGTCGTACCTCGCGAACGCTTCGGTTACGCACTGAGATCACTGGATTCGATCATTCAGAACACGGACGTTCCGTTTGAGCTGATTTACATCGATGGCAACTCTCCCCCCGATCTGGCCAGGGCACTTCAGGCTAGGGCTGAAGAAAGGAATTTCCGGCTGATTCGCACCGAGCACTATCTCTCACCCAACACCGCCCGCAACCTGGCACTTCCCTTCATCAAGACCAAGTATCTGGTCTTCGTTGATAACGATGTGATTGTCAGCCGAGGTTGGCTTCAGGCTCTGGTCGCCTGCGCCGACCAGCACGGTTGCACCGCTGTCTGTCCGCTGACGTTCGAAGACGAAGCCTTCAGCGTCGTGCATCACGCCGGTGGTGAGCTTGTCTGGAAGTCGATGCCGCAGGGGCACCGCTGGCTGACCGAGCGGCGCCCCTGGAACCATCTGCCCCTGGCCAAGGTGAACAAGCCCCTGGTGGCGAGTCCCACCGAACTGAATGAATTCCACTGTGTTCTGGTTCGGACCGATTTCTTCGCCCACAGCGGCCCCCTCGACGAGAAGTTGCTGAGCATGGCCGAAGAGACAGATTTTTCGATCTCCGTCTCCACAAGCGGTGGTTCCATGTTTTTTGAGCCCGCCAGCCAAGTGAGTTACATCCCCCCTTCTCCCGAGCAGTTGCTTCCCTCCGACCTGCCGTTCTTCCAACTGCGCTGGTCCAGTGACTGGGTCAGAAAGAGCGTCGAGCACATGGTGGCCAAGCACAACCTGGACCCTTCTTCGCCTGTGGCCAAGCATTGGCCGCGCTTCGTGTTCCAGCATCGCCATGCCTGTGCGACGGGATCCAGAACGATGCCGCCGCTCAACATCCTGTTCGGCGATTACGGCACCACCCTCAGCAGGCGGGAGAAGTTCGATCAACTGCTGCGTCAGCTCTCCTGATCCCATCGGCGACCGCTGACCACCGCCGCCGTCTTCCCCTGATGACAGGGGCAAGCAGCCTGGCGAGCATGGAGATCCGTGGGCCCGTCCCACGCCACCCGCCCCGGATCCATGGACAGCTTCGACGGCAAGATCATCGTGGGCAGCGAGGAGTGGTGCAGCTTCCCGGACGCCGGGCTGCCGGCGATCAAGGCCCGCGTCGATTCCGGTGCGGCCACCTCCGCCCTCCACGCCACCAACATCGTTCCCTTCGACCGGGACGGGCGCCCCTGGGTGAGCTTCGAGGTGCACCCGCTGCAGGGTGATCGGGTGCTGGTGGTGCGCCACGAGGCCCCCGTGGTGGCCAAGCGGGACGTGCGCAACACCAGCGGCGTCCCCGAGAGCCGTTACGTGATCCGGGAGCGCCTGGTGCTGGGTGAGCAGAGCTGGGAGGTGGAACTCACCCTCGCCAACCGGGATGCGATGGGCTACCGGATGCTGCTCGGCCGGCAGGCCATGGTGGGCCGGATCCTGGTGGACCCGGAGGGCAGCCACCACCTGCGCAGCCTCAGTGCCGAGGAAAGCCGGGCCCTCTATTCCCATGTGCGCAAGCGAGACGACGGCCTGCGGATCGTGCTGCTGGCCAGCAACCCCGACCTCTACAGCAACCGTCGCCTGATCGAGGCCGGCGAGGAACGGGGCCACCACATGCAGTTCCTCAACATCCGCCAGTGCTACATCCGCCTGGATCCCCGCAACCCCGAGGTCCACTACCGCGGCGGCGACGTGCTCGGCACGGTGGATGCCGTCATCCCGCGCATCCGCCCCAGCGTCACCTTCTACGGCTGCGCTGTGACCCGGCAGTTCGAATCGATGGGCGTGCCGTCGCTCAACAGCGCCCAGGCGATCACCGTCTCCCGCGACAAGCTCTTCGCCTCGCAGGAGTTCGTCCGCGCCGGGCTCAACACCCCCGTCACCGGGTTCGCCGACTCCCCGCTCGACACCGTGGATCTGATCCGCATGGTGGGTGGCGCCCCCCTGATCGTGAAGCTGCTGGAGGGGGCCCAGGGCAAGGGCGTGGTGCTGGCCGAAACCCAGAAGGCGGCGGAAAGCGTCATCAATGCCCTCCAGAGCCTCGACGCCAACCTGCTGGTGCAGGAGTTCATCAAGGAGGCCGGGGGCACGGATCTGCGCTGCTTCGTGGTCGGCGGCAAGGTGGTGGCCGCCATCGAACGCCGGGCCGCCGAAGGGGAGTTCCGGGCCAACCTGCACCAGGGGGGGTCGGCCCGGATGGTGCAGCTCGATGCCCCCGAGAAACAGATGGCCATCAAGGCCTGCAAGGCCCTCGGGCTCGATGTGGCCGGCGTCGACATCCTCCGCTCCCACCGCGGGCCCCTTCTGCTGGAGGTGAACTCCAGCCCTGGACTGGAGGGGATCGAAGCGGCCACCGGCCTGGATCTGGCCGGCAAGATGATCCAGAAGCTGGAACGCAAGCTCGGCTGGGGCCGGCCCGCCGGCCAGGAGGCCGCCGTCGCCGCCCCGTCGCCGCCCTGAGCCATGGCGTCGGCCGCCATGGCCACTGATGCCACCCCCTACCTGGAGCTCCAGGCCGTCGAGGTCTGGCTGGGTCCGCGCCGGGTGTTCGACGATCTTTCCCTGCGGCTGCACCGCGGCGAGCACACGGCGGTGCTGGGGCCCAACGGCTCCGGCAAGAGTTCGCTGGTGAAGCTGCTCAGCCGCGAGCTGTACCCCGTGGTGAAGCCCGGCTCCTGCCTGCGGATCTTCGGCAGTGAAACGGTGAACCTCTGGGAGCTGCGCGGCCGCATCGGCCTGGTGTCCCAGGATCTGCAGGCCGCCTACGGGGGCCGGGTGCCCGCCGCCGATGTGGTGCTCTCCGGCCTCTTCGGCTCGGTGGGCATCGGCCGCAGCCAGGTGGCCACCATCGCCCAGCGCCGGCGCGTGGCGGCGCTGATGGCCCAGCTGGGGCTGGCCGACCTGGCCGAGCGCCCCTACGGCCAGCTCTCCGACGGGCAGCGGCGGCGCCTGCTGCTCGCCAGGGCCCTGGTGCACGGCCCCGAGGTGCTGGTGCTGGATGAACCCACCAACGGGCTCGATCTGAAGGCGAAACACCAGCTGCTGGGGATCCTGCGCGAGCTGGCCCGCGCCGGCACCACCCTGCTGCTGGTGACCCACCAGATCGAGGCGATCCTGCCCGAAATCAACCGTTGCGTGCTGCTGCGCGAGGGGAAGGTGGTGGGCGATGGCCCCACGGAGGCCCTGCTGCAGGACGCCCCCCTCAGCGCCCTGTTCGCCACGCCCCTGTGGGTGTGCGAGGCGAACGGTTACCGGCAGGTGTTGCCGGCCGGCTGAGCCGCCATCATTCAGGACACGTGCCGTGGCTTCCGGTTGCCCCGTCTGATCCGTCTGCTGCTGGCCTTCCTGACCGCCTGTCTGCTGCCGCTGATGGGCCTGTCAACGGCGGCGCTGTCAGCTGCTCAGGTGCCTCCGCCGTCCTCCACGGGCCTCAACACCTACGTGCCCCTGGAGAGCCAGCCCTTCCATGGCCAGCTGCTGGATCTGAAGCGGCAATGGACGGATGCGCCCCTCAACCAGGTGGTGGGGGACAGCCCGCGGGCCACCCTGCTCAACTTCTATGTGGTGATGGCCCAGGTGAGCCGCGACATCGCCCGGATCGAGGCGAAGGCGGCGGCGACACCCGGGCTGTTCTGGTCGAGCGCGGTGCAGAGCGAACTGGCGCTGATCACCAGCTACTTCGAGGAGGCGGTGAAGGCCCTGGATGTGTCGGAGATCCCCCAGAGCATCCGGGCAGATTTCGCCGATGAATATGCCCTCAAGCTGAAGGTGATTCTCGATTACGTCTTCACCCACAGCCGCAAGCCTTTCGAGATACCTGATGCGGCCGGCATGAAGGCGTTGAACGAGGGACGGGTGAACCCCAGTGCCAGCTGGACCATCCCCGGCACCTCCATCACCCTCACGGATGATGGGACAGAAGGGGGCCGGGATCGCGGCTACCGGTTCACGGCCTTCACGGTCGCCCAGATCCCCAGCCTCTACGAGGAGATCAAGAATCTGCGGGCGTCTTCCGCCGGCGAGTCCAGCCTGCTGACGCCAGCGATCTATGACGCCTTCAGCCTCAGGCCCGGCCATATCCTGCCGCCCAAGTGGTATCTGAACATTCCAGATGGCTTCCGTCGCCGCGTGCTGGAGGCCCATCTCTGGGACCAGACCCTGTTCCAGATCGTGCTGGGGCTGGTGGTGATGGCGGCCTTCGCCTTTGTTCAGTTCCGGCTGGTGCTGGCCCTGCTGGCCACCTATCGGATGACCAAAAAGGCCGCCAGCCAACCGCTCACCCCCATGGCGATCTGGCGGGTCGACAACATCGCCTGGCACCGGGTGCTGCTGGCTGTGGTGGCCCTGCCCATCACTCGGCTGGTGGAACTGGTGCTCGATCACTACGTGAACGTCACCGGCCTGCCCCTGCAGGTGCTGATGTACCTGCTCTACACGCTCTACTTCTGCTGGGCGGGGTTGTTCAGCTTCTTCTTGATGGAGGCCCTCGGCCGCAGCCTGGCGGAATGGGTCACGATTCTGCGCGGCCGGCGCAACGCCCTGCAGTTGAGCCGCGTCAGCAATCTGGTGATGCCGGTCTGCCGGGTGCTGGGGGCCATCATCGGCGTCTCCCTGATGTACCGGCTGCTGATCCTGCTGGGTTTGCCAGGCTCCACCGTGCTGGCCTTTTCCGCCGTTCCCGGCCTGGCCATCGGCCTCGGGGCTTCCAAGCTGCTGGGCAACCTGTTCGCCGGTCTGTCGATCCAGACCGACCGCCCCCTGCGGGTGGGTGAGTTCTGCCGCATCGGCAGCAATCTGGGCTATGTCACCAAGATTGGCCTGCGCTCCCTGGAGCTGCAGACCCATGAAAGTCGCGTCACGATCCCCAATTCGGTCGTCGATGAGGAGACGATCGTCAACTATTCCCTGCGCTCGAATCAGGCGCAGGATGCGGTGCTGCACGTCTTTGAGCTGCACCTGCCCCTGCCGGCCGATCTCACCCCCGACCAGCTGGACGATCTGGTGCATTTCGGCCGCCTGCACCTCACCGAGCTGACGGGTCTGTCCGCCGCCCAGGTGTTCCTCGACCAGGCCCCTGGCGATGGGGCGTTGCTGCTGCGCTGCTGCGGGCAGATTCATGCCCCCAACTGGACCGATTACCTCACGCTGCGGGAAGTGGTCCTGCTGCGGTTGCGGCAGATCCTCGATCAGGTGATCCGCTCCCGCATGGTGATCGGCGTGGCCTACGACACCACCGCAGAGCAACTGCAACGCATCCCGGACCTGATCGCCTCCCTGTTCGAGGCCGAACCCCTGGCCACCTTCCGCGCCTGTCGCCTGATGGCGATCAGCGACTTCAGCTACGACTTCACCTACGACTACCGCTCCTCCCAGCCCAGCTACGCGGCGTTCAAGGATGAGGTGGCCCGCCTCAACCGGGCCCTGCTGGCCCTGTTCGCCGCTGAAGGGATCGAGATCCCCTACCCCACCCAGGCGGAGGTTCAGCTCGATGGCTGACGGCGTTCTCCACACCCTGGCGGGCTGCGGCCTGGTGATCGCTGCCTATCCCCGCTTCCTCTACGACGCCCGTGGCGGCGGGGGCGTGGGGCGGCTCAGCGACGGGGACAGCACCGGTGCGCAGCGGCTCCACTTTGACCCTGCCGCTTTGCACATCCCCCCGCTCCACTGGCGCACCACCCGGTTCCTGGGCCTGCCCTTGCCCCCGGGGCTGGTGATCACGATCCACCCCCAACGGTTCGACGGCAGCCTCGATGGCGCCACCGGCGCGATGGCGCTGCGCTTCAGCGCCCGCTTCCGCTTCGCCATCGGCTCGCTCTATCGGGCCCCGGATCTCATCGTCGACACGACGCTCAGCACCGGCCCGGTGCAGGGTCGCCGCCACCAGGCCACGGGCCAGCCCCTTGATGGCGATGGCCTGGCGCAGCTGGTGGGGGTGGCCACCATCGCCCCGAGTGGCGATCCGTTTCTCGACCGGTTCCTGGGTCTGCCCGATGAGGCCCTGGCGCTGCTGCGCTGCCGGTTCGGGCCGCCGGCGCCGGACGGTCGGGACTTACCTTGACCCCCTTGATGCCCGATCCCGCCATGCATCCCCTGCCGTTGCATCTCGGAGCGGGCAGTGATCTGCGCGCCAGCCTCGAGCAGCTGGGGACCCAGGCCGGCGCCTCCGGGTTCGTGCTCGGGGTGGTGGGCGACCTCTCCCAGGCGGCCTTCCAGTGCCCGGGCCAGGCCGAGCCCACCGTGCTTCAGGGTCACCTGGAGATCATCACCCTGCAGGGCACGGTGGCGCCCCAGGGGGTGCACCTGCACCTGAGCCTCTCCGATGGCGAGTGCCAGGTGTGGGGTGGCCACCTGGAGCACGGCAGCCTGGTGCTCAGGGGCGCCGACCTGCTGGTGGGCTTCCTGCCCACGGCCGCGCCCCCGGAGCCAGCGGCCGCGGCGGCCGCCCCTTCCCAGCCGCGGGTGGCGATCGCCGTGCGCAGCGGCTGCCCCTTTTCGGCCCGGGCCCTGCGCATGCTGCGCACCCTCGGCATCCCCCACGTGGTGC
>NZ_JAGQBG010000126.1 GCF_024345515.1 Cyanobium sp. N5-Cardenillas
GCCCTCTCCGGCCCCCATCACACCCACCACCGCGCGCCTACTACTCCTGCCACCTCCGGGCACCAGCCCCGCTGGCTCGTCATGTCATCGGTCCAACCCTGGCAGCGGCGGGTGAGGTGCTCGCCATGGGCCAGCAGGCCCTGGTGCAACTGGCAGGTGAGCACCGGGATGCAGTTCACTCCCGCGTGGTGGCGAAACCAGTGGCAAGTCATGCAGACTTTGCCGCTGCGGCTGGTCACCAGCACCTCCTCATCGAGATAGGGCCACTCCTCGATGGGCCCATCGAAGGAGCCGCTGCCTTCCGGCATGGAGCAACGCAGATGACCCACCATGCAACTTCCTGATGCGTACAGGTGTACTAGCGCGGATAATCCGTGCCGGCTGTGGTGCTGATTGCCTCCAGCCCCGATGGATGAAGCTCCGTGATTCAGCCGGGGTTTGACGTGTCGCCCCGGCCATCACTGCCCCTCCGGTTGCGGTCTCGAGAGGGGGGGGCTTGACTGGCGCAACTAGCTGGAGGCCAGGGAGAGGACAGGACAAACGAGGGAAGAACAGGGCAAACACCAGTTATTAACCGGCGCAACTAAACAGCTCACCGAGTGAGCCATGCACACTGAGATTTTTGCATCAACCCTGCAGAAGTCATGTTTATTTAGATCAGAAGCGGAAGCTGGTCTTCACCAGTCCGCCCAGCTGCCGGAACGTGGTGCCTGGCGTGGTGTCCTGCCCCAGGGGCCGGCTCAGGTAGAAGAGGGCCGGCGTCACACTGATGTTGTCGGTGACCTGCCATTGGTACCACCACTCCCAGACGAAGTTGCCGTCCTGGGGTGTCTGGCCGCCTGTCAGGGTCGTGGCGAAGATGGGCTGACCCACCGCCATGCCGAGGGCGTTGCCTTTGATGAAGGCGTCGTCCCACTGCAGGCCCACCATCCACGACTGGCTGGTGCGCAGGGCCCCGGGCGCATGGGCGGTGTCGTAGCTGGTGCCGTTGATGCCCCAGCCGAGACTGATCGAGGGAATCCAGCCGGAGTTGGCCGGCTGCCAGTAGCCGCTGACGCCGAAGGCATCGGTGCGGCTGTTGGGGTTGGCCTCGAAGGTGAGCCCCGTGAAGGGGGTGGTGCCGGGCACCCCCACGCCCGACTGGATGCGGGAGTAGATCGCCGCCAGCCCCCACTGCTCCTTGGCGTAGCCGATCTGCACGGTGCCGGTGCCGGCCGAGGCCACGGTGCCGATGCCGCCGATGTTGGGATCGCCCACGTCGCCGTTGGCCGCCACATAGTTGGCGCTGATGCTGAAGCCGCCCTGCTGCCACCACAGGCCGGCCCCCGGGCCGAGGTTCTTGTTGTAGGCCGCCGGGGCACCGTTGAGGGTGAACAGGTTGAGGATGGTGTCGGAGGGGTAGGCGCTCGGCCAGAGGGCGAGCATGTCCTCCTGGCCCACCCGGCCGCCGAAGGTTGCGGTGAACTGGCTGCCGATCGGGAACTGGTAGAAGAACTTGTCGATCCCCACCACATCGCCACAGTCGGCGGGGCCACCGCAGTCTTCCTGGAAGGCCACCTCCAGGGTGGAGAGCCCACTGGTGGGGCCGGCGCCGCCGAAGGCGGAATCGGCGAAGTTGCCGGCCCTCAGGATCGTGCGCAGCAGGTCCTTGCCGCTGAAGCTGGTGTCGAAGCTCAGCTGGATGTCGTAGCTGAAGGTGGTGCCTCCCACGGAGGCCCTGGCCCCGTCGACGGCAAGGGTGTCGCTGCCCGAGAAGGCATTCGCCCCGATCACGAAAGTGGCCTGGCCGCTCAGCTTCGAGGTGGTGGAGAACTGGGTGGCTTCGAGCTCGCCCACCTTGGCCTCCAGGCCATCCACACGGCCGCGCAGCACGGCGAGTTCCTTCTCGAACTCGGCCATCAGGCGCTTCAGCTCGTCGGTCACCTCGGTGATCCGGTCGAGACAGGCGTTGAGCAGGGCCGCCGCTTCATAGCGGGTCATGGCCTGGCCGCCCTTGTAGGTGCCGTTCGGGTAGCCGGCGACGCAGCCGTAGCGCTCGATCAGGTTGGAGAGGGCCTGATAGGCCCAGTCTGTCGGCTTGACGTCGGAGAACTGGTTGATGCTGGTGACCTGCTCCTGGCTCTGGCCCGCCGCACTCCTGGCGTAGCGGTTGACGGTCTCCAAGTTGAGCTCAGCGGCCTGTACTGTCACAGGAGCAAGCAGACCAAGGGCCGCGGGAGCAACCTGCAGTTGCTGGAAGAGTTTCATAGGAATGTTATTCACAAGAGGAGCAGTAAACGAAGGGACGGAAATAAAACGGGAGGAGACTGACAACGATTCTCAGGCTTACAACAATTCTCAGGCCGTAGACAGTATCTGGGTCATCGAGTCTTATTGGGAGCTATCAGAGACCAGCCCATTCCTTGGGGAGGACATTGGCAATTAGGGTAAAGCCGCCTTTTTTGTCAGGCTTTACAATGTATGCGATACCTTGAGGATCAGGATAGATCCCGGTGGCTGATTCAAAAATGTCGTCATGGCCAACAATTACAACGTTGCTCCCAAGCGGAGGAGTTTCGGTTAATAGCGGTGTGACGTTCTTCTTCATCAATGCAACTAAGTCATCTGTGTAATCTTCGTAGGGAAGAAAATTCAGTCTTGAATCCTTTTTGTCTACCCGGCCGAATGCAAGATTTGCTGTTTGCCAGGAGCGGCAGAATTCGCTTGTGATCACCTTACTTACTGGGATGCCCTTATTTGTAAAGGCAGCACCGATATCACGGGCGTCCTGAATTCCTTGCTTACTTAGCTTGCGCTGGGTGGCGCAATCACCAAGGCTCATGTTGGGATCAGCCTGATCTGCGTAGTCACGCACAGTCTGAGCATGACGGAAATAGATCACATAGCCTCCACTCTTAAGAGCGTTCAGTAGGGCTGAACCTGTGAGCTTGTCCTTGAAATCTGCATTTGCCTTCTCGCCCGGGGATAGTGCCTGGGAAACAAGAGTTCTTGATCCGCCATCATCAGCCCATAGACTACCTGCGATGGCAGACGAAGCGAACAATGTGTTGCACTGGGTCAGCCCGAGCGAGAGAGAGGCGATGAGGCAGAGATTATGCTTTGAAAAATGCATCAACGTCAGATAGTTTTAGAAATGATGCCGATAGAGCACAAGCTCTTGGCAACCCCCTAGAGAGAGTTGCCCAACGGTACTGAAACAACAAAATCAGCCTGTGCGGATCTTTGCCATTCGATGTGTCTTTTGTTGCATATCGATGTTCGCGTGAGACTCATCTGGGGTCAGGGAATCAGTACTGACCAAGCAAAAGCAGCTCCTATTCCGATCCAAATACCGGAACAGATACGTCTACCGTTGTCCTGCTGTGCAGAGACGAGATAGCGTGATCCTGCGGTAACCAATAGAAGCATTTCTCCCTGCCCCAACAACAAGCCAAAGAAATAGGCATACAGCGGCGTAGGTTCAGCTCCCACGTCTGTGCTGCCGAGCAGATAACCGTGAAGCGCGATGGCACGTGTCAGTGTCGCCGCAGGCAACTTGCCCAAGGCAAGGAGACTTGACAGCACAAGGCTGAGCGAGAAGGGGCCTCGGCGAATTGTGTCACGGATTGATTAGCGGTACGACCTGGGCCACAACGCTTCCCAGCAGTCCCGAGGCAAGCACGGGTAAGACTCAGGCTAGGGGGTCACATCAGTTTCAAGAAGCCAACGAGGAAAAGGAACTGCAGATGGTCAGGCCCGAGTAAGGGGTGGCCGATGCTGTTCACGAACCCCATCCAGGGGCTGAGCTCAGCGCCCTCGGCCATGCCGAAGGGTGGTAGGCCAAAGCGGGGGCGTCGATCTAGGGGACATGCATCATAGGCCGTTGACAACCATCGGGAAAGCCGAGCGTCTCGCCATCACCCATCGAGGTAAATTTAGTTGTAGCGGCGGCCATTCAGACGGGCTGAGGGAGGGTCAAAGTTGGGCTGATGGCCCCATAACAGCCCGGTGCATATCTTCACAATGCCCAACCAGGTTGGGTTGGGCTGCCAAGAACAACTTCAGGGGGGTGGGGATGGGAGAGAAATTTATGTTGGCGAGGAAGCCGTAGATCGCGGCATCGGCGCTGGTGGGCCGAGGACCGTGGACGAACCCCTCCTGCGGCACGCGGCGGGCGAGCAGGGCCAAATCGTCCAATCCACGGGCATAGGCGGCATCGGGCTCGAAGCGACCAATGCCCTGGGCGGCATAGCGCTGGAAGTTGTACTGCCGCGCCTTGTCCAGGCACCCCACATCGAGACTGGGGTGCTCCGCTAGCAGGGCATCACGGAAGGCAGGCCAGAAGCGCTCATCCTTCCAGCGCGAGAAGGACATCACCCAGTAGAGATCATCGAGCAAGCGCGAGAACAACAGGTTCTCATCCCGTTCGGTCGCGGTCAGCTCCGCATCGATCGTCAACTGCCGGCTGGCCGTGAGGTGGGCCAGGATCGAGCCGCTGTCGCCAACAGCCACCCCGTCGTCATCGATGTAAGGCAACTGGCCGCGGGGTGCGGTCGAGGCGTCGAAGAGGTGCTCATGCTGGAAGGGAACGCCAGCGAGTTTCAGAAAGGCGAACACCTTGAGGCCGTAGCCGTTGTTGTCGGCCACGCCGAACAAAGGCGGATAGGAGTAAAGCGTCAGCATCGGGTCCCAGAGGGGTGCGGTGCTGGCATCATGGCCGCTATCTACCAGCCAGGCCGCAGGCTAGCTGTGTCGTCCCACCAGATTGTCCAGCTAACAAAGGTGTGTGAGGTCTCCAGGGTCGGGGTATCACAGTCCTTCCCAGGACCTCGCCCCATGCGTAGCCGCCCCAATGCCCCACTGACCCTGATCAGTCGGCACCACGTTGAGGGCGTAACGCTCATGCCCAATGCGGTTGAAGCCTGACACAGCCAGAGACGCGATCACAGGTGGTGGAGGTGCTTCCGTTCAGGCGGGCAAACGGACCTGACGGGTTTTCGAAGCATCCGACGCATCCTGAGGCGGAGGCTCGATCCGGAGCATCTGCAGTAGGCCATAGAGCTCAGGCACCAGCGTTGAGCCGAGAGTGGCGGAGGTGAGTCGCCCTCGGGTGGGGGGGGCCTCCCTCAACAGCAGAAGGCTCGCCGAGTAGCCCTGCTCCTGCCCCTCCTGCACCGGACCGCTCGGACACCCCGGACACGGGGGCTCTGCCCACCTCTCAATGCTTGTGCTGTATGAGAGGGGAGGGGCCATCAATTGTCTGATGAGGGGGTGTTCGCCCCTGTCCGGCCAGTCCGGGTGAGGTGGGGACTGGGGAGAGGGGGGTCGCACTGCCCTGTCAGCACCCTGTCCGGGCAGGGCCTACAGGGGATCGACGCCATTGCGGTCAGGGTCGAGGGAATCGCGTGCTCGCGTCACTGGCTACGTGCTCGGGGGAAGTGAGAGCGACGGTTGGTGCTGATCCAACATCTCATCAACTGCCGAGACGTGGCAGCAGCAGTCCTGAGCGCTTCTTGTAGGCGGCAAATTCGGGATAGCGGGAGAGCGATTGGTCCTTGCGACGCATATTGGGCAGAAACACACCGACGATGAAACCTGCCAGCACGGCGTAGGGAAGCCAGTGCATCGCCAGCAACGCGAACGACAGGTAAATGAGGATTTCGCCCAGGTAATTGGTGTTACGGCATCGCGCGAAGAAGCCTTCGCTGATCAGGCCCTGGTGGTATCGCAGGGTGAAGTGCTTCTGCGCATCGCTGCCGTAGTGCAAGAAGACTCCCAGGATGTTGAGGGCCACCGCCGCCGCGATCAGGGGTGCCGGGGGCATGGCGCCAGAAGAGATCAGCAGAAACGGTGCCAGCCAGTAGAGGCCCAGCATCAAGAAGACCGCCACCGCCATCGGCAGACCCACCTCACGCTCCCACTGGCGGTCGGGATAGAGGCGATCCTTGAACAACCAGAGGATCCCGTAGATTCCGTGCAGGGCCAGGTAGATCCATGGGCCCATGGATCCGTTGTGGAACACGGCCATCAGGCCCAGCACCACAGGGGCCGTAAGGCCCTTATGGAGGTTGATCACCTGTCTGATCTGCATGGGTCACCCGCTGGGGACAGGACGAAGAGTCCGATACGGAACGCAGGATGTCCAGCGCCTTCATCACTCTGGCCCAAAAGGGTGCAGATTTTTCAGAGGGGCCCTAGCGCCTGCAGTTGCGTTGACCCGGAAGCGACTGCTCCCCCCCCCCAGGAACCAGCCTTACTCCTCCTCGTCGGTCCCGCCGACAGGAATCAGCCGGATCTGCTTGCGACCCAGCTTGATCTCGAACTCATCGCCGGGCCTGAAATCCAGCATGGCGGTGTAGGCATTGCCTACCAGGAGGTTACCGTTGCCCTGCACCGTGGCGACGTAGCTCAAGCGGCGGCCTCCCCTGCCTTTGCCTTTGCCGCCACTGTCGCCGAGGCTGAAGCCCTTGGCCTCCAGCAGAGCCTCATAGAAGGCGGTGAAGTTCAGACGTTCACCACCGTCCTTCTTGGTGCTCAAGTAGCCGGCGGCTCGCACCAGATCGGATTTGGAGGCATCGGCAAGCTCTTTGACTTTGGCGAGGAGATCGGATCCTGTGAGAGCCATGTTGCGAGAGAGAACTTTCCCGTAAGGTAGCGCGTGGGCTGGTAGGCGCCAGATCGGATCGGTGCTGCTCGCTGTGACTTGGGGATGATCTTGGATGGCGCTTGAGGTGATTCCCCCCGAGAACGACGCTCTTCAACGTGGCAGTCTTGGGAAGGATTGCCCCACTCATTGGGCTGGGCACAGGGATGAAGTGCTCGGGGGCATGTGGATTGAGGTCAGTCGGTCGGTCATGGACTCCGCAGCGCCAGTATTGCGCGCTAGGGGTAAGTGGTTGGGGGCGGGTGGTGCTGACTGGAGCCCCAGGAGGGCGCGGGGACAACCTCAGTGGTAAACCATCGGTGCCGATTTCCCCCCGAGCCCGTTGGACTGTTGCCTCAATGGCATGGGGTTTCTCCACCTGCGTGGAAACTCGCTGGAGCCGTCCAAGAGCTGCCCTATCCACAGGCTCGCCTGGATGAGGCGCTCAGCGCCGTCGGCGGCGATCACCTGGATCGTCTTGCGGTCATTGATCGCCACCATGGCGAGCCTGGTCTTGAACTTGGGCCTTTGGGTGTGGCGTTTGCTCATCGGTGGGAGCCCCCTCTCAAGGGCAGTGCCCCGACTCTGAGGTGAACGATGGGGCCTGTCCAGGAAATCCAGACCACCTCAGTGTCAGTGTGCTGATAGCGATACGGGAGCCGCATCAACTTTCAATATCAAATAGTAGAAAACTATTTAGAAGGGATTTCGACGCTGCTGCTCACCGTCACTCTGGTCGCCCTGGAGCTCAGTGTGTCCCGCGACCTCCGCCATCGTGGTAAGTCACGCCACCCTCACCCGCTGCTACACACATCCGGGTGATGCTACCAGCGGTGTTCCAAGCTGCCGCCACTCCAGGTCTGCCGTTCATGCCAAACCGTGCTCACCGAGCAGCAGGAGGCCCGGCCCGTCACTCGCCCGAGGCCCATGTTCGAAGTCATAGGATGCAGGCGATGAAGCACCAACTCATCAGAATAGTGTCCACCTGCTGCTGACCCATTCCAGCAGCCTGACAAACTGATGCTGCCGATGCAGGTCGATGGTGATGCCGGAGCCCGATCCTCGCCGCATCCGGCTCGCTGAGATGCGGGAGAGGCTTCTGGCCCTAGGCAAGGAGATCGAGCTTGAGCCGTTCGGGTCTGCGGCACGTGACCCACTGGTGAATCGTTTCGCCGACCTGCTTGCCTTGATGCTTGAATTGCGGCAAGAGCTGGAATGAATCTGAGACTTCTCTGCATCTACAGAGCCTGCCAGACTGCTCCCTCGGCATTACATAGAGCTGCTCGAATCAGCACATGTCTATTTCTTGCAACTTCCATGCTCTATCCATTTACAAAGTTGGCCGGCAGAATGGTAGTATAGTCGACATTTCTGATGCCTGGCAAGCAGGTATCCCATGATCAGCGGATCGATCCGCCATAGAACATCGGTTGAAGCAACTGTGCATGATTGGCTTTGCCCTCAACAGCTTAGATGCTCACATCCTAAAGTAGCCCAATTTTGCTCTCGCCCTAGCGGATTGGATGACAGGGTCCATTCACGGGGACAGCAGGACTCCGCTGAGAATCCTGCATAAGTCACGGACGTTGAGGGATGGGTAGAGTTAAAATCGAAGCTTTGATCCCCACCCCGGAATGCACCGCCCTTTCCCTCCCTACGTCGGCGATGCTGCAAACCGCCAAAAGTCCCAGATGATGAGCACTTCATGGCAGCCTTCAGACGAACAGATGAACATCGAAATTGCTCCTGCGTATGAAGAAATCCGTGATCGGATCCGCAAGCTGCAGGCTGTAACTGGCTGTCCAGACACATACATCACTGTGCTCCTTGAATTCATCGCCGCCGACTACTGCAGTTAGTCCAGTGCCAATTTTTGGCATAACGCAATCCAGCGATTCCAGAGCCGGATCCCCTCCGGAGGCGCAGAAAGGCCCTATGTCAGCGGCCCCTCTGCCTAGCGATCCGAGTGAGCAGGCGGTGCAAGATCAAGGACATGGTGGCAGTGCTGTAGGGGGGCATTAGCCTCCACCACTCACCGTCATTCATCTGGTCCCATAACGGGTCTAGACTCAAATTGTCAGCTCTGCAGCGGGCCAGCGGCGCCTCCACCACGGCATGGATCGCAGTTTGATACCCATGAGAGAACAACTACGCCAAGTCGTTCAACGGCCCACTTCATGGATGAGTTCCTCAGCACTGAGTTGTTCCCGACAGCTCTGAGGCGTAACTTCCTGTCGATAGGCAGTCAACGCAAGGAATCAAGAAACAAGCATTCTCAGACCGCACCCATCTCTCCGGGGGCGTACGCTCCTCGGACTGGCTTAATAGGGAGCTGCCGAATGGCCCCAAATACCTCCTCCAA
>NZ_JAGQBG010000127.1 GCF_024345515.1 Cyanobium sp. N5-Cardenillas
CAAGCGCAATGATGCGGAAGCGCTTAAGCGTCTCTTCTGGACATGCAAGTAGATTTCGGTACTCTGCTCCTTCTATGTCCATTTGTAGAAGAAGGTCGTCATTGTCGCTTGGAGACTCCTGGGCTATCCATTCTTCCAGCGTAATGCTTTCACTTCCGCCATCGATGTCAAGCCACTTTTTTCTGAATGTCTGAAGGCCCTCAATCAGCGGTGTTTCGAAAGAGGTGGGATCACTTGTGAAATCACACAGATGACATGTTATTCCATAAGATAAAGCCAAGAAGTCCTCAAAGTCTTTGAAGTTATTGACTCCTGGAGAAAAGCAGGCTGCTACTCCCGATAGATCGTCTGGAATGAGATAGGAGCCATCGCTGTTGCCTCCTACTCTGACGAGAGGATAAGGGCACTTCTTGGGCTTCATGAACATTAGTGTTTCATAGAGCTCTTTCCCTTCGCGAGGTTGATTGTGACGGTCGTTTTTCATTGATGGGCTTAAGACACTTGCTCTTTAGATTGGCTTCTAGAGCGTCACCAGCGCGGGTGCTTGTTCAGAGGGTTTTGCATGGTCTGATTGGGGGCCAGGTGGATGGTTATGGTTCTAGCTGTCCGTGCCTTCAAAGGCAGCAGGACAGCCACTTTGAAGCACTGCACGCGCTGATCCCCGCTTGCAGTGCAAGCCCGCAACGGTTTTCCGACGAACGAATCGTGCCCTCCTGATGCCTGTCATCCATGCCAACAGGGGACCACACTCAATTGACAGCTTAACAACTTGGTGGGACTCAACATTTAATCCCTCCGGTGCTTCCGGAAAAACCGAATCACCTCCTTGGCCACGCTGCGCGGTTCATGGCGCAGCGTGGCGCTGGGCCGGGCTCCCTGCAGCGGCGCCAGGATCACCTCATAGCCCTGCTCCTTGAGGATGGAGGCTTCGCAGGTGACGGGTTCGGCCCCCCGCAGCTTGTAAAGGTCCACGAGGCTGGAATCGGCCAGTTCCTCCTGGGCCAGCACGGCGCCGAAGAGGCGCTGCTCCACCCCCAGGCTCGCCAACTGGGCCTCGATCGCCCGCAGGTGGCCACCCACATCGAGGCCGTCCGTCTCGCCGGGCTGGGTCATCAGATTGCAGATGTAGAGGCGGGGTGCCTTGCTGGCGCTGATGGCGCTCACCAGTTCGGGCACCAGCAGGTTGGGCAGCAGGGAGGTGTAGAGGCTGCCGGGACCCAGCACGATCAGGTCGGCATTGGCGATGGCCTCCAGGGCCCGCGGCAGGGCAGGCGGCCGCTCCGGTGTGCAGCCGAGGCGCACGATCGGGCAGGGGGCATGGCCGATCTGGGATTCGCCTTCGATGCGCTCCCCGTTCTCCAGCTCGGCCCAGAGGCGCACGTCGGCGTTGGTGGCCGGCACCACCTGGCCCTGCACCGCCAGCACCCGGCTGCTGGCGATGATCGCCGATTCCAGGCTGCCGGTGATCGCGGTCAGGGCGCTGAGGAACAGGTTGCCGAAGCTGTGGCCCTCCAGGCCGCTGCCGGCCTTGAAGCGGTACTGGAACAGCCGGGTGAGCAGGGGCTCCTCCCGTGCGAGGGCCGCCAGGCAGTTGCGGATGTCGCCGGGGGGCTGCACGCCCAGCTCCCGTCGCAGCACGCCGCTGCTGCCCCCGTCGTCGGCCACCGTGACGATGGCGGTGAGGTTGCTGCTATAGCGCTTCAGGCCGCTCAGCAGGGTGGCCAGACCCGTGCCGCCACCGATCGCCACGATGTTGGGGCCGCGGTTCAGCCGTCGCTGGGCCAGCAGGGCATCCACCAGCAGGGTGTCCTTCTCCGGAGCCAGGGCCTGCTGGATGGCGCCGAAGCTGCGGCTCTGGCCCAGCCAGACCATGGCGGCGCCGATCAGCAGCACCAGCGGGCCGGTGATCCCCCGCGGCATCACCTGGGTGAGCCGATTGAGGCCCCAGCGGATCGTCTCCAGGGTCCAGTAGATCGGCTGCAGGTCGGCCCACACGGCGGCCCCCAGCAGGGCGATCACCAGGCCGAAGCCCGAGGTGATCATCCAGCGCTTCACCACCAGTCCGGGCTGCAGCCAGCGGGCCGCCCGCCGTGAGCGGCTCATCAGGTCCTGCTGGCGCAGATCGCCGCGGCCCACCCAGCGGGGGCGCCCGGGTCGGGCGGCGACTCGGCGCCGCCGGGCGTTCGCAGCGGGGCCTCGAAGCGTCAAGGGCAGGGCGTGGCGACGCGGCACAGACCAACCGAACTGTACGGATGAAAAGCCCGTCCTGAACAGGCAGGATGGGAGCCGGGCCCCAGCGGTCCCCTTGCCGTGGTTCCTTGGCCCTCCGTCAACTGGCGCTGAACGCTCCCCCGTCCACCCCGCCGGTGGCGCAGCTGGAGAACCTCAGCATGCGCTGGGGTGAAACCCTGGGTCTCGATCGGGTCGACCTCAGCCTCCTGCCGGGCGAGCGGCTCGTGGTGGTGGGGCCGTCGGGCTCGGGAAAATCCACCCTGCTGCGGCTGTTGGCGGGGCTGCAGCTGCCCACCGACGGGCAGCTGCGGATCCACGGTGAGCCCCAGAGCTACCTGCGCCTGGATCAGCGCCACCCCCCCGACGTGCGCCTGGTGTTCCAGAACCCTGCCCTTCTGGCCTCGCTCTCCGTGCGGGAGAACGTGGGCTTCCTGCTTTATCGCTTCAGCCGCCTGGGTGAGAAGGAGATCGCTGAACGGGTGGACCAGGCCCTGCAGGCCGTGGGGCTGGCGGGCATCGCCGATCGCATGCCCGGTGAGCTGAGCGGCGGCATGCAGAAGCGGGTGAGCTTCGCCCGCGCCCTGATCGATGACCCCACCCTGGCGTCGGCCCGCACCCCCCTGCTGTTGTTCGATGAACCCACGGCCGGCCTCGACCCGGTGGCCTGCACCCGCATCGAGGACCTGATCGTGCGCACCTCCCGCATCGTCCATGCCTCCACCCTGGTGGTGAGCCACGTGATGAGCACCATCGACCGCTGTGCTGAGCGGGTGGCCCTCCTCTACGACGGACGCTTCCGCTGGATCGGCGCGGTCGAGGACTTCCGCATCAGCACCAATCCCTATGTGGTGCAGTTTCGGAGCGGTAGTCTGCACGGACCGATGCAGCCGGCCGAGAACTGAGCCCATGCGCCGGAGTGTCCGTGAAGCCCTGGTTGGATTTTCCCTGCTTGCCGCGGTGGCCAGTGGCATGGGTCTGTGGCTCTGGTTGCGCGGTGTCTCCCTGACGGGCAACACCTGGACGATCCGGGCCAGCTTCGCCGATGCCGCCGGTCTGGCCGTCCGTTCCCCTGTCACCTTCCGGGGGGTGCTGGTCGGCAACGTGCGCAAGGTCACGGTCACCGATGCGGCCGTGGTGGCTGATCTGGAAATCACCAACCCGCGCCTGCGCCTGGCCCGGCCCCTGGTGGCCCGTGTCGGCGCCGCCTCCCTGCTGGGGGGAGATGCCCAGGTGTCCCTCCTGGCCGGAGGCGGACCCCTGCCGGCCAGCCTGCCGGGACCGAGGGACCGGGCCTGTAACAACACCCGCATGGTGTGCAACGGCGGCCAGGTGACCGGTATCGCGGCGGCCAGCTTCGACACCGTCACGGAGTCGGTGCAGGGTCTGCTCAACGAGGCTGAGAAGGAGCAACTCGTGCAGCAGATGGTGGCGGCCACCGCCGCCTTTTCCAAGACCGCCAAGGAGACCGAGCTGCTCACCAAGAGCGGCCAGGTGTTCCTGCGCGACGCCCAGGTCCTGGTCACACAGCTGAACCGCTCGGCGGGCAAGGTGGATCCGATCCTGAGCAACCTCAACCTCGCCAGTGCCGATGCTGCTAGGGCGACGAAGCACGTCGGCAACCTGGCGGCGGCGCTCGACAACCCGAAGACCGTGGCCGACCTCCAGGCCACCCTCACCAACGCCAAGCAGCTCACCGACCGCTGGTCGGCCGTCGGCGGCGACGTGAGCAAGCTCACCGGTGATCCGAAGTTCCTCGACGGCATCCGCAGCGTCTCGATCGGCCTGGGCAAATTCTTCGAGGAGCTCTATCCGGCCGAGGTGGACGCGGCCCGTGATCGGAAGGCCCTCCAGGACGCCCGCCAGCAGGAGGCGAAGGCCGCCCGCCAGGCCGCCCAGGACCGGCTGGCTCCCACCGTCAGAAACCGTTGATCGCCTCCAGGGCGATGGCGGCGATGGCCTGGTCGCTCGCCTTGGGCAGCTGCACGTAACGGCCCCCGGCCGCTTCGGCCAGCTCCTTGCCCATGCCGCTGCCGATGAACTTGCGCTCGGTGTCGATCACCAGCAGCCGCAGCCCCAGGCTGCGGTAGCGGCCGGCCACCTGCCGCAACTCCTCCTTGAGATCCACCGGTTCCTCCCCCTCCAGCGCCGGTTGCCCCAGGGAGCGGCTGAGGGGCACATTGCCGCGACCGTCGGTGATGGCCACCACCACCACCTGGCCCAGGTCACCGGTGGCCAGGGCGTTCGCCCCCACCCGGGCCGCCTGGGCGAGGCCGTGGGCCAGGGGTGAGCCGCCGCCGCAGGGCATCGACTCCAGCCGCCGACGGGCGGCGGTGATCGAGCGGGTGGGCGGCAGCAGCACGTCGGCCTGCTCGCCGCGGAAGGTGATCAGGGCCACCTCGTCGCGGTTCTCGTAGGCCTCGGTGAGCAGACGGATCACGGCCCCCTTGGCGCTCTGCATGCGGTTCAGGGCCATCGAGCCGCTGGCATCCACCAGGAAGATCACCAGGGCGCCGGCCTTGCGCTGCAGCTGCTTGGCCCGCAGGTCCCCCTCCTCCACGATCACCCGGCGGTGGGGTTCCCGGGCGCGGCGGGCCTTCTGGTAGGGCGCGGCGGCCCGCAGGGTGGCGTCGATGGCGATGCGGCGCACGGGCCCCCGGGGCAGCATCGGCTTCACGTAGCGGCCACGGCTGTCGCTGAACACCATGGCCCGGCTGCCGCTGCCGCCGCTCTTGGCCTTCGCCGAGGCGAACACCAGCAGGTCGGGGTCGATGGCGGTGGCCTCCGGATCGAGCAGGAATTCCTCCGGGATCTGCGGCGGGGCCTGGTCCTCCGGGCTGTCGTCCTGGTCGTTGTCCGGCTCGTCCGGTTCGTCGCTCTCCGGCTCCTGCTCCGGCGGCTCCGGTTCCTCGGGGGGCTGCTCCCCCTGGGGCGGTGGTGGCGGCGGCGGGGGCTCCATGGGCTGGTCGGGATCCGGGGGCGGCAGCTGCAGGGCCCGCGGGGCGATCACCAGCCGCACCGCCACCTGCAGATCGTCCGCCTCCACCCGGTCGCGGCCGGAGAGGGCCGCATGGGCCCGGGCCACCCGCACCGCGTAGAGCTCGGCCCGGTGCCCCTCGACGCCGCCGCGGATGGCTTCGGTGACCAGGTAGCGGATCTGCTCGCGGTCGATGGCCACATCCGGCAACCACTGGCGGGCCAGCAGCAGCTGGGTGGCCAGGGCCTCGGTCTCCTCCTGCCAACGGGCGCCGAAGGCGGTGCTGGAGGCGCCGTGGTCGAGGGCCGAGCGGGTGATCGCCACCCGCTGGTCGGTGTGGAGCAGCTGGTTGGCCGACAGGGCGATGGCGAAGCGATCCAGCAGGTGGTCGCGCACCGCCCCCTCCTCCGGGTTGTAGGTGGCGATCAGCAGGCAGCGGCAGGGGTGGGCAAGGCTCAGCCCCTCCCGCTCGATGCGGTTCTCGCCGGAGCCCACCGCCGCCAGCAGCAGGTTGGTGATGCCGTCGTCGAGCAGGTTGAGCTCGTCGACGTAGAGCACGCCCCGGTGGGCCTCCGCCAGCAGCCCTGGCTGGAACACTGGGGCGCCCGCATTCAGGGAGGCGGCCACGTCCACTGAGCCGATCAGCCGGTCTTCGGTGACGCCCAGGGGCACCTGGATGAACGGCGCCGGGATCACCCGGGTGGGCAGCAAGGCGGCCGGGTCGGTGCCGCTGGCATCGCCGCCCAGTTCGGTGATGCGCCGCCGGGTGGCCGCGTCCCATTCATCCGGCCGGCTGGGATCGGCCTGTCGCAGCCCCGGACCATCGGCCAGGTCGATGACGTCGATCGGGGGCAGCAGGGCATGGAGACCCCGGGCCAGCACCGACTTGCCGGTGCCCCGTCCGCCGGCGATCACCACGCCGCCCAGGCCGGGATCCACCGCCGCCAGCAACAGGGCCAGCTTGAGGGTGCCGTGGCCGGTGATGGCGGCCAGCGGAAAGCTGCCGGTGGGCGCGGCACCGGCGGGCGCGGCAGGGGACCCGCTGACGACCATGGGGCAGTGGCTGGGTGGGTTGGCCAGTCTCGCCGACCGGGTGGCGGCGGGGGCCCTGGCCGGCTCCGTCTACCCGTTCCGCCAGCTCCAGATCAGACCCTGAAGCACATAGAACCCCCCCGCTGCCAGCAGAATCAGTGCGCTCAGGCGGGTGAGGGTGGCGCCATGGCGCAGCAGCCCCCGGGAGGCGCCCATGAGACCCGCCCAGAGGCTGGTGGCCGCGATGAGCGCCGTGTACCCCAGGGCGTAGCTCACCATGGTGACCACCGACAGCAGCCCGGAACCGGTGCCGGCGGCAGCGGCCAGCACCGAGAACAGCACCGGACTGGCACAGGGGGAGCTCACCAGGGCGAAGCCCATCCCCACGAGGAACGGTCCGCCGGATGGGGGCAGGGCGGGCAGGCGGGGCAGGCGCAGCGGCAGCCATCCCCCCAGATGGAGGCCCATCAACAGGATCACCAGTCCCACCCCGAGGTGCACCGGGCCGCGGTGGTCCACCACCACGGCCGAGGCGAAGGAGGCGACGAGGCCGAACAGACTCAGCACCAGGACGGTACCGGCCACGAAGCCGGCCACCCTGACGAGGGCCTGGCGTCGGCTGAGCGGCCCGAGGGTGCCGATGTAGCCGAGGTTCAACGGCAGCATGGCCAGCACGCAAGGGGACACGCTGGCCAGCAGCCCACCGGCGAACGCCGCCAGCGGCACCACCAGCGGTGGGGGCGCTCGCCAGGCCTCGAACCGTTCGGCGTAGGCCTGGGACACGGCCAGGATCGCCTGATCCAGCTGGGCGCCGATCCGCGGCAGGCTGTGTGCCGCCAGCCCCGCCGCCACGGACGCCGCGGCCAGGAGCACCAGAACCGCAGGTCCGTTGCGGCCCAGGGGGGAGCGGATCATGGCCGGATCATCGCTTGGGCCTTGCCGATGGCGGCGGCGTAGGCGCCCGCATCCGTGCTGGCCCGGAAGGTCTGAACGGTGGTGCCGCTGCGGGGGTCGAGGACCGCCACCAGGGAGGTCTGGCTGCGGTTGGCCTCAAGGAAGGCGCTGAGCCCGAGCGTCCTGGCCCGTTCACGGGAGGCCTTGAGGGTGGCGGCATCGGACACGTCGAAGGTCACGAAGGTGGCTTTGCCGGCCTTGCTTTGCTGGAGGGAGCGCAACGTCGGAGCGATCGTGCGGCAGGCGGGGCACCAGCTGGCATAGATGTCCACCACCACGGGTCTGCCCTGCAGTGAAGGGGCGAGGGCCCCGGCCTGCTTCTGGGCCATCCACGGCCCTTCACTGCCCACCTGGGGCGGTGCGCTGAAGGAGACGGGGCCTGGCAGGCCGCTGGGCAGGGGGTTGGCGAGGGTGAGCAGCAGAGCGGACAGGGGCAAGGACATTGCGGCAGAGGTGGCGGACGCCTGATCTACCGACCAGCTCTCCGGGTGGATTGCCGGAGGGCCTTCATGGGCCCTTCGCCTGCGCGGGACGCGTTCGGGAGCGTGTCCGCGGACGTTGGCGAAGATGGCTCCCACCGGCCCGGAAGGGTGCTGATGGGAGAGGCCCGAGGGCGACGGTCGATGTTCAACCCCCCTGCCGATCCCCGCCGCGCCAGCCTGGCCATCGCCCTCGGCGCCAATCTCGGCGACCCAGTCGCCACCTTCACGGCCGTGCGGCCTCTGCTGGCGGCGGAGCTGGAGGCCTGGGCCGGAGTGCGGCTGCAGCTGAGCTGGTCGCCCCGGTTCCGCACCCAGCCGGTGGGGGGGCCGTCGGGACAGCCGCCCTATCTCAATGCCGTCCTGCTGGCACGGTTCGCTGCGGCGTCGGTGCCGGCGGACCGCTGGCCTGATCCCACACGGCTGCTGGCGCGTCTGCTGTGGCTGGAGGCGGCGTTCGGCCGGGAGCGCCGCGAGCGCTGGGGACCCCGCCGTCTCGATCTCGACCTGCTCTGGTGCGGGGACCGCACCTGCCGCAGTCCGGAGCTGGTGCTGCCCCATCCGCGCCTGGGGGAGCGGGCCTTCGTGCTGGCGCCGCTGGCGGCGATCGATCCCGAGCAGCGCCTGCCCGCAGCGGCGGCCGGCCCCGCCGCCTCGGTCGCCGAGGCCCTGGCGGCTCTGCCGGAGCGGCCCGGGGAGCCGCCGCCCCTGGCCCTGGCCGGTGGACCGGGCTGGCCCGAGGGCCCCTGAACCGCGACCCCTGGCTCCCGCCCGTCACACTGGGGGCCCGAACGGCCCGCCCCATGGCTCCCCTGCCGCCCCCCGAGCCCAGCATCCATCTGGAAACCACCGCTGCCCTGCAGGCCCGCAAGGTGCGTTTCGAGCTCAACCGGGTGGTGCTGCCGATCGGGATCGAGGGCACCTACGGCGTGATCCGCCATCCGGGCGCCTCCCTGGCGGTGCCGGTGCTCGAGGACGGCCGGGTGGTGATCCTGCGCCAGTACCGCTTCGCCGTGGCCGGCCGGCTGCTGGAGTTCCCGGCCGGAACCCTGGAGGAGGGGGAGGAGCCCCTGGGCTCGATGCGACGGGAGCTGGAGGAGGAAACCGGCTACAGCGCCATTCGCTGGGATCCCCTGGGGGCCATGCACCCCTGCCCCGGCTACTCCGATGAGGTGATCCACCTCTTCCTGGCCCGCGATCTCACCCTGCTGCAGGATCGCCCCCCTGGCGACGACGACGAGGACATGGAGGTGCTGCTGCTGGAGCCGGCGCAGCTGGATGCGCTCCTGGCCAGCGGTGATG
>NZ_JAGQBG010000128.1 GCF_024345515.1 Cyanobium sp. N5-Cardenillas
CCGCCACAGCTGTTGCAGGGCCAGTTGCGGCCCGGGCCCATGGGTGATACGCAGGGGGCGCTTTCGGAGACTCCAGTGTGGTATTGAAGGCGTCCATGGATCAGGGGTCGCCGTCACGTCGGCTTCAGCCCCGGGATTTTTCTCCCATGCCCTAGCATTCGCCTGGCTGAAGGGTTCGCGTTGAAGGTTCGGTGCGCATAACTCCATCAGGGCTGCGACAGAGCCCGACCCATCGCCTCCCCCGCCAGCGTTGCCGTTCCTCCAAGGCCGTTAGGGCTCTTCTGCTTGGCGGACCTCTGGTGGCCCTTTCCTTGCTGGCGGGTTGCCAGTCGGAGGCTCCCGCCGCCAGGCCACCCCTTTCGGTGCGGGCCGAAGCGGCCACCCTGGCGCCCTTCACCGACAACGTCGACACCGTCAGCACCTTGGAGGCCATCGAAGAGGTGCGCCTGGCGGCCCAGGCCGGCGGCCGCATCCAGCGCCTGCTGGTCCGCCAGGGGGACAAGGTGAACCAGGGTCAGATTCTGCTGGTGCTCGACCAGGCCCAGGCCCAGGCCGACGTGGCTCGCTTGGTGGCGGAGGTGGAGACCAACAAGCTCAACTACGAGCGCTACGAATACCTGGTGCGCCAGGGGGCCGCCAGCGCCTTCCAGCGCGATGAGTTCCGGCAGCGTTACCTCTCCTCCAGGCAGGATCTGGTGGCGCGTCGGGCGGATCTGGCCTTCCGTGATCTGAAGGCACCGATCTCCGGTGTTGTCGGGGATGTGCAGGTGAAGCTGGGTGATGTGATCTCCGCCGGCGATCCGTTCACCTCGATCATCCGCAACGACCGGTTGATGGCCCGGGTGGACGTGCCGGCCGTCTTCTCCAATCGCCTGCGGGTGGGTCAGCCGGTGATCCTGATGGATCCCGCCACCAACAAGCCCATGGCCCAGAGCGTGGTCAGCTCCCTCGATCCCGGGGTGGTGGCCGGCACCCAGTCCCTGCTAGCCAAGGCCGAGTTCGCCAATCCCGGCGGGGTGCTGCGCACCGGGTTGCGCACCCGCACCCGCCTGGTGCTCGACAGTCGCCAGGAGCTGTCGGTCCCCTTCGCGGCCGTCACCCAGATCTCCGGCCAGAGCTTCGTCTACGAGGTGGGCAGCCTGGCCGATCTGGAGCGGCGCCCCGGCCGCACCGACCTGGCGGTGGCCCGCAAGCTCCCCGCCGGCACCAGCTTCGCCCTCCAGACTCCGGTGCAGCTCGGCCCCCTGCAGAACAACCGCTATCCGGTGCTCAAGGGCCTCCAGCCGGGCGCCCGTGTGATCACCACCAACCTGATCAACCTCCGCAACGGCGCGCCCGTCAAGGTCAACTGAGCCCAGCCTGATGTCCCCTTCGAACACGTTCATCCTCAGGCCGGTGCTCACCACGGTGTGCAGCCTGCTGATCGTGATCGGTGGCCTGATCGCGATTCCGCTGCTGCCGATCGAGAACCTGCCGGACATCGCCCCGCCGACGGTGAGGGTCACCTCCCGTTATGTGGGAGCCGATGCGGTCAGCGTCGAGCAGGGCGTAACCAGCGTGCTCGAGCAGCAGATCAACGGGGTGCAGAACATGGAGTTCATCACCTCCACCAGCGCGGCCGACGGCTCCAGCGCCATCTCCGTCACCTTCGCCAGCGGCAGCGACGGCGACATCAACCAGGTGAACGTCCAGAACCGGGTCTCCCTGGCCCAGCCCAGCCTGCCGGAGGAGGTGCGCCAATCGGGCATCACGGTCAACAAGGCCTCGAACTCCATTCTTCTCGTTTATAACTTCACAAGCGAAGATCCGAAAAATCAATACAGCCTTGAGACCATCAGTGGCCTCCTGGATCAGAACCTCACCGATGCGGTCCGGCGCGTGCCCGGTGTGGGTGAACTCACCTATTTCGGCAACCGCCAGCTGGCCTTCCGCCTCTGGCTCGATCCGGATCGGCTGGCGGCCAACAAGCTCTCGGCCGCCGATGTGGTGCAGGCCCTGCGCAGCCAGAACCGTCTGGTGCCCGTGGGACGGATCGGTGGTGCTCCCTCCCCCGAGGGCCAGCAGTTCACCCTGACGGTGCAGCTGCAGGGACGGCTGCGGACCACGGAGGAATTCGGCTCGATGATCCTGCGCTCCACCGGCGACGGTGGCCTGGTGCGGCTGCGGGACGTGGGCCGGGTGACGCTGGGGGGTGAATCCTTCGACATCGAGGCCTCCGACCTGCGCGGTGTCCCTTCGGTGGGCATGGCGATTTACCAGCTCACCGGCAGCAATGCCCTCGATGTCTCCAGTGGTGTGGAGGAGGTGATCAAAGAGTTTGCCGAGACGATGCCGGTGGGCATGACGATCCAGAAGATCTACGACAACACCGAATTTGTCGAAGCCTCGATCGACGGCGTCACCACCGCCCTGCGGGAGGCGGTGGTGCTGGTGGTGCTGATCCTGTTCCTGTTTCTGCAGAACTGGAAGGCCACCCTGGTGCCGGCCATCGCCATTCCGGTGGCCCTGGTGGGCACCTTCCTGTTCGTGCAGGCCTTCGGCTTCACCCTCAACCAGCTCACCCTGTTCGGCCTGGTGCTGGCGGCGGGGCTGGTGGTGGATGACGCCATCACCATCATCGAGGACACCTCCACCAAGAAGGGCTCCGGCCTCAGCGCCCTGGAGAGCGCCAAGTCCACCATGGACGAGCTGTTCGGCGCGGTGATCGCCACCTCCCTGGTGCTGTTTGCGGTGTTCGTGCCGGTGCTGTTCTTCCCCGGAGCCACCGGGACGATCTACAAACAGTTCGCCGCCACGATCATCTTCTCGATCCTGATCTCCACCTTCAACGCCCTCACCTTCTCGCCGATGCTCTCGGCCCTGCTGCTGGCCAGGGAGAGTGAACCGCCCAGCCGCCGCACCTACGCGATCTCCGGGGTGTTCATCGGTTTCGTTTACGGGCTGCTGGCCAGCGGTGGCGGCACCTTGGTGGCCCTGGGCATGCTGGCGCTGGCCACGGGGATCGGCTTTGGCCTGCTGCTGCTCACTGGATTTCCCCTGCGGCTGCCATTCGCGATCGGTGGCGCCGTTTCGGCGCTGTTGCTGGCGGGGGTCAACAGTCCCCTCGAGGTGCTGATCTACACGCTGATCGGTGGGGCGCTGGGTTGGGGGGCTCCGTTCATTTTCCGTCGCTTCAACGTCATCTATGCCGGTGTGGAGCGGCGCTACCAAGCCGGCCTGGGCTGGGTGCTGGGCCGGCGCCGGCTGATCATGGCCTTCCTGGCCGGAGGCATCGTGCTCACCGCCTTCGCCTTCACCTCCATCCCCACGGGTTTCGTGCCGGTGGAGGATCAGGGCTATGCCATCGGCTTCGTCCAGGCCCCCGACGGGGCTTCTCTGGAGAACACCCGCCGCATCAATCAGCGGGTGGCGGAAATTCTGCGCAGCGAAAAGGACATCACCTCGGCGGCGGTGTTCAGCGGCGCCAGCCTCGATGGCAATGCCCCCAACCGGGGTCTGTTCTTCTTCGGCACCCGCAACTGGGACGAGCGCACCTCCGATGAGCAGTCGGTGGCGGCGATCACCCAGCGGCTGAACCGTAAGCTCTCGGTGATCCAGGAGGCCCGCATCATCGTCATCGAACCCCCCGCCATCCCCGGCTACGGCACCGGGGCGGGCTTCGAGATGCAGATGCTCAACCGCAGTGGGGGTGCGCTCTCCCCTGCCGATTTCTTCGCGGCGGCCACCCAGCTGGTCGGCAAGGCCAACCAGAGCGGTCTGTTCGATCGGGTGTTCACCCAGTTCTCCCCCGAGGCCCCCCAGCTGCAGATCTTCGTCGACCGGGATCGCATGGCGGCCCTCGGGGTCGACTACGGCACGGCGATGCAGACGTTCAGCTTCAACATCGGCTCCTTCTATGTGAACGACACCTTCGATGCCGGCCGGGTACGCCGCATCTTCGTCCAGGCCGATGAGCGCTACCGCGCCAATCCGGATCAGCTGAAGTCCCTGTACGTGCCCAACGCCAGCGGTGAACAGATCCCCCTGTCAGAATTCATCACGGTGGAGTCGACCACGGGTCCGTCGGTGATTCCCCGCTTCAACCTGTTCCGCTCCATCAAGGTGGAGGGTTCGGCGCTGCCGGGCCGGAGCTCCGGCCAGGCGATCAAGGACATCCAGGACCTCTTCAACAACCTCTCCACCACCGGCGTCGGCTACGACTGGACCGGCATCTCCCGGGAGGAGGTGGCGGCAGGGGCCCTGGCGATCGTGATCTTCGCCCTCGGCATCCTCACCGTCTACCTGGTGCTCTCGGCCCAGTACGAGAGCTACAGCGATCCGTTGATCATCCTGATGACCGTGCCGACGGCCATGCTCGGGGCCCTGGCGTTCCTGGCCCTGCGGGGTGAGGTGCTCAACATTTATGCCCAGGTGGGCCTGGTGATGCTGATCGGTCTGGCGGCCAAGAACGGCATCCTCATCGTCGATCTCGCCAACCAGCGCATGCAGGAGGGTGAATCCGCGCTGGAAGCCGCGAGGGCCTCGGCCCAGTCCCGCTTCCGGCCGATCCTGATGACGGCCATCTCCTCCCTGTTCGGCTTTCTGCCCCTGGTGTTTGCCAGCGGTGCCGGTGCCCGCAGCCAGGCTTCCCTGGGTACGGTGGTGTTCGGTGGCCTGGCCGTGGCCACCGTGCTGTCCCTGTTCGTGGTGCCGGTGTTCTACGTCGTGGTGAAACAGCTCACCGGGGCTTCGCCTCCGGCGGCGGCTGAGGCCCCGGCGGACGGAGCGTCCTGATGCCGGCCCCCTGCCCACCCATCAGTGGCCGGCGTGTGCTCTGCGCAGGCATGATGACGGGTCTGGTGGGGTTGGCCATCGCCCAGTTCCTGCGGGCCCTCGTGGTGAATACTCCCCTGAGGATCACTCCCCAGGCCCTGTTCTGGAGCACGGTGGTGTTCGGAGGCTTCGGCGTGGTGGCCGGCATGGCGGTGGAGGCGGTGCGCCAGCTGCAGGAGTCCAACCCGGAGCCCGACTACCACCGGCGCCACAGCCGCCGTGGCGGGCCAGGGCCCCACGCCTGAGGGGCCGCAAGCCGCGCCGGCCCAGTGGGGCGAAGGGGGCTTTTCCGGTACGTTGCACAGGTATGAACCGGTCCGGTGCGCAGGCAGGCCTTCCCCACTCTCCTTCCTCTGGCGCTGCTGCTCGCAGCCTGCGGCGCCCCTAAGCCCGAGGCCCGCCAGCCCCTGGTGGTGCAGACGGTGACGGTGGGGGAGTTCCGCTTCACCCCAGGCATCGAGACGATCAGCGTCATCGAGTCCACCTCCAACGTGGTGATGCGGCCCGAGTCCGATGGCCGGGTGGTGCGCATCCTGGCCAGGGAGGGCCAACGGGTGAAGGCGGGCCAGCCGATCCTGGTGCTCGACAACGTGCAGGAATCGGCCACGCTCGATTCCGACCGGGCCGAGGCCATCAAGGATCGCGTCAACGCCGAGCGCTACGTCTTCCTCAACGAGCAGGGGGCGGTGTCAACCAAGGATCGTGATTTCTACATCACCCAGGCGATCCAGAGCCGCGACCAGGCCCGCTCCAGTGCGGCCACCCTAGGCTACAAGTTCGTCACCGCCCCCATTGACGGCGAGATCGGCAACCTCGATTCGGTGAAACTCGGGGATTACGTGCGCCAGGGCCAGGCGATCACCGGAATCGTCAACAACAGCTCCCTCTGGACCCTGATGGATGTGCCGGCCACCCAGTCCAGCCAGGTGAAGATCGGCCAGCCGGTGCAGGTGGAGAGCCAGAGCAACCCACCGGTGAAAGGCATGGGCCGGGTGGTGTTCGTCTCCCCCTATTTCGCCACCGCCAGCCAGGAGGGCTCCTCCACCCAGCCCAACACGGTGCTGGTGAAGGCGGAGTTCCCCAATCTCACCGGGGTGCTCAAGACGGGCCAGTACGTGCGCAACCGCATCATCACCGGCACCAGCGACCAGCTGGCGGTGCCGGTGGAGGCTGTGATGATGCAGGCCCAGCAACCCTTCGTGTACAAGGTGTTGCCCCTGGCCACGATCCTGCCCCAGATCAAGGCCTCGGACCAGCTGCTGCCGGCCCAGAAGCAGCAGCTGGAGAAACTTCCAGGCACCACGCCCGTGGTGGTGCAGACCGCGGTGACGCTCGGCAAGTTGCAGAACAACGCCTATCCCGTGCTCTCCGGCCTGGCCAAGGGGGATGAGGTGGTGGTGAGCAACACGGCCCTGCTGCGCTCCGGCATGCCGGTGCGGCGGGCGCCGGCCCCGGCCCCGGCGGCGAGCTGAGCGAACCGATGTCGTTTTCCGATAACTTCATCAAGCGGCCGGTCCTGACCACCGTCTGCAGCATCCTGATCGTGCTGGTGGGTCTGATCGCCATCCCCACGCTGTCGATCGAGAATCTTCCCAACATCGCCCCACCCCTGATCCAGGTGACCTCCAACTATGGAGGTGCCAATTCCCTGGTCACCGAGCAGGCGGTGACCAACCCGATCGAGCAGCAGATCAACGGGGTTCCAGGGGCCAATTACATCTCCTCGACCAGCAACATGTCTGGGACGAGCACGATTCAGGTCTTCTTCAACGAAGGGACTGACATCAACATCGACCAGGTGAACGTGCAGAACCGCGTTTCCCTGGCGATGCCCCAGCTGCCCCAGCAGGTGCAGGCCACCGGGGTTTCGGTGATGCAGAGCACCCCGTCGATCCTGCTGGCCTATCAGGTCACGTCAACGGAGGGTCAGTTCGATGCCTCCTATCTCAACGGTCTGATTTATCAGAACCTTTATTTTCAGCTGGAACGGGTGCCGGGCGTGGCCACCGTCAACCTTCTCGGTGGTAGCAATCCCGCCTTCTGGTTGTTTGTCGATGCCAACAAGCTGACCGCCAATAACCTCACCGCCGATCAGGTGGTCAATGCGGTGAGCAGCCAGAACTCCGTGGCGATCGGTGGCCTGGTGGGGGGACCGCCAGCTGGGGGGAACCAGAAGTTCGCCTACCCGATCCTGGTGGAGAACAACGGCAACCTGGTGTCCGTCGAGGAGCTCAACAATCTGATCGTCGGTCGCACACCCGCCGGCAACCTGCTGCGGCTCAAGGATGTGGGTGAGGCCACCTACGGCACCAACACCTACGCCCAGCAGGCCGTCAGCATCGAAGGCCACCCGTCGATCACGGTGGCGGTCTTCCAGACCCCCGAGAGCAACGCTCTCGACGTTTCGAACCAGGTGGTGCAGGTGATGAACCAGTTCACCCAGACCGTCCCCCCGGGGGTCAAGGTGTTCGAGATCTACAACATCGGCCAGTTCATTGAATCGGCCGTAGAGGGGGTGATCGATGCCCTCGGCCTGGCCATCGTGCTGGTGCTGCTGATCCTGTTCCTGTTTCTGCAGGACTGGCGGGCCACGGTGGTGCCCAGCCTGGCGATTCCGATCTCCCTGATCGGCACCTTCGCCTTCGTCAAGATCTTCGGTTTCTCGATCAACCAGCTCACCCTGCTGGGCCTGGTGCTGGCCACCGGCCTAGTGGTGGATGACGCCATTGTGGTGATCGAGGCGGTGGAAAAGAACCTGGAGAAGGGCATGCGCCCCCGCCAGGCCGCCATGGAATGCATGGGTGAGTTGTTCGGTGCCCTGGTGGCCACGGCCCTGGTGCTGATGGCGGTGTTCGTGCCCGTGGCCTTCTATCCCGGGGGCATCGGCATCATCTACAAGCAGTTCGCCCTCACCATCGCCTTCTCGATCGCCATCTCGGCCTTCAATGCGCTCACCTTCTCGCCGATGCTCTCGGCCCTGCTGCTGAGGAGCCAGAAGTCGGCGCCTCCGGGCCGGCTGGTGGGCATCATCGGTGGCGTGGTGGTGGGCCTGGCCTTCGGCCGTTTCAGCGCCGCCTCCTTCGGCAACCTCACCTACGTGGTCGGCGTGGTGGCCGGTGTGCTGGCCGGAGCCAATCTGGTCTGGATCTTCAACCGCTTCAACGCCTTCTTCTCCCGTCTGGAGCGCGGCTACGCCGCGATGGTGGCGGCCCTGATCGCCCGGCGTCGCTGGATCCTGGTGGGTCTGGGCGGCGGCATCGCCCTCACCCTGTTCGCCTTCAGCGCCCTCCCCTCCGCCTTCATCCCTGAGGAGGACCAGGGCTACGGGATGGGCATCTTCCAGCTCCAGAACGGTGCCTCCCTCAGCCAGACCCAGGCCACAGGCCTGGAGGTGGCCAAGGTGCTCAATGCAGAAGAGGAGATCATCGCCGGTTCGGTGGTGAGTGGCTACGGCTTCAACGGCGCCAGTCCTGATCAGGGGGTGTTCTTCTTCGGCTTCAAGCCGCTCGAGGAGCGCAGCGGTGCCGACCAGAAGGCGCCGGCGATCGTCAACCGGCTCAACGCCAAGCTCAGCCAGATCAGCTCCGGCATGGCGGTGGCGGCCCAGCCGCCGGCGATCCCGGGCTTCTCCGCCCAGGGTGGCTTCTATTTCCAGTTCAACGACCTCAGCAACGGGGCCTTCAGCTTCAACGAGCTCAATGATCAGGCCAAGCAACTGATCCAGGCGGGCACGGCCAGCGGTGGCTTTTCCACCCTCTACACCCAGTTCATCCCCAGCGCCCCGGCCTTCGGGCTGAAGATCGACCGCTCGATTCTCGGGGCCCTCAACGTCGACTTCCAGCAGGCGATGCAGACGATCGCCGTGCTGGCGGGCAGCAACTATTCGGGCCTCACCTATGAGAGCGGCCAGGTCCGGAACATCTACGTCCAGGCGGCCTCCGAGAACCGCAGTTCCCTCGAGGATGTGCTCAGTTACTACGTGCGCAGCAAGGACAACAAGCTGGTTCAGGTGTCGGAATTCGCTTCTGCGGAACTCACCAGCGCTCCGCCGGTGATCAGCCACTTCAACCTCTACCGCAC
>NZ_JAGQBG010000129.1 GCF_024345515.1 Cyanobium sp. N5-Cardenillas
TTGCCGCACTTTCTCGAACTCCTCTCCAGCCTAAGGATTCCACTCAGCTCCAGCGATCCGGCCGACGCCGGCTCCGATCTCGAAGCCGCCCGGCGTTGGCTCGGGCTCAACGCCCCAGCCATTCGGACTTGATCCCAGCGGTGATCGCCGATGCCGGCCCGCTCATCGGGCTCTCCCGAATCAGGCGGCTCGGCTTGCTGCGCGATGTGTTCGGGCAGGTCCTGATCACGCCGGCCGTTGCGGCGGAACTTCGGATCACGGGGCCGGAGCCAGACCTTGCGCTCTTTGACGGGCAGGAGGATCTCGCCGCGGCCCTGGTCGAGGGCTGGCTGCGCCTCAGTGAACCGGGCGGAACTGAGGCCTACCAGCCGCTCAACCCAGGCGTCGATGCCGGCGAAGCCAGCTGCATCGCCCTGGCGCTGGGGAGGCTCCAGCGGGGCCTGGAGTCGCTGCTGATCCTCGACGACCGCGCTGGCCGCGCCGAAGCCCGCCGGCTGGATTTGGAACTCACCGGTACGGCTGCGGTGGTGGCCATGGCGCGCCTGCGCGGGCTGATCCCCGCCGCCGGCCCAGTGCTACTGAGCCTATGCAGTAACGGTTACTTCCTCGGCGAGGCCACGGTTGACACCGTCCTTCGGGCTCTGAACGAGCGCTGAAGGCGCCGGGCTACGCAGTGGCCTGGGCAAGGCCGAGCCGCCGCAGCACCGGCAGCCGCTCGCGGGCGAAGGTCTCCCAGAACTCCTGCAGCTGGCCCAGGGCCTGCTCAGGGTCCTCGATCGGTTGTCCCTCGGGGTCTTTCACAGTGGCGCCGGCCATGCCCATGCCCATCCATACCAGCTGCGCCATGTCTTCGGGCGACAGGTCCGCGTGGGCGACCTGCAGGAAGAAGGCCTCCAGCAGGGTGATGGCGACGGGCTGCAGCAGCACAGGCGAGAGCAGGGCGCCGATCTCCTCACCCGCCGTGATCTGCTCGAGACAACGTTGATTGAACGCGGCGATGGATGGCCCTGACGCTTCAGCTCCCTCGCCGACGCCCACGCCCACCACTCCCGCACCGACGAGAACGGAGAGCCGCATCAGCCCATCCTCGAGCTCCAGCTCGGCCTGCTCCAGCAGCCAACCGAAACTCTCGGGCTGGGCGGTAAGCACATTCTTCAAGGTCCCAACGAAGCTGGGATCCACCCCCAGGCGGCCAAGTGCCGTGTCGAATTCACACCTGTCGTCCTCCGCTCCAGCGCAGGAATGCAGCCGCAGGTCCGCCATGGTCTGGCGGCGCCATGGCGTCGATGGCGGGCAGGCCCCCCGGGCGAAGAGATCACGACGGAAGGTCTGATTGGTGGCCAGATCCAGCAACACCTCTCGCATGGGCAGATCGGCCGCCCCCAGAACCAGGGCACGCCGTTCCGGGTCCAGCATCCCGGGGAACATCTCCGGCAGCGTGGCTGAACCGATGTGGGTGAGTCCATGGGCCCCGCAGAGCCGGTGCATGGGGCCCACATAGAGGGGTTGATGGGCCGACTGGTATTCCCCCACCAGGTAGGACTCCGGCATCGGCTGCAGACCCTCGACCAGGCCGCGGAGCTGCGGCAGCTCCTTACCGAGGGGCCAGTCGTGGCCCTCGGTGCCGGTGAGGCTGGTGAGGGTCTCTGCGGCCCTGCGAATGCCGGCCGGGGAGGTGCTGCCACCGGCGCGCAGGGCCTCTTCCACACTCAGCATCTGCAGGGTGCTGCGCGACAGCCAGCCCGGATAGGTGTTGTAGGAGCAGTAGAAGATCCCCCCCGGTCGCAGCACAGATCCCGCCGCCGCGATCAGGGCCTCCCTCACCTCGGGCCCCACCCAGCTCGCCAGCCCATGGGCGACCACAAAGTCGTAGGCCTCCGGCCAAGCGCGGCAGGGGCCGGTGCTGGGACGGCCGCCGGCGAAGGTCGTCAGATCCGCCAGGGCGAAGTGCACGTTGCCCAGGCCCAGTGCTTCCGCCTTGGCGGTGGCGCTGGCGACGTGGGTGGGGTTCAGGTCGAGCCCGTAGAAGTGGGCCTCGGGGTGGGCGGCGGCGTTGAACAGGAGGTTCAGGCCGTGGCCGCAGCCGAAATCGAGGTAGTGGAAGGCCGAGCGGATCAGGCCGGGATCGAGCCGATGGCGGCCGCCCATGAGGGTCGCCAGCACGAGCCAGGACACGGACAGTTCCCGGTGCAGGAAGGCCCCGTAGGTCTTGTCGGTGGGATAGGCGGGCGCGAAATCCATCCCGGTGGTGCAGGCGCAGTGCGCGCAGGATGCCTCAGGAAACGGACTCCGCCAGCTGGCGCCCGACGGACCGACCGTGCGCCTCGTCTGAACCGGCCCCGGGCTTCCTAAGCTCTGGGCAAACAATGGAGTACCCATGACCACCGAGACCACCACCGCAACGGGCACCGACCCCCGCGCCCTCACGATCGAGAACGTCGAGCGCACCCTCGATGAGCTGCGCCCCTACCTGATGGCCGATGGCGGCAACGTGGAAGTGGTCGAAATCGACGGCCCGATCGTCAAGGTGCGCCTGCAGGGCGCCTGCGGCTCCTGCCCCAGCAGCACCATGACCCTGAAGATGGGCATCGAGCGCAAGCTGCGCGAAGCGATCCCGGAAGTGAGCGAAGTGGTTCAGGTGCTCTGAAGAACCTTCCTGCAGCGGATTCCTCCCAGATCTCAAGGGTCTGGGCCGATCCAGTGGTGGTCCAGGCCCAGGGCGGTGGCGGCCTGAATCATCGCCTGGTCGGCCGTGGTGAGGATCAACTGCTCCCGGCTGGCGATGGCCAGATGGAGGGCGTCGCCACTGCGCAGCGGCAGGCTCCCCACCTCCTGCAACCACTGCCTGGCCAGCAGGAAATCCGTTCCCCGCGGTTCCAGCAATTGCAGGCGCTCGCGGCGGAAACACTCAAACTCGGCGTGGACGGCCCCGGCACGATCACCGCTGAGATCACCCCGGCGCACGCACAGAGAGACCACACCGGCGAACTCCACCAACACCCAGTGGCTGACCCAGAGAGGAGCATGGCCCTGGTCGAGCAACCACTGCTCCGCCGCAGGAAAGCCGGCGTCGTTCAGAAAAAGGGACAGCACCACGCAGGTGTCCACATACGCCGCCGCCATGGGATTCCGGCGTTGGGGCGTCATCCCCGATCGCGTCGCAATTCACCAACAAGGGCAACCGCATTCCCCGCAAAGGGGGGCTGGTTGCCATGAAACCGCCGCAGCCGCTCCGGCCAGGGAAGCGCGGCATCCTTCGATAGCGCCGGGATTTCACGCACCAGTCGGGCCACCGGTTGGCCGCGGCGGGTGATCACCACCTCATCACCCAGCTCCACCGCATCCAGCAAGGCGGAGAGCTGTGCTTTCGCCTCCGCCAATCCAACGGATCGCATGGTCAGATGGTCAGATGGTTTTTTGAGCTTAGGGCCGATGCAGCGATGGGCCTCAGCCCCAGCCGCAGCCAGATCTTGAATTCAGGCCTGGAACCCCCGGTCCGTAGGCTGCCCTCAAGACGATGGCCCTCCCGTGCTGGATCAGCGCCTGCTGCGCAACGACCCGACGCTGATCACCGCCCCCTTGGCGCGGCGCGGCCTGGCCACCGACCTCTCCGGCCTGCGGCAACTGGCCCTTGAGGCCCGCGACCTGGAGCAACGGCGCAGTGAGCTGCAGGCGGAGGGCAACCGCATCGGACGGGAGGTGGGCGAGCGGATCCGGGCCGGCGCCGCCCCGGGCGGCGAGGAGGTGAAGGAGCTGCGCGAGCAGGGCAACCGCATCAAGCAGCAGGTGGCGGAGCTCGAAGAGCAGGAGAAGGGGATCGAGGCCCAGCTGCTGGAGCAGCTGATGGTGCTGCCCAACCTGCCCTCGCCCCTGTGCCCCACCGGCCGCAGCGAGGCCGACAACGTGGAGGTGAAGCGCTGGGGCACGCCGCGCGTCGCCGTGGAGGGCGAGGAGCTGCAGGAGCACTGGCAGATCGCCGAGCGGCTGGGCATCGTCGACACCGAGCGCTCGGTGCGCATCGCCCAGAGCCGCTTTGTGACCCTGCTGGGCCAGGGGGCACGGCTGGAGCGGGCCCTGATCAGCTTCATGCTCGATCGCCACAGCCAACGGGGTTACACCGAGGTGCTGCCGCCGATCCTGGTCAACACCGCCAGCCTCACCGCCTCCGGCCAGCTGCCGAAGTTCGCCGAGGAAAGCTTCCGCTGCGCCGACGACGACCTCTGGCTCACTCCCACCGCCGAGGTGCCGGTCACGTCCCTGCACCGCGGTGAGGTGCTGGGCGCCGAGCAGTTGCCGCTCAAGTACGCCGCCTACACCCCCTGCTTCCGCCGCGAGGCCGGCTCCTACGGCCGCGACACCCGGGGGCTGATCCGCCTGCACCAGTTCAACAAGGTGGAGCTCTACTGGTTCTGCCGCCCGGAGGACTCGGAAGCGGCCCACGAGCAGCTCACCTTGGATGCCGAAGCGATCCTCGAGGCCCTGGAGCTGCCCTACCGGCGCCTGGAGCTGTGCACGGGCGATCTGGGCTTCTCCGCCGTCCGCACCTACGACCTGGAGGTGTGGCTGGCGGGGGCCGGCACCTACCGGGAGATCTCCAGCTGCAGCACCTGCGGCGATTTCCAGGCCCGCCGGGCCTCGATCCGCTTCCGCGACGGCAAGACCACCCGTCTGCTGCACACCCTCAACGGCAGCGGCCTGGCGGTGGGCCGCACCATGGCCGCCCTGCTGGAGGCGGGCCAGCAGGCCGATGGCAGCGTGACGTTGCCCCAGGCGCTGGTGCCCTATTTCGGGGCGGAGGCGATCAGCGCCGCTTCGGTGTAGGCAGGCCCCCCAGGCGCTGCAGGATGGGCAGCCGTTGCTCGCAAAAATCAGCGATGAGGGCCGTCAGACGCGTCAGCTGCGCCTCGGGATCGTTGATCGGGCTCTTGTCGGAAGCCAGCAGGTGAACGCCCAACTGCTCCATACCCATCAGCACGCAGGTGCCAAGCATCGGCTCCTCCAGCCCCTGGGCCCTGGCCTGGTGGATCAGCACATCGACGACACTGACCGGCAGGGCCGTACCCACCTCCGGAAGCATCAGGGAGGCATAGGGCCGGCCCCCAGCGATCAACTCCATCAGCACGCCATTGCAGCGCTGCACCTGGGCCGACAGCTTGCCGGCAGTGGCCAGGCGGGCGCGATCGAAGCCGATCCAGCCGGCATCAAGGAACAGGGCCAGGATCATCAGCAGTTCCGCGGCCGACCGGCCGCTGTGCTCCTGCAGCTCGGCCACCGTGCAGGCTCCGGCCGCCAGGCGGTCCGCCACCGGGCCATACACGGCAGGGTCCCCCTGGACCTGGCCGAAGCTGGTGCTGAAGCTGAACGACTCCTCCCCCCAGTCGGTCACCGGGGGGAACTGCAGGGGCCGCAGGCCCAGAACGCCGATCCGCAGCTCCGCATCCTGAAGGGTGAGCGGGTCGAGCCCCTTGACGAAGACATCGCGGCGAAACGCCTTGTTGGTGGCCAGGTCGATCATGGTCTGGCGGATCAGGGGATTGACCTCCGCGAAGATCGGGCCCTGCAGGGACGGGGCCAGCAACTGCTCGAAAGCCTCGGGCAGGGTGGCCGTGCCGAGGGGATGCAGCTTGTGGGCCTGACACCGCTGGTGCAGGTCGGCCACGAAGAGCGGTTGCCAGCCGTCGTTGGCGAACTCACCGCAGAGGTAATCGAAATGGTCGGGATTGAGGCCGGCGAGATCCTCCCCCAACTGGGGTATGGCATGCCGCAGGGCCGAGGGCTGGTCGTCGCTGCCAAGCAGGGACTGCATGGCGGCGATGGCCCGACGCAACGGGGCACGGGGATCGGCGGGATCGGCCCGGCGGCGCTCCAGGGTGTAGAGCGTCTGGAAGGTGGTGCGCCCCAGCCAGCCCGGATGGGTGTTGTAGGAGCAGTAGAACAGACCGGCCGGCCGCAGGGCCGCGGAGGCCACGGCGAACAGGGCCTGCTGCACCGGCTCGCTCACCCAGGTGGCGATGCCGTGGGCGGCCACGTAGTGGTAGCCGCCACCGCAGGCCGGGCCCGGTCCGAGCAGGGATGGATCCTCGGCCAGGGCAAGGAAATCGGCCTCCAGAAAGCGCACGTTGGTGAGCGCCAGCCGGCGGCGCAGCCCCTCGGCATGGCTGATGTGGGAGGGATTGAAGTCGATGCCGAGAAACGTGCCCTCCGGGTGGAGCGCCGCCAGCAGGCAGAGGCCGAAACCCATGCCGCAGCCGAGTTCGAGGTACTGAAACGCCTGACCCTCGTCGCTGCGGGGGGGGGAATGGCCCTTGAGCAGGGCGGCGAAATCCAGCCAGCCTGGGGTCAGTTCCCGGAAGAAGCCGCTGGTGTAGGTGGAGTGGGAGTAATAGCCGTGGTCCCAGGCCATGCCGGCGGCTTAGGAGAACATCCGCACACCGGTGGTGAGCGTGATCGACTCCAGGGGGGTGGTGCCGCCGTTGTTGGGGACGTCGAAACTGAGTTGAAGGGTCACGGTGCGGCAATCGGGGGAAACATTGGCCGTGAAGGTGTTGACCCCGTCGACCAGCACCGATCCGGTCAGGTTGGTGGCATTGAGCTGGCCGTTAGCGGCGATACCGGGCCCGTCGCGGCGCAGCTCGGTGAGGCCGGTGGTGCCATTCACCGCCGTGTAGAAACGGATCACCCGCGAGATCGGAGCCGCGTTCGGGCCGGTGTTGAACGGGACCAGCAGCCGCACTTCGTTGGCGGCTCCGGTGGTGCAGGCCGTGGTGCAGGGGGAGGGGGTAGGCATCGTCGCGCCGTTGACCCAGTCCGTGGGGGCCGCCGCCCCTGCGGAGAAGGCGCAGGCCTCGCGGGATTCCACCGCCAGGAAGGAATTCATCTTGGCGATGTCGCGCTGCACCTGGGTGTTCCAGGTGACCCGGCTGGTGGTGCGGATGTGACTCACCGCCACGCTGGCGATCGAGGCCAGGGCAATGCCCCCGACAACCACCCCCACCAGGAGTTCCACCAGGGTGAAGCCTGGGCTGGCGGCGTGGGGGCGATGGAGATGCGTCATGCGCGGTTGAACTGACTGGCGTCGCAGGCGGTGCCGACATTGCCGGTGGTGTTGTTGTTCCCCAGCCGCAGCAGCCCAAGCAGGCCGGTGACCTGAACGCAGCGCAGGGGCAGCTGGCCGTCGACGCTGATGCGCACCTGGATGGGGACCGTGCTGGAAACGGCCCCCCGCGGGGTGAAGGTGATGGTGTTGGACGAAGCCCCCACGTTGTAGGAGGAGGCCCCCAGCACGGTTGCAGGAAGATTGAGCGTGCTCTCGGGGGCACAGGTGGGTGGGTTCACCGAAGCCAGTTGAGCCCCGGGGGCCCGGTTGGTGCCAGTGGTGACAGTGACGGTGCAGTTGGTGCCGGTCTGGTCGGGCGTGCGGGCGATCACCTCCAGCCAGGAGGTGAGCTCGAGGGCGGCGGCATTGACCCGCTCCCGCCGCCACTGCACCTGGTTGGCCGGCACCACCACGGCCGCCACCACGCCGAGCACCGCCACGGTGACCATGATCTCCATGGTGGTGAAGCCCTGGGCCCCTGGCCGGGATCGCGCTGGCGGGAGGGGAACCTTCATGTGCAGAAGTTGGCCATCGGCGGGACGATGCTGATCAGCCGCAGATCCCGGGTGGTGGGCACGGTCTCCCGGTAGATCACACGCAGCACCTTGTTCGGCTGAATGCTGACGACCCGGGTGATGTTCTGGGCCGCCAGGGGATTGGGCAGGGCGTTGACGGCCGTCAGCAGTGGTGTCATCACCGGCGAGGTGACGGTGTTGTTGGCGCAGAACTCGGTCACCGCATCCGGCTCCCGGGCCGATGTGGAACCCGGGATTGGGGAGGCGGTGGAGAGGTCGTCTTGGGTGGGGAAGAAGAAGGCGCTCCTGCGGGGATTGTTGGTGAGACAGGAGGCGGTGGCAGTGCCTGAATCACGCGAGGGGAAGGTGGCCAGGCCAGTGGCGGCGTTGAGGGTGGCCACCAGGCAGGTGCCGGAGCAGCAGGTGAGGCGGTCGGCCACGCCACGAACGGTGGCGATGTCGGATTCAATATCCTCGTTGATCTTGATCTGCAGCCGGGCACTCACCGAGCTTCGATTGATGCTGTCGATCAGAACGGAGGTGCCGGAACTCACGATCAGCAGCATCACCAGCAGGATGAGGGGCTCAACGATGGTGAACCCGCCGTTAGCCGTGGGATTAGGGCGGTTCATGGACCGTAGTTGCGGGCATTGGTGACGCTGCGGGCCACCCAGTCTTCACCCACCCAGGGAACGAAACTGATGTCGTCAAGCAGGGAACTGGCCGCAACAACAGCACCCAGGTTGTTGGCCGATGAGGGGGGGACGCGGATGTGGATATCTCCGCAGGGCTTGAACGATTGGGTCCAGATGCGGCCGTTGAAGATCCAGGAATCATCCGCACTGATGCCGGGAGCTGTACCGGGAGGGTTATAGCCAGCACAACCATAGGATTTGAGCTCGAAATAACCCACAGGCATGTAGAACCAAGCGCCCGAAATACGGCCAAATCCAGCTGCTGTGCTGATCACACCGAAATTGACGATCTGCAAGCTGCCGCTGTCGCGCCCGAAGATATTGAGGTCATCGGGATCGCCCACCAGGGCCACGTCTGTTTCCGGTACGGGTGTGGTGCAATTGTTGACGGGAGCGCCAGCGCACTTCACCAGCCGCAGGAAACCCCCATTGCCCACGGATATCAACGGGTTGGACTCCACGGTGGGGTTCACATCCGTGAAGGAGTTGCCGCGCAGATCATCGGTGCGGGTGTAATAGAAGGAGATCGGCCCCCCGACGGTGTCGAGATA
>NZ_JAGQBG010000013.1 GCF_024345515.1 Cyanobium sp. N5-Cardenillas
TTGCAGATCAGCAACGGCGGCGCCAGGTCGGGCAGGCCCTGCAGCCGCTGCTGGGTCTGCTGCAGGAGGGTTTCCTCGGTGGTGCCGGCCAGGGGCCAGTACTGCTTGGGGTAGCTGGCCCGGGACAGGGGCCAGAGGCGGGTGCCGGTGCCGCCGCAGAGGATCACCGGAACCAGGGAGGGGGAGGCCATGGATGCCGCGCTGTCCCGCAGGACCATCAGTCGGGCCCATTCAACCCGAGCTGGCCCCGGCCGTCAGCGTTCCTGTGCACCCGGGGCCGATTCAGAGGTCGAGCAGGCCGGGGGGCGGCGTCAGGCCGATCCAGCCCTCCGCCAGGTTCACCTCCGGCACGATCGCCGCCACGAAGGGGATCAGCAACCGCCGGCCCCCCGCCGTGAGCTCCACCTCCAGCAGATCGTTGCCGGCATGGATCAGGTCGGTGACGGTGCCGAGGGACGCCTGCGGCTCCTCCAGCAGCCGCACCTGCAGACCCACCAGATCAAGCAGGTGGAACTCCCCCGGCTCCAGGCTGGGACGGTCGTCGGCGGACACCAGCAGGTGCTGGCCCACCAGGGCTTCGGCGCCGGTGCGGTCGCTGACGCCTTCGAGGCGCAGCACGAACAGGTTCTTCCCCGGCAGGGGCCGGCCGGCCAGCAGCCGCACCGGCCGCGGTTCGCCCTTGGGGGCCTGCAGCCAGCGCATCCCAGGCCTGGTGAAGCGCTCGGGGAAGTCGCTGAGGGGCAGCAGGCGCGCCTCACCGCCCATGCCCTGGGCCGCCACGAACCGGCCCACGGCCATCAGCTCCCCCGGATCGGCCCCGGGGACCTCGTTGCTGGTGTCGGCCACGGCCTGAGCGCTTGCTTCGCGGCGCATCATCGCAACGGGCCTCCAGGCACCGATAATGGCCCCACTTGATGGCTCCTTCCGGAAGCTCCGCCATGGCCAGCAGTCCGATCCTGCCCGGTTCCACCGTGGTGGTGCGCGATCCCCGCTCGATCTACAACGGCTACCAGGGCTTCGTGCAGCGCATCAGCGGGGTGATGGCGGCGGTGCTGTTCGAAGGCGGCAACTGGGACAAGCTGGTGACCGTGCCCCTCAGCACCCTGGAGCAGGCCTGAGGTCGAAGGCCTCCAGGGCTGCCCTGGCCGCCTGCTGCTCCGCCTCCCGGCGGGAGCCGCCCCGGCCCTCCCCGCTGAGGTCAGCCACCTCCACGCGGCATTCGAAGCGTTCCGGATCCCCGTGCACCCGGCTGCGCTCCTGGCAGTGGTAGGCGGGCAGGCCCTTCCCCTGGCCCTGGCTCCATTCCTGCAGCGCCGACTTCCAGTTGTGGCGCAAAGGATCGGCCAGCAGTTCGGCAGCGCTGGCCTGCCAGTGGGGGGCCAGCCAGTGCTGCACGGCCACCAGCCCGCCCCGGGGCCCGCCGCCCACGGTGTAGATGGCGCCCACCAGCGCTTCGCAGCATTCGGCCAGCACGGTGGCGCGGCCGGCCCGGTCGCCGGCGGCCATCGCCCCCAGCAGCAGCACCGGCTCCAGGGCGATGGCACGGGCCAGATCGCTCAGCCAGCGGTCGGACACCAGCTGGGCCCTCAGGGCGGAACTGTCGCCCACGCTCAGGGACGGGTAGGCCGAGCGCAGGAACTCGGCGGCCGCCAGGCGCAGCACCGCATCGCCGAGGAACTCCAGGCGGTCGTGATGGCGGGGCAGCCCCGTGGAGCTGTGGGTGAGGGCCTCATCCAGGGTGGCCAGGGCGCCGGCGTCGGCGGCCGGATCAAGGGGCAGCAGGTCGTTGCCGCTGTCGAAGCCGAGACTCTCCAGAAAGGCCAGGAGCTGCTGGCGGCGTTGGGGAGTCATCGTGGGGCAAGGGGGGAAAGCAGGACGTAAGCCGGGTTCTGTTCTCCCCTGCCGGTGGCAGGGGGGGTGATCATCTGTCTGGGACCGCCGTCACCGGCGGCCTCGAGCGGCGCATGGGAATCGGGACGGGGAAGATGGCCAACCGCTGTCCCTGGGCCTTGCTCCCAGCCGGGGTTTACCAAGCCGGCACCTCTCGATGCCGCTGGTGCGCTCTTACCGCACCTTTGCACCCTTGCCTGTGCACCGGGCAAGCCCGGGCCATCGGCGGTGTGTTTCTGTGGCACTGTCCTCACGGTCACCCGCACTGGGCGTTACCCAGCAGGCCTGGCCATTGGGGAGCCCGGACTTTCCTCAACCGGCCGCGGCCATGGCCCGAGGGCCGCACCGCACCGATCGCGATCACCTCGCCTGCTTTCCGACGTCAGTGTAAGGAGCCCGCCGCACGGCCTCAAACCGTGCGGCTGCGCCGGCGGGTCTTGTTGCCGAACAACCCCTGGGCCTTCTCCAGCAGGGTGGGGTCGCCTTCACGGACCTGGGCGAAGGCGGCGAAGCCGGCCGCGAACAGCAAGGACTTGATGCAGTTGTTCGCAGCTTCGCCAATGAAGTTCTGCAGGCGCTGGGAACGGGCCTGATCGGTCCGGTAAACGAGGGCGTTGAAGCGGGAATCCGCCTGGGCCACGATGGTCTGCTTGAAGGAGAGAAACGGCTGATTCAGCTTGGGCGGAAGATTGATCGGCTGGGTCAGTTTTCCGAGCAAGGCGCGCAGCTCCTGCTCGCTGCTGGTGGCCTCGAGCTGGCGTTTGAACTTCTTCCAGGCGGCCTGGGTTCGGCCTTCTTCGCTCGATTTCTGCTGCAGGACACGCATGCCTGCATACAGCTGAACCGGTATCAGCACCAGGTAGAGAATCGCCACCCAGGTGCAGATGTTGCGCAGTAACTTCACGTTGCCGTGGGCGGGCTGGGAGGCGCCGGGGAAGGCGCTGGCGGTGCAGATCAGGAGGGTGCCGATCAGCAGGGAAAAGCCTGCTCCGGTCAAGGCGCCAGAGAACTGCAACTGCCAGGCGGGGTCGAGCAGCCGCACCGGAAGCGAACCGAACACCAGCATGACGAGCCCGAGGCCGATGGAAATCAGGCCAACGACGGAAAAGGCCTGGGCGGCTTCTTTGCGGATGCGGACCTCGGTGCTGCCGGAAAAACTGGGTTCAGTCGCATCCATACCTGGGCTTTTCTCTGCTGGCAGGGCCAAATCTAGCTTTGCGCGGCGTTTTGTCAGGAGCAGCGCCCCTGGGAGCAAGGAGTCGTGACCCGATGACGGCCAAAAAAAATCCCCCACCGGAGTGGGGGAGATGGAAACCGGAAGGAGCGAAGCTCAGACGGTTTGCTTGATACGGCTGCGCAGCTTGCGGGAGAAGCCGAAGGCGGCGGCGGCACCCAGGATGGGCAGGGGGCCGGGCACCTTCTGATCGATGAACTTCTTGGTCACCGTGTCGCTGAAACCAGGGGTGAAGTTGTTGGCGATGTCGTCAACAAAGAGCTCGGAGATGAAATCAGCCACGACAGGCTGGTCATTCACGGGGAAGGACACCGGACCGTTGTCAAACTGATTCAAGCCAGCCCTGGAGCTTTCGGTGTCGATGGTCGGACCGTCGGTGATGGCTGTCAGGGTCTTCGTCCAGGCGGGAACGTTATCGCCGACGGCCGAGTTGAGGGCATCGGTACGGATGCTCGCAAGGCTCTGACCAGAGTTGAGGGCGTCAAACACCGTCATGGTGTAGCCGAACGTGTAGGTGCCGGGGAGGAAGGCACCGAAGGCGGCCAGGGTGTGGTTGGCGCCCACGTTCTGGAAGAGGAAGGCGGCGTTGCTCAGAGCACCGTTGCTGTCGTTGGTCAGGAAGAAGTCGCTGTAGATCTTGTCGCCGATCTGGCAGGCGAACTTCTCGGTCATGCTGAAGATGGTGGAGCCGGCGACCGTGTTGTTACCGCACTGGGCAACGACGGCGGTGCCTTCAACGCCACCGGGGAATCCGCCGGAGGGGGCGTTGATGACCTGGGCTTGGGCCGAGGTGGCGCCGAGGAGAGAGGCGGCCAGGCTTGCGCTGAGCGCTGCCCCAAGGCCTATAGGCGTTCTGAGCGAAAGCATGGTGGGTAAGAGGAAAGGAGTCGTACCGCCGAAATACTACCACCTCTCACCCGTTTCACAGAATCCGCCCGTTGTCGTTCGTAAACCCGCACAACCTGGCGGCGCCCCTGTCCAGGCCCCCCAGTCCAGCCTTGGGTTTTCGGGGGCGACGTCCGTGCAGGGCTCTTGCTCTGTTCCGCGGTCAGGGCGTCCGGCGCTGGCCTTGGCGGGGTCCTACAGCCTTCATAATCAAGGGTAAGGGGCTGTAGCTCAGCCGGATAGAGCGACGGTTTCCTAAACCGTAGGTCGTGGGTTCGAGTCCCGCCAGCCCCGTTGCCAGAGCCGCTGACGCCCCCCACGGCCGGACGGCTTAGATTTCCTTGAGCAATTCTTAAGGCCATGGCCCCTCGTCCCTACGCCAGCCGCTGGCTGGCCGTCCCAGCCGCGTTCCTTGCCGGCGTGGCGGTGTCATCGGGGGTGGCCATCGCCCAGCAGCCCAACATGCAGAACGCCCTGAATGCGCTGTTCGGCGCCAGGTCGTCCCTGCAGATGGCTGCCCCCAACAAGGGTGGGCACCGTGACCGGGCGATCGCCCTGGTCAACCAGGCGATCGCCGAGGTGGAAGCCGGCATCGCCTACGCCGGCAACTGAACACCTGGCCAGGCCCGAAACGCCAGGCCCGTAACCTGCGCTACCGATGGTGGCCTTCCCCAGACCGGACGCTCCCGCTAGCGTGAGTTCAGTCGTCAGCAGTGGATGACCCAGCTTCACGACCTGCGCCTGCGGTTGCTGGTGCAACAGGAGAGCGAGGCCATCGCCGATGCCCATCCCGATGAGCTGGATCTCTCCGTGGTTCAGGCCCGCTGCCTCTGCTGGCTGGCCCTGCTCGCCGACGCCCATGAGGAGCAGGCCAGCGATGCCGAACGCCGCGGCGACGTTGAACAGGCCATGGGCTGGTTCGCCGATTCCATGCGCCTGCGTGACGTGATTCAGGTGGTCAGCTCGATCGAAATCCCCCTGCCGATGCTCAGTGAGGCGGGGGATCGGCCCGATCAGGGCCCCCTGGCGGCCTGACGGTGCCATGATGGTCGTTGAATGAAAGAAGGGACGCGGTGCCAGAAGAGCCCTGCCAATGTCCTGATTGCCAGCGGTTCTATCGGGAACACGACCGGCTGATCCGAGAAAATCCAAGCCTCCGCCAACAGCAGGAGCTCAACTGGGCTGCCCTGCAGTCGTTCCGCACCCTGGCCGGCCGGGTGCTGGAGGAGCTCCAGAAGCAGCACGGCGACGGCGACGCCCCCCCCAACCCTGCGGCCCCCGAGCCTGGACTGCAGGAGGCCAGTGGCGAGGCCCTGCCCGAAAGCGATGCCATCCAGCAGGCCATGGCCGACCTGGAGAACATCAACGCCCACCTGTTCTCCATCGAAGCGCTGATGGAGCGCATCTTTGATGTGCGGGTGCCCGAGCCCGTGGAGCAGACCTTCCGGGAGGTGGCCGGCGAACTCGCCCCCGATCCCCTCAACGCCGACCGACTGCGGCTCAACCGCCTCCTGCACCAGACGCCCGATCTGCCCGATCACCGGGGCGGCTGAACCGCCCCGGCCCCTTCACTGGGCCGCCGGCAGCTTGCGGCCCTTGGCCGGGGCCTCGTCGATCTCGCAGGTGATGGTCACGGGGAATTCCTCGGTCTTCCAGATCCGCTCGCTGTACTCCCGGATCGAGCGATCCGAGGAGAACAGGCCACTGCGGGCGGTGTTCAGCAGGGACATCCGGTTCCAGCGGGGGCGGTCGGCCCAGGCGTCGCTGACCGCCTGCTGGGCCTGCAGGTAGGCCGCGAAGTCGGCCAGCACGAAGAAGGGGTCACGGCCGGTGAGGTTGTCCAGCAGGGGCCGGAACAGTTCCTTGTCACCGTTGCTGAAGTGGCCGCTCTCGATCAGGTGCAGCACCTCCGGCAGCTCCGGGGTGGAGCCGATCAGCTCCCAGGGCCGGTAGCCCTCGTGTCGCAGCTGGGCGATCTCCTCGGTGGTGCGGCCGAAGAGGAAGAAGTTGTCGGCCCCCACCTGCTCGCGGATCTCGACGTTGGCCCCATCGAGGGTGCCGATGGTGAGGGCGCCGTTCATCATGAATTTCATGTTGCCGGTGCCGGAGGCCTCGAGGCCGGCGGTTGAGATCTGCTCGGAGAGGTCGGCGGCGGGGTAGACGCGCTCACCGAGTTTGACGTTGTAATCGGCCAGGAAGATGACGCGCAGACGGCCGTCCATGTCGGGGTCGGCGTTCACCACATCGGCGATGCCGTTGATGAAGCGGATGATCAGCTTGGCCATGGCGTAACCCGGGGCGGCCTTGCCGCCGAAGATCACGGTGCGGGGTGCGAGGCCATCGGCGAGGCCGTTCTTGATGCGCAGGTACTGGGCGATGACCTGGAGGGCGTTGAGGTGCTGGCGCTTGTACTCATGGATGCGCTTCACCTGCACGTCGAACATCGAGGCCGGATCCACCAGCACGCCCGTGTGGCGGTGGATGTAGTTGGTGAGGTGGCGCTTCACCGACAGCTTGGTGGCCCCCCAGTTCTCCAGGAAGCCGCTGTCCTCGGCGTAGCGCTCCAGCTGGCGCAGCTCATCAAGGTTGCGCACCCAGCCGTCGCCGATCGAGGCGTCCAGCAGGGCCGAGAGCTGCGGGTTGGCCAGGGCCACCCAACGGCGTGGTGTCACGCCGTTGGTGACGTTGGTGAACTTCTCGGGCCAGAGGGCGGCGAATTCGGGGAACAGGTCCTGCTTGACCAGGGCGCTGTGCAGGGCGGCCACCCCGTTGACGTGGTGGGAGCCGACGGTGGCGAGGTGGGCCATGCGGACGGCCCGCTCGCCGGCTTCATCGATGATCGACAGGCGCCGCAGCACGGCGTCGTTGCCGGGGTACCGGAGGCGCACCTGCTGGAGAAAGCGGTGGTTGATCTCGAAGATCAGCTCCAGGTGGCGGGGCAGCAGCGACCCGAACAGATCGAGACCCCATTTCTCGAGGGCCTCGGGCAGCAGGGTGTGGTTGGTGTAGGAGAGGCAGGCGGTGGTGATGGCCCAGGCGGCGTCCCACTCGAGGTGCTTGTCGTCGAGCAGCAGCCGCATCAGCTCGGCGACGGCGATCGAGGGGTGGGTGTCGTTGAGCTGGACGGCCCAGTGCTGGGGAAAGTCCTGGATGGGAATGCCGCGGGCATCGAGGCTGCGGATCATGTCCTGCAGCGAGCAGCTGACGAAGAAGTGCTGCTGCATCAGGCGCAGGCGCCGTCCTGCATCGGTGCCGTCATTGGGATAGAGCACCTTGGAGAGCGTTTCCGAGCCCACCTTCCTTTCGACGGCGCCGTAGAAATCGCCGCTGTTGAAGGTCTGGAAGTCGAAGGATTCGCAGGCCTCGGCCCGCCAGAGACGCAGCCGGTCGCAGGTGTTGACCCGGTAGCCCAGCACCGGCACGTCGTGGGGAATGCCGATGGCATGCTCGCCCGGGACCCAGCGCACCCGGTCGATGCCGTGGTCGTCGCGGTAGCTCTCGGTGTGGCCGCCGAAGCCGACGACACAGGCCTTCTCCGGTTGAACGATCTCCCAGGGCCAGCCGCCCTTGAGCCACTTGTCGGTGATCTCCACCTGCCAGCCGTCGCGGATGAGCTGGTCGAAGATGCCGAACTCGTAGCGGATGCCGTAGCCGGTGGCGGGGATCTCGAGGGAGGCGAGGGATTCGAGGAAGCAGGCGGCCAGGCGGCCGAGGCCGCCATTGCCCAGGCCCGGCTCCTCCTCCACGTCGAGGATCTCCTCGATGTCGTTGATGCCGAACTGCTTGAGGGCCTCGGCGGCCTCCTCCTGGATGCCGAGCATCAGCAGGTTGTTGCCGAGCTGGGGTCCGATCAGGAATTCGGCCGAGAGGTAGGCCACGATCCGCTTGGGATTGGCGGCGATCGCTTCGATGCCCGCCAGGTAGCGGGTCATGAGCCGGTCGCGCACGGCGTAGCTGAGCGCCATGTAGAGGTCGTGGCGGTCGGCCTCCTGCACCCGTCGGCCCAGGGAATAGAAGAGGTGCTCGATGAGGCCGTCGAGCAGATCCTTCGCCGCCAGGCCGTTGCGCTGGGGATCGGCATAGGTGCCGGGCTCGGGGAGGCCCATCACGGGGGCGAGGGTGCTGGTCATGGCTGGACGGGCATGGGCACAGTCTCACCTTCACCACGGATGGTTAAGACCCGGGGGAAGCGGCATCAACGTTGGCTTGGGAAGATGGGAGAGCCCGCCAGCGTTCCATTCCCGACCCTGTAGCCCAGCCCGGGGTGACCATTGCTCCGTCCTCCAGCCCCGGGGCGTCCTGCCCACGGGAGGGCTCGGTGCTGATCTGTGGCCTGGGATCCCTGGGCCAGGCCTGCCTGCTGCGCCTGCTGCCCTTCGACGTACCGCTGCGCTGTCTGGACCGGGAGCGGCCGGACTGGCGCGATCCCCGCCTGGAGGAACGCTTCGGATCCACCCTGGTGCTGGGGGACATGCGCCTGCCCCATGTGCTCTCCCAGGCCGGGGTCGAGACGGCCCGCGCCGTGCTGCTGCTGAGCAGTGAAAGCACGGTCAACGTGGAAGCGGCCCTGCAGGTGAGGTTGCTCAACCCCACGGCCGACCTGGTGGTGCGCTCCTCCGGCCAGCTGGCCAGCCTCGGGGCCCTGCTCGAGGAGCGCCTGCCCGGGGTGGCCGTGGTGGATCCCCTGCTGCTCACGGCCGGGGCGATCACCGAGGCCCTCCGGCCCGGTGACCAGGAGGCCTGCTTCCGGGTGGATGGCCAGTCCTACCTGGTGGTGGAGGGAAACGACCCGGCCCGCCGGCAGCAGCGCAGCCTGCGCCAGGACGGCCCGGGTCCGGCCCGGCCCCTGCAGGTGCTGCCGATGGGCTCGCACCACCACCGCTCGGCGGAGGCGGTCCCCGCCACGACGGCCAGGGGCCGGTGGTTGGCCCTGCGCCGCGGCCTTGGGGCTCCGCTGCGCCTGTGGCGGCAGTGCAGCCGGCTCCAGCAGATCGGCTTGCTGGTGATCCTGGCGTTGATGGCCCTGGGTCTGGCCCTGTTCTCCGCCGGTGGCGGCTGGAGGCAGGGGGTGTTCGTCACCCTGGCGCTGCTGCTGGGGGAGTTCGTCGATCCGGTGAATGTGCTGCTGCCCCCGGATGACGGCATCGCGGCGGCGTCCCCCTGGCTGATCGGCGTCACCCTGCTGTATTCCCTGGTGGGCACGCTGCTCACCTCCGCCCTGGTGGCGGTGATCCTGGAACGGTTGTTGCGCGAGCGTTTCGGACTGGGCCATCCCGGCCGCTTCCGGCGCGGCAGCCGCTGGATCCTGCTGGCCGAAGGGGACGAGCTCGCCGTGCGGGTCGCCGACAATCTGGTCAGGGATGGCCTGCAGGTGCTGCGGATCGACACGCGACCCGTGACGCCGCTGCACCGGTCGGGGCAGGTGGTGTTCCATCGCTGGGAAGCGGCCCTCGCCGCTCTGCAGCACTGCCGGCTGGAGGGGATCGGCCTGCTCTCCGTCGATCTGCTCGCCAACCTGCAGGAGACCTTCCAGCTGCAGAAGTCCTGGCCTGGGGCCCGTTACGTGATCCTCTCCCATGCCGTCGAGGCGGCCGAACAACTGGGCGACCTGCTCGGCGGCATGGCGGTGATCTCCAGCATGGATCTGGTGGCCGATGCGGTTGTGGCCACGGCCTTCGGCGAGCGGGTGGAGGAGATCTGCCGCATCGATGGGGCCAACCACCTGCTGGTGCGCTATCGGATCCAGCAGAGCGATGGCCTGTGGGGTCTGAACCTGTCCCGGGTCGAGCAGGGCTACGGGGTCACCACCATCCATCTGCTGCGTCCCGGACGGAGTTCCCCCCTGGTGTTGCCCTCCCTGGATCTGGTCCTGGCGGCGGGGGATCAACTGGTGGTGCTGGCCACCCTGGGTCAGCTGCGCCGGATCGAGCTGGGCTGCCCCGTTCCGCCCGCCTGGCGCCTGCGCCTGCAGGGCTCCCCCAGGGAAGAAGGTCGCTTCGAGGCGCTGCAGTCCCTGGCGCGGCACCTGGGCGGCGCACCGGGGACGATGGTGCCCCTGCTCGATGGAAAGGAGCACCTCACCCCGGCCCTCGACCGCGAGCTGGCCGAACAGCTGGCGGAGGAGTTGCGTCGTCAGGGCCTCCACTGCACAGTGGAAGCCGTTGCCGTGGCTGAAGCTGCAGCCAGCGAGGGCCTGCGGCCATGACGGACCCCACGGCCGCCCCGGCCCTCTGGATGCTCGACACGCTGCGGGCCCTCAGGGCCACCCTGGAGCGCATCGAGGTGGAGGAGGCCGCCTGCCTGGAGACCATTCACCCCGACTACCGGTCCAGTGCCCGCAACCTGCTGCATTTCATTGCCTTCCACCGCCATGCCCACCCGGGCCTGCCGAAGGCGCTGCGGCAGCGGGGCCTGTGTCCCCTCACCGATTGTGATGCCCACCTGCTGGCCAGTCTGGAGGCGGTGATCACCGCCCTGGAGGCGCTCGAAGGTCTGGGCCCCTCGGCGGCGACGCAGCAACAGCCGGGCGGCCCCCCCGGTCTGGGCGGTCCCGACGCGCTGGAGCAGCATTGCGACCGGCTGTTCGGAGCCCTGGCCGCCGCGGGGGTCGCCGGAATCATGGTCACCCTGCCGGCGGAGGCGGCCGAGCGTCCCGCCCTGGTCGCGGATCTGCTGACGGCGGGGATGACCATCGCCCGCATCAATTGCGCCCATGACGATCCCGGGGTCTGGGGCCGGATGGTGGACGCGCTCAGGGCGGCCCGGGTGAGCACGGGCCGCCCCTGTGCGCTCGCCATGGACCTGGCGGGCCCGAAACTGCGCACCGGCCAGCTGGCCCCCCAGCCCGCGGTGATCCGCGCCCGTCCCCCCCGCGACCGGACGGGGCGGCCCACCCAGCCGGTGCGGATCCTGGTGGTGCCGCCTGGGGCCTTGCCCCGGCCGCAGGACACGGAATCCGTGCGGCTGACGGCGCGACTGTCCAGGGCGAAGCGGCTGAAGCAGGGGAATCGCCTGCAGGGGCGGGATGCCTCCGGCCGCCGGCGCACCCTCCGGGTGGTTCGACGCGGCCCCGATGGGGTTCTGCTGCTGCAGGCCGAAAAGACCTGCCATTTCACGTCCGGCCTGGTGTTCCGCCAGCGGCACGGCAAAGCCCGGCTGCGTGTCGGTCCGCTGGCGCCGGTGAGCGGCGAACGGCTGCTGCGTCCGGGCGACGTCCTCCGCCTGACGCCGGAGCCGGACCAGGGCGGCGCCACGCTCCCCTGCACCCTGCCGGATGTCTTCGGCGATGTTGGCCTCGGCGAACGGGTGCTCTTCGACGATGGCCGCATCGGCGCCGTGATCCGTGGGGTGTCCGCCCAGGAGGTGGTGGTGGAGGTCACCATGGCCCAGGCCAGGGGCAGCCGGCTCCGCTCCGACAAGGGGATCAATTTCCCCGACAGTGAACTGCGCACGCCGGCCCTCACCGCCAAGGACATCGAGGACCTGGCGTTCGTGACGCGACACGCTGACATGGTCAGCTATTCCTTCGTGCACCGGGAGTCCGACATCCAGGCCCTGCGCCAGTGCCTGGAGGACCGGGGCCGGGGCGATCTGGCGGTGGTGCTCAAGATCGAGACCCGCCAGGCCTTTCTGAACCTGCCCCGGCTGCTGCTGGCGGCCATGGCCCACAGCGCCCCGGTGGGCGTGATGATCGCCCGGGGCGATCTGGCGATCGAGTGCGGCTGGGAGGCCCTGGCACCCATTCAGGAGGAGATCCTGCGGATCTGCGCCGCGGCGCACGTGCCCTGCATCTGGGCCACCGAGGTGCTCGACACGCTGGCCCAGCACGGCCATCCCACCCGCGCCGAGATCACCGATGCGGCCATGGGCGCCCGGGCCGATGCGGTGATGCTCAACAAGGGACCCAACATCACGGCCACCGTGAAGGTGCTGGAGGCGATCATGGCCCGCAGCGCCAGCGACCGCAGCGATCGCAACGTACCCCTGATCACCTGCCTGTCGTTCCGGAGCAACTGTGAACCCGATGCCCCACTGCCGTGAGCCTGCCCGGGGAATTCAGCGGAAACGGGTCAGTCGTTGGAGCCGTCGAACAGGGAATCGCGGGTGAATTTGAGGCCTTTCCAGATCTTCTTGATTTTCTCGTAGGCCTCGTCCTGGCTCATCTTGCCGTTGGCCTGAAGACCGACGATCAGCCCGACCTGGTCGGCGAAGGACTCCAGATTCTGATGGAACATCAGCCGCTCCGGGCTCCAGTCGCTGCCGCGGTAGCTTCCGTGGGCCTCCATGGGAGATTTGACATCCCTTTCCGGCCGGCCGAGTTCGGGATTCAGCGGTCCCGTGGAGGGCTGGTTTGTCAATATCAACGATGATCCAGTGTCCAACATAGCCAGAGCGCTTTAAGGCCCCGTAAAGGTCCGTGCCACAGCCCCAGGCCCCGCGTCGGCCCACCACAGCACGCCATACCTTCCGCCCGGCAGTTGCGGTTGAATCATGGCAACAACCGGGACGTCAGTCGTGCGACTCACCCCAGGGGCGCTGAATTCCCAGCGCCTGGAGCAGCGTCCGGCGGGCCTTCCCACCCATCTCTACGTCCACGGTGGGCTCGGGCCCACCCGGGCCGACGCGGTGCTGTTCCTGGATTCCGGGCCGGTGCGGACCCCCGCCCCCGCCATCGAGCAGCTGGCCAGCCTGCGCCAGGCCGGCACCCCCCTGTGGCTGCGCCTGCAGGGGCTGGGGGATCGCCGCTACATCCAGCAGCTCCTGGATCGCCTGGAGGTGCCGGCGGTCGTGCTGGCCCCCCTGCTCGAGGTGCCCCAGCGGCCCCAGGTGAATGGCTTGGATGAGCTGCTGCTGGTGGTGCTGCACCGGCTCAGTTTCGCCAAGGACCCGGCCCATCTGGTCAGCGAGCAGGTGGGCCTGGTGCTGCTGCCCGGCTTGCTGATCACCCTGGAGGAAGGTTGCGGTGGCGCTCCCTTCCCGGATCTCACCGACTGGCTGCTGTCCAAGTCGGGGTCAATTGCCGACAGGAACCTGGACGACATCCTGCACTTTGTCATCGATGACCTGCTCGATGATCTGTTCCCGATGCTGGAGGCGATGTCCCAGCGGCTGGATGCTCTGGAGGAATCCTCCCTGCGCAACCCCCGCCCCCTGATCCTGCGGCGCTCCTATGAATTCAGGAGCAACCTGCGGACCATTCGCACCCTGATCTGGCCCCTGCGGCACCAGATCGGCCTGCTGCTCCGCCAACGGCAACGGCTGCTGGGCACCGAGGCGCTGGAAGGCTTCCGGGACATGGCCGAACTGGTCGACCAGCTGTTCGAGGCCTGCGGGTCGCTGCGGAATCAGTGCGATGCCATCACCCAGTCCTATGCGGCCAGCGTCGGCAACAGGATGAACCAGGTGATGAAGACCCTCACGATCCTCACCAGCATCTTCGCGCCGCTCACCTTCATCGCTGGCGTCTACGGCATGAACTTTGAGAACATGCCCGAGCTGAAGTGGCATTACGGTTACGCCCTCGTCATGCTGCTGATGCTCCTGATCGCCGTGCTCCAGGCCTGGTGGCTCTGGCGGCGGGGCTGGTTCCAGGACTGGACCGGGCAGGGCTGAGGTTGGCTCGCCACGACAGCCCGTGGGGGCGGGATCCTTCTGTTGCAGCCACAATCTCTTCTTAACCCAACCCTTTGGCTTGCTGGTGCAGGATCGGCGCAGCGCCCTTCCTTTGCTGGCACGAACCATGGTCTTGAAGCTGCCTGTGACAGTCCGGTCCAGGTGCGTAATGGCCAGCAGCTGTCTTGGTGTCCTGCTCGGGGCCTGGCTGGCGCCGTCCCTGGCAACGGTGCCAGCCCGGGCCCAGACGGGGGCGGCTCCGGTGGTGCGCATTGAAGGCTCCAGCACGGTGTTTCCGATCATGCAAGAGGCCGCCAGGGCCTTCCAGAAGCGCCAGGGAGATCGGCCCGTCAGCATCGCGCTGAAGGAGACGGGCAGCTCGGCCGGGATGCGCCGCTTCTGCCGCGGGGAGATTCCGATCAGCAACTCCTCCCGTCCGATCAGCTCCAAGGAGCTGAAGGCCTGCGCCGCCAAGGGGGTCACCTTCATCGAACTGCCGATGGCCTTCGATGCCATTTCGGTGGTGGTCCATCCCAGCAACAGCTGGGCCAGCAGCATCACCACGGCCGAGCTCTCCACCCTGTGGAACCGCAAGGCCCAGGGACGCATCAAGCGCTGGAAGCAGGTGAATGCGGCCTGGCCGGATCGGCCGATCAACCTGTGCGGCCCGGGGGCCGACTCGGGAACGTTTGATTACTTCAACAAGGCCATCAACGGAGATCCAACGAATTCCCGCACCGATTACACCGCCAGCGAAGACGATAACGTTCTTGTACGTTGTGTTGAGAAAAACCCCCTGGCCCTCGGCTACTTCGGCTTTTCCTACTACCGCGCCCAGGCCGGCAAGCTGAAGGCGCTCGCCGTCACTGGTCCCAGGGGAACCTGGCCACCGACCATCGACAACGTGCAGCAGGAGCGCTACGTGCCGCTTTCGCGACCCCTGTTCGTCTACATCAACGACAAGGATCTCAGGAACCGGCCCGAGGTGCGTCGTTTCATCACCTTTACGGTCCAGGGCGGGTTGCGATTCAGTGAGAGGGCCGGCGTGATTCCCCTGCCTCCGGACACCTATCGTGTTGTGGAATCCAAGCTTTATCGCCACTTGATCGGCACCTCCTTCGGGGGCGATCTGCCCATCGGGCTCTCGATCAACGAAGCGATCCGGCGCAGCTTCGAGCAGATCCGTTCGAAATCACCCCGCTGAGGCCTCCGGGCCCCTCCCATGGCCAGCCCGCACGATGACCACCCGTTCAGCAACGGAGCGTTCGCCGTTGATCTGATCGCTCGGTTCACCGACAAGCTGGTCTCCCTGCAGGGGCCGGTGCTGGCCGACAGCGACCCCGAACCCCTGCATCAGATGCGGGTGGCCCTGCGGCGGCTGCGCACCTGCCTGCACCAGTTCGCCCCCGCCCTGCAGTTGCCCAGGGCCGTCGCCGACCCTCGCCTGGCCAAGACGGTGCGGCGGCTCGGCATGGCGCGGGACCTGGATGTGCTCAGGGAACGACTGGAGAAGGATCTGATGCCCGAGCTGCCCGAAGCGGAGCGCAAGGCCCTCAAGCCGGTGTTGAAACAGCTGCGGCGCGAGCGGGCCCTGGCCTACGAGCAGGTGGTCGGCACCCTGCAGAGCGGCGGCTATCTGAAGCTGCTGTCCCAGCTGCAGGGCTGGCTGCGGCACCCCGATCTCACGCCGCTGGGGGAGTTGCCGCTGGTGGGGTGGACCCTGGAGTGGCAGGCCCCGATGATCGCCGGGCTGTTCCAGCACCCAGGCTGGTTCATCCGCGAGCAGGAGGGGGACATGGAACGGGTACACGACCTGCGCAAGCGACTCAAGACGGCCCGTTACGGAATGGAGAACCTCGGAGCCGTCACCGGCTCGCGTTGCCGGCAGTGGGTGGTGGAACTGAGGGATCTGCAGGAGTTGCTGGGGGAACTCAACGATCTCCATGTCCTGGAACGGGCGATCGATGACCAGTTGCCGTCCGGTCTGGCCGGAAGCCTGCCGGCCCTGGAGGCCCTCCTGCGCCGCAGGGCCCAGGACTGCTGGGGGCAGTGGCGGCAGCATGCCGAGGGGCTGATGCTCCCCGAACGGCGCCGCAGCCTGTCGATGGCCCTCTGGCTTGAACGGCGCTCCGACAGCCACCTGGATGCGGCCCTGCCGGTCCTGGCCTTACCAAGCCCTTAACCAAAGTACTACCAGCTCTTTGCTCATTCCCTCGGTGTTGCTGCATACAGTTGCGTGCATCCGACGCGCTTTTCCCGATGGTATTCACGCCCTCCCGTGAATCCGGTAGCAAGGATGGATTCCGCGACCTGCTTGAGGCCAATTACCAGAAACGCAGCCTGGTTCATGTCAGCGCCGGCAGCAATGTGCCACTGCTGAAGAACAACGTCTGGCTTGTGGTTCGGGGCATGGTGAAACTCAGTGCCATCACGATTCACGGCGACGACATGCTGCTCGGGCTGGCTGGCCCCAACGAACCCTTCGGCGATCCCCTCAACGGCGTCGAGGCCTATTCCGCTTCCACCTTGGTCGATACCGACCTCCTCTGCCTGAGCTGCAGCGAGATCCGCCAGGACGGGACCCTGGCCGTGGCCATGCTGGAGGCCCTCGGCCAGCGCATCCATCAGAGCCAGGCCCTGCTGGCCCTGATGGGGCTCAAGCGCGTCGACGAACGGGTGCGCGGGTTCCTTGAGCTCCTGGCCAGCGAATACGGCCAACCCTGCGAGTCGGGCCTGCGCCTCAACCTGCGCCTGACCCACCAGGAGGTGGCCAGCGCCCTGGCCACCACCCGCGTCACCGTCACCCGCGTGATCGGCGCCCTGCGCGATGAAGGCTGGTTGCAGCTCGACGGCCAGCGCCGCCTGGTTGTCAGCTATCTCCCACGTCGTTGACACAGTTCTGGGGGCTCGCCCCCGATGACGCCGATAATGGCGCCATGCATCCCCCCCTCCTGGTCGTCGAGGACGACGACACGATCCGCGAGACGATCCGAGATGTGCTTGCGTTGGAGGGGTTCTCGGTCACGGCCTGCGGCAACGGCCGTGAGGCCCTGCGAACCCTGCAGGAGTGCCCGCCGGGTGAGGAGTTTTCCCTGGTGGTGCTGGATCTGATGCTGCCGGGCCTGGGGGGCCTGGATCTCTGCCGCCAGCTGCGCCTGGCTGGCAACCAGACCCCGATCCTGGTGGTCAGCGCCCGCGACAGCGAGACCGACAGGGTGCTTGGGCTGGAGGTGGGCGCCGACGACTACCTGATCAAACCTTTCGGCCTGCGCGAGCTGGTGGCCCGCTGTCGCGCCCTGATGCGCCGCAGCCGCTCCTTGGAGGTCACCGCCAAGGTGTTCCACCACGCCAACCTCAGCCTCTTCCCCGAGGAGTGCCGGGTCACCCGCGATGGCCTCGAGGTGAATCTCTCCCCCAAGGAGTACCGGCTGCTGGAGCTGTTCATGCAGAACCCCCGCCGCGTCTGGAGCCGCGACAAGCTGCTGGAACGGGTCTGGGGTTACGACTACTTCGGCGACAGCAAGACCGTCGACGTGCACATCCGCTGGCTGCGTGAAAAGCTGGAGGCCAACCCCTCGTCGCCCGAGCATCTGATCACTGTCCGGGGCTTCGGCTACCGCTTCGGCTGAATGGGGTTGCTGCTGGCCGGGCTGCTCGGGCTCGTCCTGGGTTGGCTGCTGGGGCGCCGCCGCCGCCGCCCCGGCCAGGGCCTTTCCGGGCTTTCCTTGCGCCAGCTGCTGGGCTGGATCGGCGAAGCCCCCGATGGCTGGTTGATCCTCGACAAGGCCGATCGCATCCAGTTGATCAACCTGCGGGCCGAACGGCTGCTGGAAGTGCCCGGGGCGGGACTGCGCCGTCAGGAACCGCTCGAGAGGGTCTGCCAGTCAACCGAGCTGCTCGAAGGGATCCGCAACGCCCGCCGGCGGGAGCGTCCCCAGCGGCTGGACTGGGAGCCCGGCGACCAGCAACTGGCGGTGGTGGTCCTGCCCGGCGATGGCGGCTGGGTGGCGGTGATGCTGCAGAGCCGCCGTTCGCTCGAAGCCCAGCTGGAGCAGCAGGAGCGCTGGGTGAGCGATGTGGCCCACGAACTCAAGACACCCCTCACGGCCCTGCTGCTGGTGGGGGACAGCCTGTCGGCCCACGTCAATGACGCCAATGCGGTACTGGTGGAACGGCTGCAGCGGGAACTGCTGCGGCTGCAACGGCTCGTCGGCGATCTGTTGGAGCTGTCCCGGCTGGAGAACTCCCTGCCGGAGGGGTTACGCCTGCGCGGCCGTGTCGATCTGCCCCAGCTGGTGCAGCAGGTGTGGCTGGGTCTGCGCCCCCTGGCGGAGCGCCGTTCCATTCGCCTGCAGCTGGCGGCCGGGTCCCCCCTGGGCGTGATGGGCGATGGCTCACTGCTGCACCGGGCCATCCTCAACCTGCTCGACAACGCCCTGCGCTACAGCCCGGACGGGGGCACGGTGTGGGTGGAGATCGAAGTGAGAGCGGGGTGGTGCCTGCTGACCATCCGCGACGAGGGCCCTGGCCTGAGTGAGGACGACCTGGAGCACATGTTCGAGCGCTTCTACCGCGGTGATCCCTCCCGGGTGCGCAGCGATCGGGGCGGCAGCGGCCTCGGCCTGGCGATCGTCCAGCAGATCGCCGTCACCCACGGCGGCCGCATCCAGGCCGCCAACCATCCCGATGGTGGCGCCGTGATGGAACTGCTGCTGCCGGCGGGGGCCTGAGATGGGGGACGCTTTCCCCCGGGCGGCAGCACGGATGGCGGCGGTGGCCGATCCGGTCATCGCCCAGGTGGGCGCCCTGATGCGCCAGCGCCCGCAGGCCCTCTCCCTGGCCCAGGGCATGGTGGCCTGGGCGCCACCGCCGGGGGTGGGCCGGGCCGTGGCCGTGGCCCTGGCCCAGACGGATCGGCGCCTCGATCGCTACGGGCCGGTGCAGGGCGAGGCGGATGTGCTGGAGGCCGTGCGCCGGGAGCTTTCCGAAGGGCGCGGCCTGGATCTCGAGGGCAGCGAGCTGCTGGTGACGGCAGGCAGCAACATGGCCTTCAACGCCATCGCCCAGGTGCTCTGCGACCCCGGCGACGAGGTGCTGCTGCCCCTGCCGTTCTATTTCAACCACGCCATGGCGATCCGCCTGGCCGGTGGCGTGCCCGTGCCGGTGGCGGCGGGGCTGGTGCCCGATCCCGACCGGCTGGCGGCGGCGATCACCCCCCGCAGCCGCGCCATCGTGACGATCTCCCCCAACAACCCCAGCGGCCTGGTGACCCCACCGGAGGTGCTGGCCGCCATCAATCGCCTCTGCCACCGCCACGGGCTGGTCCATGTGAGCGACGAGGCCTACGCCGATTTCGTCCATGGGTCGGTGCCCCATGCAGGCCCTGGCCGGTTGCCGGGCAGCGGCGGCCACACGGTGTCCCTGTTCTCCCTGTCCAAGGCCTACGGCATGGCGGGCTGGCGGGTGGGCTACGCGGCGGTGCCCCGCCAGCTGATGGGGGCCCTGGCCAAGGTTCAGGACACGGTGCTGATCTGCCCGCCCCAGGTGAGCCAGCGGGCGGCGCTGGCGGCCCTGGAGGCCGGACCCGCCTGGTGCCGCCCCCATGTGGAGGCCCTCGGCCAGCGGCGCCGGCAGTTGCTGGCCGCGGTGGCAGAGGCCCGGGAGCGCGGCCTGGCGGTGGAGCTGCTGGGTCCTCCGGATGGGGCCTTCTATGGTCTGCTGCGCTTCCCCTGTGCCCGGGATGGGGAGTCACTGATGCGGCACCTGGTGCTGGGGCATGGGGTGGCGGCCCTGCCCGGCGACAGCTTCGGCCTGCCGCCGGCCGGCGGCAAAGGCCTGCTGCGGCTCAGCTACGGCATGCTCCACGCCACGGATCTGGAGGCGGCCCTGCGGCGCCTGTTCCAGGCTCTGGCGGCCCTGGACGCGTAGGGCCGCCTGTGCCGGTGGGTTCAGGGGGTCGGGCTGACCGTTTTGCTGCTGCCCGCGGCGGCCAGCATCCAGAACGCCGTCCCCTCCGGCCACAGCAGCAGCAGCTTGCCTCCTGACACGACGGCGATGGGATCGCTGAAGGGCAGACCGGCGGCGCGGGCCTTGGCCAGGGGCAACCGCCGCCATTCCAGGCCATCCGCCGGCACGACCATCCCGCCGGGAGACTCCCCTGTGGCCGTTGCCTGCTCCCACAGGCCCGCTAAAGCCGTGGCTTCGGACGGCTCGACGGGCCGGGCCTGCAGGGCGAGGGCGAGCAGCGTGGTGGCCGCGGTGGGTTCCGCGCCGGCCCTGGAGAGGGGACGGTCCTGGGCAGCCCCCCGCTCCGCCGCCGTGGCGGTCGCCACCGGGTCCTTCGGGCGGCCCCCATGGGTGTCGTTGCCCCGCCCCCGGCTGGCCGCCCCGCTGCGGGGCTCGGCCGGCAGATCCGTCGGCGGTGGCGGCGGCAGGGAGCTGAGGGAAGGCAGGGCCAGCAGGGGCAAGGATGGCTCCCGGGCCTGCTGGCGGCTGAAGCGCAGCAGCTCGGGGGTGTCGTCCGCCGTGACGGCGGCTCTGCTGGCCACCGGACGCTGGGAAGGGCGCAGGGCCGGCAGCAGCAGCAGCCCGTTCAGGGCCAGGGCCGCCAGCAGGGGCAGCTGGAGATGGCGCCAATGGGGGAAGGACAGTCTGGCTTTCATGGCAGTTGCAGTTCCAGGGGCAGGTCCGAGCGGCCCAGCTGCCCCATCAGCCGCTGCACCACCCCCCAGGGCACGTCCCGGTCGGGAACCAACCGCAGCGTGGGGTTGCCCGGGCCGGCTTCGAGCCGTTGAAGCACACCGACCAGCTGCCCGCTGGGGACCGGCTGGTTCCACAGCCGCACCTGCCCGTCGGCGGCCAGGTGCAGGCTGACGATCCCCTGGCTCGCCGACCGCTGGGCCAGCCGCTGGGGAACCAGGATCAGCGCCAGGGTCAGCAGGGCCAGTCCCGTGGCCATCGCCCCCAGGGCCAGGGCGTCCAGCGTCGCCAACCAGGGACCATTGGGGTGGGTTTCGGCGTTCATGGTCCCTTGCCCGGCAGGGCCAGCACCACAGGAAGGGGACTGATCGCGCGCAGCTGGGCCAGGGAGCGGCTCACCTGCCCCAGCGGCAGCGTGCCGGCCGGCAGGAAGCGGATCTCGGTGCTGGCCGGCTGTGAGGCCAGCAGGCCCGGAAGCCGGCCGCGGGACACCGGCTCGCCGTTGACGAACCAGCGATCGTCAGCCGCCTGCACGATCCACAGGGCCCCGGTGAGGGCCTGCCCGCCCTGGGGGCGCAGCCGCGGCTGGCGTTCCCGGGCCAGGTCCGCCAGGGCGGCGACCGATCCGCACAGCAGCAGGGTCAGCCCCACCAGCGAGGCAAGGGCGTAGGTCATGTCGGGGGGGCCCAGGCACGGCCGAGGCGCTGCAGCCGCAGGCACTGGCTGCGTCGCAGCCATTGGTTGGCGACCAGGCTGGTGCTGGCGATCAGGCTGACGACCAGCCCGATGGCCGTGCTCAGCAGCACCTGGCCGAACCCGGCCAGGTTGGCGCCCGCCGGCAGCAGCAACTGGGGGCCGAGGCTGGAGAGCACCTGCATCAGACCGAGCACGGTGCCCACCAGCCCCAACAAAGGAGCCAGCACGACGGCGGCCTGCAGCAGCGGTTCTCCGAAGCGCATCTCCAGGTCCCAGTCCTCCAGCTTCCGCCCCGCGGCAGGCATCCCCTGGTCCGCCAGCAGCCGCTCCCACTGCTGCCGGCGGGAAGCCCGGGTGCGCCACCACTGCCACCAGTAGCGGCCCCGGTCGAGGGCCACGGTGACAACGGCGATGGAGAGCAGCAGCAGCAGCAGGGCGACGGGCCCATTGATCCCGGGGATCAGTGTCTTCAACCCTGGCGATGCTCCATGGCTGAGGACGATCGTATGGGCCGGTGTCGCCGGCGCGACGTGCCGCAGCTGCTTGACAGTCTTCTGCGAGCGAACGCTGTCTATGGTGCCCATGGACCGGATCCAGAGGGAGCGCCATGAGCCCCATCCATGCCGATAACAGCCTCAGCATCGGGCAGACCCCGCTGGTGGAGCTGCATCGCGTCACGGAGGGATGCGGGGCCCGGGTGCTCGCCAAGATCGAGGGCCGCAACCCGGCCTATTCGGTCAAGTGCCGCATCGGCGCCGCGATGATCTGGCAGGCCGAGAAGGATGGTCTGCTGGGGCCCGGCAAAGAACTGATCGAACCCACCAGCGGCAACACCGGCATCGCCCTGGCGTTCGTGGCGGCCTCCCGGGGCATCCCCCTCACGCTCACGATGCCGGAGACGATGAGCCTGGAGCGGCGCAAACTGCTCACGGCCTACGGCGCCAACCTGGTTCTCACCGAAGGTCGGCTCGGCATGGGCGGGGCGATCGGCGCGGCCCGGGAACTGGCGGAGTCCGACCCGGACCGCTGGGTGATGCTGCAGCAGTTCATGAATCCGGCCAACCCCCGCATCCACCACGACACCACAGGGCCGGAAATCTGGACGGACACCGACGGTGTCGTGGATGCGTTGGTCGCAGGCGTCGGCACGGGCGGCACCATCACCGGCGTCAGCCGCTACATCAAGACCACCCTCGGCAAGCCCCTGGTGTCGGTGGCGGTGGAGCCGCTCAACAGCCCCGTCATCCGCCAGACCATCGCCGGCGAGGACCTCAGGCCCGGCCCCCACAAGATCCAGGGCATCGGCGCCGGATTCGTGCCCGCCAACCTGGATCTCAGCCTGGTCGATCGGGTCGAGGCCGTCAGCGACGAGGAAGCGGTGACGATGGCCCGCCGCCTGATGAAGGAGGAGGGGATCCTGGCCGGCATCTCCTGCGGTGCCGCCACCGTGGCCGCCCTCCGGCTGGCCAGGGAGGAGGCCTTCGCGGGCCGCACGATCGTGGTGGTGCTGCCCGATTCCGGCGAGCGCTACCTCAGTTCGGTTCTGTTCGAGGGCATGTTCAACGAACGGGGCCTGGCCGCCGTTTGATCCCACCGACCACGCCCGCGCTTCGAGGCCATCACCGATGAGTTATCTGCGCCAGATCATGCAGCGGCTCCACGACCGCTCCACTCCGTTGCCGACGGCGGAGCGGGGTGAGGCTCCAGGCCGGCTTGAGGAGCATCTGGCCCTCTACGGCGCACGGCTCCAGGCCTGCAGCGATGCCATGCTCCAGTACGAGGCCGCCTGGCTGGATCAGCACATCGAAACCCTCGAACTCTGTGGCAGCCAGCCCACCATGCAGGCCAGTGCCGGTGGTGCCGAACGGGTCCAGGCGCTGCTGCAGGAAAGCCTGTGTTTTCGCCAGCGGCTCGAGTCCTGCCGGCGGCAGCGGGGGTTGGAGGGACATGGGGTCCGGGCCGCCGTCGTGGCCAGTGAGCATGCCTGGGAACTCACCGATCCGGCCCTGCGGCGGGCCTGGGGCTTCCCAGCCGAACCGCCCGCGGGCCCTGCCGCCTGAGTCAGGCGTGTCCCCGCTCGCGCACGCTGTACGCCTCGATACATCCACCCGGGCCAGACTCCCCAAGGATTTCCTGCGATTCCTGCTCCGGCGCCATGGCGAGCTTCACCATCAGTCTGGAAGGGGGCAAGACCTTCACCTGCCCTGACGACACCTACATCCTCGATGCGGCCGAGGAGCAGGGCATCGATCTGCCCTATTCCTGCCGGGCCGGAGCGTGCAGCACCTGTGCCGGCAAGATCCTCTCCGGCAGCGTCGATCAGTCCGACCAGAGCTTCCTGGACGATGAGCAGATCGGCGAAGGTTTCGCCCTGCTCTGCGTCAGCTACCCCCTCTCCGACTGCACCATCAAGCCTGGCGTCGAAGAGGATCTCTGAGCCGCCTGGGTCCGATCAGCCGGGCATGGTGACGAACTCCTCGGCCACCGAGGGGTGCAGGGCCATGGTGCGGTCGAAGTCGGCCTTGGTGGCCCCCATGCCGATGGCGATCGCCGCCATCTGAATGATTTCGGCGCTGTGCTCGCCCACCATGTGGCAGCCCACCACCTTGTTGGTGGCGTTGTCCACGATCAGTTTCAGCAGCACCCGGGGGCCCCGGGCCGGCAGGGCCTGGGCCATGGGCCGGAAGCGGGCCCGGTGCACGCGGATGCCGCCTGAGCCGAAGCGTTCGATCGCCGCTTCCTCGCTCAGCCCCACCCCGGCCAGTTCCGGCTGGCTGAACACGGCACTGGCCACCAGGTCGTGGTTCACCTGTCGGGGCTTGTTCCCGTACACCGTGTCGGCGAAGGCGCGGCCTTCATCCACCGCCACCGGCGTCAGGTTGACCCGATCGGTCACGTCGCCGACCGCATAAATGTGGGGCACGTTGGTGGTCTGGTCGGCATCCACCGGGATGCGATGGCCTTCCACCGCCACCCCGGCGCACTCCAGCTGCAGCCCTTCGAGGAAGGGCCGCCGTCCCGTGGCCAGCAGCACGCCGCCGCAGGGGAGCACCTCGCCGCTCTGGGTGACGAGCTCCAGGGCTCCGGGCACCCCGGTGATGGCGGCGGGGCTGTGGGCGAAGCGGATCTCGATGCCTTCGGCCTCCATGGCCTCCTGCACGGCCGCGGAGGCTTCCCGATCGAAGCCCCGCAGCAGATGGTCGCCCCGCACCAGCAGGGTCACCGCCACCCCCAGGCCATGCAGGATGCAGGCGAACTCGCAGGCGATGAAGCCGGCCCCCACCACCACCACCTGGTCGGGGAAGCGCTCCTGCAGGAACATGTCGTCGCTCACCCAGCCCAGCTCGGCCCCGGGGAACACAGGACGGTGCGGGCGGCCGCCGGCGGCGATCAGGATCCGATCCCCCTTGAGCCGTCGGCTGGTGGAGGATCCGTGAACCACCTCGATGTGGTGGGGATCGGCGAACCGGCCCCAGCCCCGCACCAGCTCGACACCGGCCTTGTCCAGCAGGCTGATGTGGAGATCATTGAGTCGGTCCACTTCGCGGCGCACGTTGGCGAGAAGCGCCGAGGCGTCGGGCCGGAAGCCATCCAGCTGCCAGCCGTAGCTGGACGCATCGGCCAGCAGGTGCCGGTAGGCCGAGCCGTAGACCAGCAGCTTCTTGGGCACACAGCCGCGGATCACGCAGGTGCCCCCCACCCGATCACCCTCCACGATCGCCACCGAGGCCCCATGGGAGGCCGCCCGCTTGGCGGCGGCCAGGCCCCCGGAGCCCGCCCCCAGGACGATCAGATCGAAGCAGTCGGTCATGGCAGCAGGGCGTCGTGGAGCAGGGTTCCATCCAGCATGGCGTCCCGGAGATCGGTGTCCCGCAGGTCGCAGCCGCTCAGGTCGGCGTCGCGCAGATCGGCCCCCTCCATGTTGGCGCCGTAGAGGCAGGCGCCGCGAAGGTCACTGCCCTGCAGCAGGGCCCCCTGCAGCAGGGCGAAGCTGAGATCGGCCCCCTGGAAATCGGCCCCTCCCAGGTCGGTGCGCTGGTCGAGGCCCCCCCGGAAGTCGGCCTCCACCAGCCGGGCGGCCCGCCAGCGGCTGTGGGCCCCCAGCACGCCCCGCAGGCAACAGCGGTGCATCAGGGCGCCGCCGAAATCGGCCCCCTGCAGCCGGGCCGCCGACAGGTCAGCGTCGTGCCAGAAGGAGCCGACGGCCGCCACGCCTGAGAGGTCGGCCCCCCAGAGCAGGGCCTGCTGGAAGCAGGCGCCCTCCACGTTGGCTCCCGCCAGGCGGGCATGGCCGAAGCGTCCTTCCTTGAAGCAGCCACCTTTCAGGTTGCAGTCGCCCAGATCGAGGGCGACCCCATCGAGATCCCCCAGCCGCAGACCGGCAAAGTCGCGTCGGCCCCCTGCCAGGGCACGTTTGAGGGCGTCCAGGTCGGCGGGGAGGTCAGAGGATGGCCGCAAGGGCATCGAGTTGCTGGCGGCGGGAGGCGAGCATCAGCTTTCTGGCCTGAACCAGGAGCTGGAAGACGCCCTTGTCGATCACTTCATAGAACACCAGGCTGCCTTCGGGACGGCGGCGCACCACACCGGCGATCGTGAGCAGCTTGAGATGTTTGGACACCAGGGCCTGGCTGAGGCCGGTCTTGTCGACGACGGCGGTGACGTTCAGCGGTCCCGGACGCAGGGTCTCGAGCACGGTGAGGCGGTTGGGTTCGGAGAACACCTTGAAATA
>NZ_JAGQBG010000130.1 GCF_024345515.1 Cyanobium sp. N5-Cardenillas
CCGTCCTGGGGAGCGACCATCCGCCGATCTGATTCCTGCGTAGGAATGGGTCATGCCAGTGCACGGCATAAGAACCGTGAGGATTCTTAGGCAGGCCCAACCCATCTGAGCCACCGGCAATGGCATGGACGATTCATTCCGTTCCATTCCCTTATCCCCTGCGAACCATGTCCAGCAAAATCGACGCCGCAGCCAAAGATGCTGAAGGCAAACTCCAGTCCGCCGTCGGCTCCATCACCGGTGACAACGGCCAACAACTCAAAGGAGAAGCCAAGCAGGTCCAGGCGGATGCCATGAAGGCGGAAGCCACGCTGAAGGAGGAAGCGAAGAAGGCCGCCAAGAAGCTTGACGACGCCACTGAATAGTCAACCAGCTGGCACCCGGGATCCAATAACGTCCACACTCCAGAGCCATGGTGCTCGCCACTGTGCAGCTTTGGAGCGGGTGGAAGGATGGGCACAAAAAAGGGGGCCGAAGCCCCCTCTCTCTCAACCACCAGGGGTGAGCCGATTTAACAGGATCACTTACCGATCTTGGCCACTTCAGCGCGGGCACGGGCCAGAACGGCACCGGTCAGCGGCACGTAATCCAGTTGCTTGGCGATCGCCTGACCCTTGGGAGAGAGGCCCCAGAGGAAAAACTGCTTGATGGTGTCGGTCTTGGCGCCGTTGCCGGTTTTGTAGGCCAGAACCCAGGTGAAGGAGGCGATCGGGAAGCTGTTGGCACCGGCCGGGTTGCAGTCCTCACCACCGAGGCGGGCATCCAGCTTGACGCTGTTGAGAGCGGCAGCGCCGGTGACGTCGTTGGCCAGAACGAACTTGCCGGCCTTGTTCTGGACGGCCGCCGGGGTGATCTTGCCCTTCACGAAGGCCTGGTTGAGGTAGCCGATCGAGCCGGGGGTGTTCTGGATGAGGCCGGCCACACCCTCATTTCCCTTGCCGCCGACGCCGACAGGCCACTTGACGGCCTTGCCGGTGCCCACCTTGCTCTTCCATTCCGGCGAGAAGCAGGAGAGGGAGTTGGTGAACACGTAGGTGGTGCCGGAACCATCGGAGCGGTGGGCCACCGTGATCGGGCCCTTGCCGCACTTCAGCTGGTCCCAGGTCTTGATCTTGCCGAGGAAGATGTCGGCGACCTGTGCCTGGGTGAGCTTGAGGTTTTTGCAGCCGGGATTGTTGTAGGCCGGCGTGACGGTACCCCCCATCATCGGGATCTGCAGGGCACCACGCTTGCCGGCAGCACCGGCGGTGAATTCGCCTTTCTTCTCCTGCAGCTCTTCATCGGTGGCGCCGAAATCAACGCTGCCGGCGTGGAACTGGCGAACACCGGCGCCGGATCCCACCGACTGGTAGTTCACCTGCTTCTTGGTTTCCTTGGCGAACTCCACGGCCCAGCGCTGGTAGGCCGGGGCGGGAAAGGTGGCCCCGGCTCCACTGATGGAGCTGCTCTGGGCGATCACCGGAACGGCCAGGCCAGCGGTAACCGCGCTGGCGGCGCCAAGGATCAGGGCCTTCTTCGCGAAGGTCATCAGAATTGCCAATTGGGTGCAAGTTATGAATAGCAACCCATTCCACCCATCGGTGTTATGGGCAGGTTAACGGGTTGTCAAGGAATGAATCACCCAATGGGCGGCTCGGCTCCCGGCGCCCCGGACCCGGGCCGTTCGGGTCGGGACGGCTCGGCTGGAGCGGCAGCGGGACGACGAAGGTCCAGAAGGAGCACCGTTATCAGTCCTGCCTGCGGCTGAGCGGCTGTCCGTCCCGACCTCCATGGTCCAGATCCGCGTCATCGTGATCACCAGCTTCCTCGGCGCCGGCAAGACCACCCGGCTCAACCGCATCCTCTCCAGCCAGCAGGGGGCGCGCACCGCCGTGCTGGTGAACGCGTTCGGTGCGATCGGCATCGACAACGAGACGGGGGTGGCCACCAGGGACTCCAGGGGTCTCCCGTCTGGCTGCTGCTGCCGGCCCTGAGCACGCTGTCGAGCCGCAGCGAATGGCAGCCGCTGGTCGCGGCCACGCACGACCAGGTCCAGCTGGCGAGTTTCGACGGGCCGGGCATCGGTGACACGGACCGCCCGGCGCTCGTCTTCGACGCCGCCCTGCTGCGCTCCAGCCTTGAGGCGGTCCTCACCGACCTGGAAGCCCGTCCGCATGGCCCCCTGACCGTGGTGCCGCCGGGGCGTTTCGGCTGGCTGCGGCGGCACGTGTGGCTGGATCCAGGCCTGCTGACACCCGATCGCCTGCGGCAGCAGCAGCGGCGGGCTCGAGGCCGCTGGTCAGTGTGGCTGGTGGCTGGAGCAGGCCCACCGTCTGCACTGTTCGTTCCAGGTGGTGCTGCCGACGGCGGCCCCGCCCCGCCCCACCCGGGTGATGGAGCGACTGGCCTAGGACGCCAATGGGGTGATGCGCCTCCCCGGCTGGCTCGGCCTGCACCAGGAGTTCGGCGCCTTGCTGGGGCGGCGGTTGCTGGAGGCTCTGGAGCCGTAACCCCCGTTACCTGGAATCGTGCCCTTGCTTGAGTTGGGCGCGGATGGAATCGATAGACCGAAGGAGCCTGATGATGGCTTCCATGATCACCATTTTCTTCGCTACATCCACGGGAAAGACCGAAGACATCGCCCAGCGTCTGGCGAGCTTTCTGGATTGTCCCACCCAAACGTGCGATGTCGACACTCTCAGCTCTGCGCAGGGCTTCTGTCGTGCGGATGCCTTGATCTGCTGCGTTCCCACCTGGAACACAGGCGCGGATTCCTTTCGCTCGGGAACAGCCTGGGATTCCCATGTGGAGTCGATTTCCGATCTGAATCTCACCGGTAAGCCCGTGGCGATTCTGGGTCTGGGCGATTCCTCGAGCTACAGCGATTATTTCTGCGATGCCATGGAAGAACTCCACAGCGCCTTCCGGAAGAGCGGGGCCCGGCTGGTGGGATCGGTGCCCGTCGAGGGCTACACCTTCCATGCGTCCAAAAGTGTCATCAATGGCCGCTTCTGCGGCCTGCCGATCGATGAGGACTCCGAGCCCGATCTCACCGACGACCGACTCCGTGGCTGGGCCGAACAGCTGAAACGGGAGATGTTGGACTTGCTGACCTGAGCAGCCCCTGCCTCGCTCAGGCGTCGGTTCTTTCAATGCGCACCCAGAGGCTTCGGCGGGCATCCAGGGTTTCCAGCAGCTCCAGGTGCTCGGCCGTGATGGCCCTGGCCTCCTCCATGCGGCCATCCAGGGACAGCTGGGACAGGCGCTCCATGCACCAGTCCCGTTGGTGGGTGAGAGCGAGGACGCGTCGCAGCTGGGCTTCATCCTCGGAAGGGGGAACACGGGTCATGACGGGCCGGATTATTTGAGCCATCAATCTGTCGATCCCTCGCCGTTCGATGTTGGCGAAACACACAACAGATGGTGCCTTTGCTGACCCTGGATGGCGACGGTGACCAATGTCACATCAGATTGTGTGAATGATGCGGCGCTGTCGCCTCGCCCTGGCTAGGGATAAGGAGGATATCCCTGCCATGCCTGTGAAAGAGCTCACATCCGCCATCAATCAACACCTCGCTGCAGAGTTTCAGGCCGGCCACACCTACCTGGCCATGTCGATCTGGCTGCGGGAGAAGGATCTGGCCGGATTCTCCACCTACATGCTCGAAAAGAGCCAGGAGGAGCGCAATCATGCGGCCCGCATGATCGCCTACCTGGTCGACAGCGATGAGCAGGTGGAGCTGCCCACGATCGAGGCTCCGGAACGCAGCTGGCCGTCGGTGCAGGGGCTGTTTGATCAGGTCTACGACATGGAAAAGGGCGTCACCGCCTCCATCAACCGTCTCTATGCCATGGCGGAGGATGTGGGCGAACGCAGCGCCACGGCCATGCTCGACTGGTTCGTGGCCGAGCAGCTCCAGGAGGAGGCGGAGGCCCGCTTCGTCCGCAAGCGTCTGCGCCTGGCGGGCGACAACAGTGCCGCCCTGCTGTTGCTGGACCAGCAGTTCCTGGAGGGAACGGCCCTGGCCCACGTCAAGGGCGGTCTCAGCGGCGCCACTGGCGCCTGAGCCATGATGGCCCCTTCTCACTATCGCGTTATCCCGATTCGGTTGATTCCGCCTGCCCGTGCCCTCCATGCCCGCTCCTGAGCGCGCCACCCCGGCTCCTGCCGAGCCCTGCCCCTCCTGCGGGGATCGGGCGGAGCGTCGCCTGCAGCGACGGGCGGGCTGGCGCTGGGGCGGCAGCGGCGCCTGCCATGGACCGGGTGGAGGCAGGGGACGGGGTTCCGGGTGGCAGGTCGCCCTGCTGGGCATGCCCAACACGGGCAAGTCGACCCTCTACAACCGGCTCACGGGCGGCCATGCGCAGATTGCCAACTGGCCCGGCCTGACGGTGGAGCTGCTGCGGGGTCCGATGCCGGCCGACCGCCACGGCACCACCTACGAGCTGGTGGATCTCCCCGGGATCCACGACCTGAGCGGCAGCAGCGAGGACGAAGCCGTGGTGCAGCGCTTCCTGCGCCACACGCCCCCCGATCTGGTGCTGGTGGTGCTCAATGCCAGCCAGATCGCCAGCCAGCTGCGGCTGCTGCTGCAGATCCAGCAGCTCGGCCTGCCGGTCGTGGCGGCGCTCAACATGAGTGATGAGGCCCGTCGCTTCGGCCTCGGCATCGATCACCTCGGCTTGTCGCAGGACCTCGGCCTGCCCGTGCTCCCGGTGAGCGCCCGGCACAACCAGGGCATCGCCGCGCTCCTCGATCAGATGCATCAGTGGGGCGAGAGCGGGAGTGCCTGGCCGGCCAGCCAGGGACCGGTGGCCAGCCCGGGGGATCCCCTGTGCGATCCCCAGCCCCTGGACGATCGCCTGCAGGAGCTGGTGGCCCGCCACGTGACGCTGCCGGAGCGGATGCTGAATCGCCGCACCCGTCTGGTGGATCGGGTGCTGCTCCATCCCCTGGTCGGCGTGGTGTTGTTCCTGGGGATCGTGCTGGCGCTGTTCCAGGTGCTGTATGCGGTCACCGCTCCGCTGCAGGATCTGCTGGGGACGGGTCTCGACTGGATCCAGGCCAGCTGGCTGGAGCCGGGTCTTCAGGGGCTGGGCTCACCGGACTGGTTGCGGCGCTTCCTGCTGGACGGCCTCTGGCTGGGGGTGAGCACGGTGGCCACCTTCCTGCCCCTGATCTTCGTGTTCTACGTCCTGATGGGCATCATCGAGGACTCGGGCTATCTGCCGCGTGCCGCCTTTCTGATGGATGGCTTCATGCGCTGGCTGGGGCTTGATGGACGGGCCTTCGTCCTTCAGATCATGGGGTTCGGCTGCAACGTGCCCTCGATCATGGGAACCCGGGTGATCCGGGATCGGGGCATGCGCCTGCTGGCGATGCTGTGCATTCCCTTTGCGCTCTGCCAGGCCAGGCTGACCGTGTTTCTGTTCATGGCCGGCGTGTTCTTCCCCAGACCCTGGTGGGCGCCGGGACTGGTGCTCTTCGGTTTCTACGGGATGAGTTTCCTGGCCGCCGTGATCACGGGCCTGGTGTTCCAGCGGGCCTACCCGAGTGAGGAGGCCTTCGTGCTGGAGCTGCCCCCCTACAGGGCCCCCAGCCTGGCCACCATCCTGCGCCGTGGCTGGACCTCGATGCTGAACTTTCTGGTCACCACCCGCGTCTTCATCATCGTGGGTGCGGCGGCTATCTGGCTGCTCACCAACCTCCCCCCGGGTGCGGCGGAGGGATCGGGCCGCACCCTGGCCGGAGCTATCGGAGCGCTCTTCCAGCCGTTGCTGGGGCCGATCGGCATGAACCCGGAGCTCACCGTGTCCCTGTTCTTCGGCTTCATCGCCAAGGAGATCCTGCTGGGAGCCATGGCGGTGATCTACAGAACCACCGAAACCAACCTGGGCGGCGCGATTCAGGGGGCCATCACGCCGTTGCAGTCGCTGAGTTTCATGACATTCGTGCTGCTCTACACCCCCTGCCTGGGCACGGTGGCGGCCCAGATCCAGGAAGCCAGGAGCCGCAGATTCGCCCTGTTGTCCCTGGGCTGGTCACTGGCGCTGGCCTGGCTGCTGGCCTTCATCGTCTATCAGGGGGGAGGGTTGATCCTGTCCCTGCGCTGATCACCCTGCGCCGATCAATCCGAAGCGATCGAGTGCACATCCATTTCGGCGGCATGTTCGTGGCGGAGCATGAACTCCAGCAGCCCACTGGCCAGATGCAGGATGCCCCCGGGCTTGCCGCGCCGCAGCACTTCCACTTCCGCGCCGGGCCGCACACCCATTGACTGCAATCGACGCTGCAGGCCGGGATGGCTCGGCAGGGACGTGATCGAAACCCTGGTGCCCGCTGGAACCTGACTGAGGGGCATGACAGCATTCTCTCTTAGAACGCCAGCTTAGGACGGCCCACGACGGCTTCGGTGCCGGTGGCTGGTTCGGTCATCGGGACGCCGTGGACGGCTGAACCGCCCGCAGCAGCGACGTGGCAAGGTCACGCTCCACCTGCATTTTCAGTCGCTCCACATCCTGCAGCTGGCTGTAGAGCCGATGCAATTCCCGTTCCTGGTCCTGCAGATGCCGGGCCAGACCGATCTGGGCCTGGGTCAGCTGGGGATGATCGAGCAGAATCGATGGCATCGAATCGCCGCGTCTGATCCGGTTGAGCACCTCGTGGGTCTCTGAAGTTGTCTCGCTCCGGCAGCCCATGAAGTCCCAGATTGCAGGCGGACAGGACATCGTCATCGTTCGACGTGGTAACGCTAGAGGCTCCCTAGGCTAAACAGAGACTCCAATCCTTCGGGTCGAATTTGAAACAGGCTCATGTTGCAGGTGTCACCCGTCGGTGATGTCATGTCCTCGGCCAGAGCCAGCGGCGCCTTGACCCTGACCCCCCCCACTCGCGGCCATGGGCTGGGGCCAGGATCAGGTTCGCGCATCAACGGCGTCGGAGAGCTGTTGCAGCGTCGGATGATGCTGGTGGGAGGTTGAATGAATCGTTCCATCCCTGATCCCGGCGACGACGCGGGCCAGTTCGCCGAGGTTCCCCCGGTAGAGATGGGGCTGGTCTCGCTTGAAATTCCCAAGGGCCGTGTCTGCGTTGTAGTCCCGCTTGAGTCTGTTCAGCTCGCTGACCAGCTGTTGCTTGTCATTGTTGTAAACGATGAAGTTCTCCGGCAATTGGCCGCTGTGCCCAGGCTCCGGTGTTTCAAAGAAGTGGGCGTGACACCAGTTGGCATAGGGCGTCAGAATCACACCACCACAGGCCTGGACTTCACAGATCGGCAGTCCGAATGATTCACAGTGTGCAATGAAATAGAGGCTGCAGCTCCTGTAGATCTTCCGGATCTCTGCCATGGAATAGCTGCCGTGGAGAACCTTGAAAGGGATGCAAGCCTCGAGGCAGGCCTGAATCTGTATGGCCCTTTCGGGCAGGTGATTGGGGTGCTCAAAATCAATGAGGGCACAGATCTCCCTGGGTTCAATGGCAAGGGACTGATCGATCAGATTGATACCGATGCGTGAAAAGTGCTCGGCTCCGGGCAATACGGGATACGCGGAGACTTCGGTGATGCAAAGATGGTGATCATAGCGATTGAGTCCCCAGTGGTTGCCTTTGGTAATACCCCTGCTCGCCACACAACCATGGACCCACTTCACCCAGTCGGCGCGACTGCCCAGATAAACCAGGTCATAAAGGATGATGGGCAGGTGAGGAACATCACGCCGTAGTCTGTGGTCATCAATAAGGTGATCGAAATAGGCGCGGGGCATGTGGCCCACGATCACGGCGAAGTCCACCGTCCTGAGCTGGCCAAGCAGCTTCCGATAGTTCAGCCATGAGCCGCATTCTTGTGCTACTCGAAACAGCTTTCCCTTCCAGTTCGCCCCTGCTCCCGCCCCTGCCACTGGTCTGCGGGGGAGCGCTGTCAGACCGTCATACAGAAGGATTGTGTCGACACCGATGACCTTGAACATGCGCTCCAGGCCTTCCGCCAGGGGCCGGTAGAAGCTGTTGGCGCGATTGGCCAGGATGGCGACTCTCACGGGCGTCTCTCCTTCGCTGCCGCCGGCTGGATTCAGGGGCCTCGATGCTTCATTCAAGCGTCCAGCACGATCCTGCGCATCGGCCGGATTGGGGGTGAGCGCATCAACCCGTCGCCTCCAGGTGTGCCACTCCGAGCCCGCAGCCAGGACAGGGCCGCATCGCATAGGTGTTGAAGGGGAAGCGGGGCGGCTGGAAGGGCTCGATGCCCCGGCGCCGGTCGAAGCGCACCATGCCGACCCTGCCGCTGTGGGCCACCACCAGCGCCGTGCGCCCCAGCCGGCGCTGGCTGCGGGCCCAGCTGCCGGTGTTGTAGTAGGTGATGTGACAGGGCCCACCGGTTTCGTTGATCGGCCCCGGCAGACCCAGCGGGGTGGCTTCGGGGATGTGGGTGTGGCCGTTGATCAGTCCGTCAAAGGCCTGCGGGCCCCGTCCCTCCCGCTGCAGGTGCTGGACAATGCCCCGCTTGATCAACCGGTCGTGCCCCGTGCGGCTCTTGAGGGCACTCTCGAGCACGAACGCCAGGGAGAAGCCGCCGGAGGAGTTGAGACCTCGGCTGATCGGGATCGGCCATTCCCGGTGGCTGGCCAGCAGATCGACGGCGCTCTGAAGGATTCCCTCCGGGTTCCAGCCGGCCGGCAGTGGCCCATGGGCCGGCCGTGTGAACGGGGACAGCAGGCCATTGATCCCGGCGCTGTAGTGCTCCTGCAGCCGGGCCAGACCCTCGGCCGCACCGGCGTGGA
>NZ_JAGQBG010000131.1 GCF_024345515.1 Cyanobium sp. N5-Cardenillas
CCACCCGACTCGCTACGGCTGGCCGTGCCAGCCTCTGCGAGCGAGGGAACTCAAACGTTAGATGCGCACCAATCCACGAACATTAATTGAGTAACGCAATGAACAATGCTCGTCTCAGTCTCTTGGTATTTGGTCTCTATTTGGTCTTTGCAGTTGGTTTCGGATTCATGCTCATTCCGATGCCGATCCTGCACGTCTTTCAATTGACAGCTGGAGATGACCTATGGATTCGTTTTGTAGGAATGCTGGCATCAATCATCGGATTCTACTATCTACAAGCAGCCCGTTGCGGGCTAGACGAGTTTATTCCTTGGACTGTGCCCGGGCGGTATTACGCTGCAGGATTTATGATGTTGCTGGTCATATTGAGGATGATTGGCCCAAGCCTGCTGATCTTTGCATTCATTGATATTGCTGGTGCAACTTGGACTTGGCTGACGCTTCGTTCGAGCAAGAAGCATGAGGGCATCTAACATCAAGATCCACCTGTCACGCTTTCATTGAGGTGCTTGGGATTCGCTAAGATTCTTGCGTGCAGGTGATCTTGGCGTTAGAGGGATGGGGCGCAGGCAGCCGTGCCGAAGGATGGTATAGTCTCTGTATAGCCGCTTTAGGGGCATGCAGACGAAAGTCCAGAAATGGGGAAACAGCCTTGGCGTGAGGATTCCTCGCGGCTTGGCGGAAGAGGTGGGCTTGGGCGCTGGCACCGAAGTCAGCCTCACCGCAAAGGATGGTGAATTGGTCCTGAGGCCCTCACTGCCTACCCGGCTCCAACTCCAGGATCTTCTTTCTGGTATCACGCCAGCGAACATACACGCCTCGGTTGATACGGGGGATGCTGTTGGGGCCGAAGCATTCTGATGTCGTCTTCATATGTGCCTGACCGTGGTGATCTTGTGTGGCTGGAGTTCACACCACAAGCCGGAAGTGAGCAACGTGGAAGACGGCCAGCTCTTGTTCTATCACCAAAAGCCTACAATGGAAAAGTAGGGCTAGCCTTGTTTTGTCCTGTTACATCTAAGATAAAGGGATACCCGTTCGAGGTGGCGCTGCCTGATGAATACGACGTGAGTGGGGTTGTCCTGTCCGATCAGTTGAAGAGCCTTGACTGGCGATCGAGGAAAGCGAAGTTCATCGAGCGGGTATCCTCAGATGTAATGGCGATGGTAACTGCGAGGGTGTTAACACTTCTTGAGCCTGACACTCCTGCCACTCTCTAACACCGCCATGCACCTGACCCGCCACCGCAAGGCTATCCTCTTCGTCGAGCACACCTTGCGGCCAGGTGATGGCGTGCGTTCAGGTTTCACACAAGCAAACACCTTGGCTCTCCTCAACTTCGCCTATGGCTCCAACATGCTCTCCGCAAGGATTCGCCAGCGTGTTCCTGGGGCGCAGCTGGTTGGCATCGCCACGTTGCACGGTCACGCCCTCCGCTGGCACAAGGTCGCCAAGGACGGATCAGGCAAGTGCGACATCGTCGCTTCAGAGCCAGGCTCCGTTGTCCATGGCGTTCTGTACGAGATTCCGTCCCATGAGAAGCAGCATCTGGACCGTGCCGAGGGTCTGGGCTTCGGTTACGAGGAGAAGGACGTCCTGGTCGAATGCAAGACGGGAATGCTCAAGGCTACGGCCTACGTCGCGACCCACGTTGATGAAAGCATCCTGCCATTCACGTGGTACAGGGCCCTTGTGATTGCAGGTGCTGTTGAGCACGGCCTGCCGATGGCGTACGTCAATGGGCTGCGCGCGATCGAGGCCAAGCTGGATGTCGACTTGCAGAGACACGCGCTGCATATGGCACTCGTAACCCATCGCTCACCCAGGCGTTGCCCAGAGTTTCCCTAACGCTTCAGATTGTCCAGGTTGGAAATGGTTCCCCGCCGTTCCGTTGCCCTTCGCCGAGTCGCGAAAGATCTGCTCCCTCTCCAGGCCGGGTGGTGTGTCGCCAAACGCATGGCCCAACCGCAAGGGGGAAGGACACTGGACTGGAAGGATTCTGATCGAAGCCGCGCCTGCCATCGATGACCATCGAACGGCTGGCTCCGCTTGTTGCCCTGGCACTGATCGACAGCACGAGCTTCGGCACGCTGCTGATTCCCCTGTGGCTGATGTTGGTCCCCGGTCGCCCGCGTTCGGGGAGGATTGTGTTGTTCCTTGGCACCGTCGCCGCGTTCTAGCTGCTGTTGGGGATGGCGTTGCTGCTTGGCGCCTCGATGTTGCTCGACATGTTGCAGGCGGCGGGAGACTCACAACCGCTGAGGATCGCCCAGCTGGTCGTCGGTATCGGACTGATGGCGCTCGGTGCACGCATGGAGCCCTGGACGATGGCGGGCAAGGAGCGTCGCGCCGCTCGCCGGGCGGCAAAGCAGGCCCGCTCCGGTTCGAGTCTCTTTGTGCGGATGCGGGGGTATGCGACCGATGCGTCAGCCCCCATCGGTGCGGTCGTCGTCTTTGCGTTGACGGCGGCTGTCATCGAGGCCGCTTCCATGGTCCCGTATTTGGCTGCTATCGGCCTGTTAACCGCCTCGGAGTTGTCACTGCTCGGGCGCAGTGTGGTGCTTTTCGGTTACTGTCTGGTGATGATCACACCAGCGTTACTGCTGCTGGTGGCGCGGCTATTCCTGCACGACGATGTCTCGCCTGTCTTGAACAGACTTGAGGCTTTTCTGTCCCGACATATGAACGGGGCGACGGCCTGGGTGGTTTTTCTCGTTGGCCTGTATCTGGCAGGCGACGGCTTGAACAGGCTTGTTCAGTCGTGATGTTGATGGCGTTGCTGGCCCGACAACGCCTTCCGGCGAACATCCGCCTCGAGCGATGAGTAAAGTGAGCCTGCCCGCAAAGGCGGCGGCTTCGGTCAAACGGTTGACGCACTTATGTTTGCGACTGGAGACACGATGAGCAAGTTGGATTCTCACGCGAAGCTGGATGCGATCTTCCAAGCGCATCTGCAGGCTGAACTCGCTGGCGACCTCGACCAGACGCTGGCGACCATGTCCCCAGATCCGCACCTGGTAAATGTTCCCACCATGCTGGGTGGGCAGGGTCCGCAGGGTGTTCGCAGGTTCTATGCCAAGCGGCTCATCGGTCAGTTCTTTCCGCCCGATGTCGCTTTTGAAACGGTTTCGCGAACCTATGGCGAGCAACGGCTCGTGGATGAACTGATCATCTCGTTCACGCATACCATCAAGATGGACCATATCCTGCCAGGGGTTGAACCGACGGGTCGAAAAGTTGAAGCCGTGTTTGTCGTGATCGTTGGATTCGAAAACGACAAGGTCGCCTATGAACACATCCTCTGGGACCAGGCGAGTGTTCTGGTGCAGTTGGGTTTGCTCGATCCGAAGGGTCTGCCCGTTGTTGGTGCCGGTGCCGCCGCCAAGTTGAGGAATCCAGCCCTGCCGGATCCGTTCTTCCATGAGGGCTGACGACTCAGTGCGCGGCAGCGGAGGCTGAGCGCTGGGCGGACCAGCAGCGCACTGTCACGACCTGATCAGCAGCACCCCTCACATTTGGAGCTTCTCGGGTCACTCCTTCCTGGCTCTCAATGCTCAGGCAGAGTATGCAACAGCTCTCTGGAGGGGAATAGAGTGCTGCAGATCGTCACCCTCCATGCGTATCGCGATTTCTGGATCCCACTCTCTGGGTAAATCCACAGTTGTCAACGATTGGGTCGCCTCCCAACCTGGTTTTCTCAGGGAAGAAGAGCCATATCGCGCCCTGGGCCTCTTCGGCCCTTATGAGATCAAGTTCCGCGAAGCCTCAACCAGGCTTCAGAACGGGATTCAGATGTACTACAACATCTCCCGAATCCACCGTTATTCGAGTACGTCTGACGATGTGATCTTCGATCGAGCGCCTGTTGATTATCTTGCCTATTCGCAATACACCGCCAACCAGGTCACCACCGACATCGACGACGCCTTCGTGGCCTCGATGGTGCCCGCCGTCAGGGAGTCGCTGGACCATCTCGACATCCTCGCCTTCGTACCGAAATCCGACGACTGGCCCGTGGCCATGGAGGAAGACGGGATCCGCCCGGTGGATCACGCCTACCGCGATGACGTGGACGCGATCTTCAAGCAGATCTATCGCGACGGTCGCTTCGATGTCATGCCCCGGGGGCATGCCCCACGGCTGATCGAGTTGGTCGGTCCAGCCGAGCAACGGCTGGACCAGCTGAAGCATGCCATCCGTGCTCTTCAGCAGGACTCCAGGTCTGCCTGATGGCCATGCCCCTGCAAGCAGCGATCTAACACGGACCTGCCGGTCAACGCTCCAGCGTCAAGATGGCAACCGTTGTGGCGAGATGGCGTGAATCAACCGCCCCTGACGGTGCGCCGAGCGACGGACACCGACCTGTCGGTGCTGGCCCGTTTCGGCTTTGCCCTCGGTCAGCTTCACGTTGGCTTTGATGGGGAGCGCTTCGCCGTGCCGCCGGGTGGCGAGGGCGCCTATGGGGCGTTCTTCCGGACGGAGCTCCAACGGCCGGAGGTCGTGCTGCTGATCGCCGAGGCGGGTCCCCAACCCGTGGGGTATGCCTTCGTGCGGATGGAGCCGATGAGCCTTGTGGAGCTGCGTGGTGCCGGAGCCTGGCTTCACGACATCTACGTGGATCCCCAGGCCAGGAGCGGCGGAATCGGCCGCCGTCTCCTCGAGGCGGCCAAGGAGGCGGCCCTCGCCCTGGGCTCCAGCAGCCTGATGCTCAGTGCGTCGTCGCAGAATGTCGCCGCCCGGAAACTGTTCGAGCGCGCCGGACTGCGCCCCACCATGGTCGAAATGCGGATCGAACTGGACGCGTGAAACGGGAGCTGCCCCTCAGCGACGACGCCGAGATCGAAAGGCTGGTCCGCGATTTCGAAGCCCTGTCCCTTCCCCGTGCCAACTGGACCCATCGCGCCCATCTCGCTGTCGGGGTCCACTACGTCCGCCACTGGGGCCTCGATGGCGCCCTGAAGCGGATGCGGGAGCGCATCCAGGCCTACAACCTGGCCTGCGGTGACCCCGACGGTTACAGCGAGGCGATCACCGCCTCCTATCTCTGCAGCATCGCTGCTGACATCAGCGGTGATGACCGCACGGTCTCCATGGCCGTACAGGTCGCTCGGCTGGAGAAGCGATGGCCTTCTGGGAGAACCCCACCGCCTTGGCCAGCGAGCCCGTGCTGATCGTCCGCTGGCCGGCCTAGGGACCGCCGATCAAGGGGACCAGCTGCTGCACCGCATCGCCGGCTTTCAGGGCCAGCAACGTGCCAGAGCCGCTGCAGTCTTCAGGCACCAGTTGATCGGCCTTGAGCCGCAGGCTGCGGGCCTCGCTTCCCTCCAGGGTCACGCCGATCACGGCGGCGTCGCCCGGCTGCAGATCCACCAGGCCATCGTCGCGCTCCAGGAAGCGCAGGCCGATCTGGCCCATGGCGCCCCGCTGGCAGGGCCGCAGGCTCTCGAGCTGCAGCCGCTTCACCTGGCCGCGGCGGCTGGCCAGCAGCACGTCCCGGCCTTGGCCGGCGCAGGCCGCCCCCACCACCCGTTCGCCCGGCAGCAGCCGCAGCAGCATCGGCCCCTGGGCCGTGCGGCCCAGCACCGGCAGGTTGCTGTCGTTGATCGCCAGCCGCAGCATCCGCCCCGTGCTGGTGGCCACCACCAGATCCTCCCCCTCCAGGCAGGGCACGACCCGCTGCAGAGCCACCCCCTCCTTCAGCTTCAGCACCGTGGCGGGCCGGCCCGACAGCTCCAGGAAATCCTCGATCGGCAGCCGCTTGAAGCGCCCATCGGTGCTCAGCAGCCCCAGGCTGCCGCTGGCGGGCTGCGGCAGCGGCAGCACCTGCACCACCGTCTCCCCCTGGAGGCTGTCGGGCAGGAAGCGTTCCAGCTTGCCGGGGTGCTGACCGGCGAATTCCCAGCGCAGCAGGGCCACCTTGCCGCTGGCGCTGAAGGCCAGCAGGGCCGGCTGCTCGGCCACCGGCAGGATCAGCAGCGCTGGCGGCGGCAGCTCGCCCAGTTCAGCGGCGTCATCGAGGTGAAGCCGCCCCAGCACCTGCGGCGTCACGATCCGCACGGCGCCATCGGTCTGGATCAGCAGCCGGCCATCGCCCGCCAAGGCCTCGAAGGCCTGCTGCCGCTGCAGTTCGGTGTTGGGCCGCACCGCCGCCGCCCGCTGGGCCACCAGGGCGTCGCCGCCCTCCACCAGGCGGGTACGACGGGGCGTGGCGTAACGCTTCTTGAGCCCCTTGAGCTCGCCCACCATCGTGTCGAGCAGGGTGTCGCGGTCGTCGCGCAGGTGCCGCAGCCGGGTGCGTTCCTCCTCCAGATCGGCCGCCTCCTTGCGCAGCCCCTCCTGCTCCAGGCCCGTGAGCCGCCGCAGCGGCATCGCCAGCACCGCATCGGCCTGGCGCTCGCTCAGGTCGAGGTGCACCTGCAGGCTGGCCCGGGCCGTGGCGGCATCCCTTGCCTCGCTGATCATCTCGATCACCCGCTTGAGGTCGTCGAGGGCCTTGATCAGGCCCTGCACCACCTCCAGCCGGTCTTCGCAACGCTTGAGCGCATGGTTGGTGCGCCGCAGGATCGTCAGCTCCCGGTACTCCAGGAACCGCAGCAGCAGCTGGCGCAGGTTCAGCTGCTGGGGCTGGCCGTTCACCAGCGTCAGCAGGATGGCGCCGAAATTGCTCTGCAGGGCCGTGCGGCGCTGCAGTTCCTCCAGCACCTTCTGGGGTTCGGCATCACGCCGCAGCTCGAGCACCACCCGCATCCCCTCGCGGTCGCGCTCGTCGCGGATGTCGGCGATGCCGCCGATCTTGCCGTCGTTCACCTGTTCGGCCAGCTTCTCGATCCAGCCCGCCTTGCTCAGCTGGTACGGAAGTTCCGTCACCACCACGGCGCCGCGGCGGTGGCGCCCCTTGCCCGGTTGCACCTCCTCGATGTGGGCCACGCCCCGCATCGGGATGCTGCCCCGCCCCGTGGCGTAGGTGTCGCGCACGCCGCTGCCCAGCAGCACCTCGCCGCCGGTGGGGAAATCCGGGCCCGGCACCATCGCCAGCAGCTTCTCCTCGGCCAGGTCGGGCTTGCGGATCAGGGCGATCAGCGCATCCACCACCTCGCCCAGGTTGTGGGGGGGAATGCTGGTGGCCATGCCCACGGCGATGCCGGTGCAGCCGTTCAGCAGCAGGAAGGGCAGCTGGGCCGGCAGCACCGTCGGCTCCTGCTGGGAGCCATCGAAGTTGGGGGCGAAATCGACCGTGTCGCTGCCGATCTCATCGAGCATCGCCTCGTTGGCGATCGGCGCCAGCCGGGTTTCCGTGTACCGCATCGCGGCCGGTGGATCGTCGTCCACCGAGCCGAAGTTGCCGTGGCCGTCCAGCAGCGGGTGGCGGCTGGCGAAGGTCTGCACCAGCCGCACCAGGGCGTCGTAGACGGCCTGGTCACCGTGGGGGTGGTACTTGCCCAGCACGTCGCCCACCACCCGGGCGCACTTGCGGTACGGCCGGTCCGGGGTCAGCCCCAGCTCGTGCATCGCGAACAGGATGCGGCGCTGCACCGGTTTGAGCCCGTCGCGCACGTCCGGCAGGGCCCGTCCCACGATCACGCTCATCGCGTACTCGAGGTAGGAGCGCTGCATCTCCTGATGCAGGGCGATCGGTTGGACGCGCTCGTCCGGCATCCGGTCCTGGGGGTCTGCGGCTCAGGGCGCTCAGCCTACAGATGGTGCCCGTGGCAACCAGCTCAGGAGTCGTCGCTGCTGCCGCCGTTGCCGTCACCGGCGGTGGCATTGGCCTGGGCCCGCTCCACGGCGGCCTTCAGCTCCGGCAGGGCCAGCAGCTGGGCGGTCACCGCCCGCAGCCGCGGCCCCCACAGCTGCTCCTTCTGGAAGCTGTCCTTGACGTAGTTGGGTTCCTCCGCCAGGGCGCTTTCGGCCAGCTTCAGGGCCTGGGCCCGCTCCGCCGGTCCACGCTCGAACAGCGCCGCCGCCAGGGCCAGGGAGGTTTCGGCGATGTCCGGCTTGATCTTCAGCACCCGCTGCCAGCGGCCGATGGCGTCGGCGGTGCGGCCGCTCTCGAACAGCACCAGGCCCTGGTTGTTGATCGCTTCCCAGAAGTCCTTGCGCAGCCCCGCGGCCTTCTCGAACGAGCCCAGGGCCGCGTCGCTGTTGCCCAGCAGGATCTGGGCATTGCCCAGATCGAAGTAGGCACCGGCGTTCTTGCCGTCCAGTTCAATCCCTTTGCGCAGCAGGCCGATGGCCTCCTGGGGCTTGCCGTTGCGCAGGGCCAGGGAGCCTTCGGCGAACCAGATGCCGGCGTTGTTGGGGTCCAGCTGCTTGGCCCGGGCCAGGGCCACCACCGCCTTCTCCATCTGGTTGCTGCGCAGTTCCGCCTCCGCCAGCAGCACCCAGCCGCGGGGGTCATCCGGCAGCAGCCGCACGGTCAGCTCCGCCAGCCGGGCGGCATCCTCCGCCTGGCCGAGGCGCAGCAGCCGTGCCGCCGCCTGGGCGATGCCCAGCCCCGCCCCCTCCAGTTCCTTTTCCTGGGGCAGGTACACGAACGGCACCAGTGCCTTGGCCGGTGCGGGGAGCACCGTCAGTGGCAAGGCCAGGCACAGGGAGGACATCAGTCGCCAGAACCGCCGGCCCACGCAATCACCCCGAATCGCCCCCAGCCTAGGGAGCCGCCCCCCTTTGTCCCCCACCGCCCGCCAGCGCCGCCCGGATGTTGCGCCGCCACATCGCCGGCCGGATCCGCCGCA
>NZ_JAGQBG010000132.1 GCF_024345515.1 Cyanobium sp. N5-Cardenillas
CGTTCTATGAGCTCTGGCAGACCCGCTCACCCGTAGAAGCCCGGCAGAAAATCGACTCCCAACGGTTTCTCGGTGAACCGACCAACCTTGAGGAGCAGGCCCTTTCCCTGGTGGGGCAGGACATCTACGAGACCCTGATCCGCGACTACACCCGCAAGCAGTGGGGCAAGGATCCCCGTGAACTGCCGACCTTCATCATCAAGCGGCTACCGCTGCGCTTCACCTACGACAACAACTACTTCACCGACCGCTACCAGGGCATCCCTATCGGCGGCTATACGGGCCTGTTCGAAGCCATGCTGGAGGGCATTGAGGTTCGCCTGAATGTCGATTATCTCGACGACCGGACCCAGTTGACATCCCTGGCCAGGAAGGTGGTCTACACCGGTTGCATCGACCAGTTTTTCAACTATGAGCTCGGCCGACTGGAGTACCGCTCCCTGGACTTCGAGAACAGTATCGAAGAGCTGGAGAACTTCCAGGGGAATGCCGTGATCAACTACTGCGATACTAGTGAGCCGTTCACCCGCATCATCGAGCACAAGCATTTCGAGGCGGCAAGCTCCCCCGTCACGGTGATCACCAGGGAGTATCCCAAGGCCTGCAGCGGTGACGCCATTCCCTACTACCCTGTCAACGACCCTGACAACCAATCGCTCTATCGGCGTTACCAGGAGCTGGCCCACACCGCCGACAACGTGATCTTCGGCGGACGGCTCTCCGAATACAAGTACATGGACATGCACGTGGTGATCGAATCGGCGATGAACCGGTTCCGCAGCGAAACCCGTCAGCCGTCGGCCTGAATCAATCCGCCGCCGAGCAGCACATCACCGCAGTAGAACACCGCCGCCTGGCCCGGTGCCACCGAGAACTGGGGCTCGGCGAAGTCAAGCCGGGCGCGGTGGGGCCGGTCGGCGGCCTGGTCGGCACCGGTTGCCGCCAGGGGTGTCAGCAGGGCTCGCTCCGGCAGGCTCCGGTAACGCACCTGGACCTCCACCGCGATCGGCTGGTCCGGCGGGGCGATCGACACCCAGTTGATGGCCCCCACCACGCAGGCCTGCCGGGTCGCCTCCCGTCGGGGGGCCACCACCACCCGATTCATGGCGCCATCCAGTCGCACCACGTGCAGGGGTTCGCTCCAGGCCACCCCCAGTCCCTTGCGTTGCCCGATGGTGAAATGCTCGATGCCGTCGTGGGAGCCGAGCACCGTGCCATCGGCCAGCACGATCTCGCCCTGACGTGGTGGCAGGTAGGTATCGAGAAACGCCCGCATCGAGCCGTGGTGGTCGGCCAGGCAGAGGTCCTGGCTTTCGGGCTTCTCGGCGGTGCGCAGGCCCAGGCGTGAGGCCTCGGTGCGGGTCGCCTCCTTGGTGAGCTCACCCAGGGGAAACACCAGCCGGCCCAGCACCGCCTGGGGCAGGTCGTAGAGGAAATAGCTCTGGTCCTTGAGGGGATCCAGGCCGCGCAGAAGCTGGTGGCGGCCGGCCCCGTCCCCGGGCAGGGTCTGGCCGTCGGCGGCACCAGCGGGCCGCTGCCGGGCGTAGTGGCCGGTGGCCAGGCGGCTGAGGCCACGCTCCGCGGCGGCCCACTCGAGCATCGGTCCGAACTTGACGGCCCGGTTGCACCGGGAGCAGGGCAACGGTGTGAGGCCCTCGCCGTAGCCCTCCACCAGAAACCCGACGATCTGCTCCTGGAAACGGGCCCGGCTGTCAACCACATGGTGTGGCACCCCCAGCTGGTCGCAGATGCCGGCCGCATCCACCAGGCCCTCGGCGCAGCAGGAGCCCTTGCCACTCATCAGCCACAGGGTGAGACCCTCCACCTGCCAGCCGGCGGCCACCAGCAGGGCCGCCGTCAGGGAGCTGTCCACGCCGCCGGAGAGGCCCACGGCCACCCGCCGCTCGCCGGGCCAGGCGCCAAGCTGCGCCAGCACCGCGGCCACCTCGGAGGAGGCGTTGCTGGGCGAGGTGGCGGGGATGGGGCTCAAGGATCCCGGTGGGTCGAAGGAACGGATCCCTCCATCATGGGAGAGCACTGCCCAGGCCGACGTGGACTTCCGGCCGATGCCCCACTCCTGGCCGCCGCTGGATGCCGACCACCTCCTGGTGAGCAGCGCCACGATGGCCGCCATCGAGCAGGAACTGTTCGCCAGCGGCCTGCCGGTGGAGGCCCTGATGGAGAAGGCGGCCCTGGCGGTGAGTCGCCGCCTGCAGCAGCGGCCGGGCCGGGATGGCCAGGACGGCCTGCTGGTGCTGGTGGGGCCGGGCCACAACGGCGGCGATGGGCTGGTGGTGGCCAGGGAATGGCATCTGGCCGGCGGCCGGGTGCGGCTCTGGTGCCCCTTCGAGCGGCTCCGCCCGCTCACCGAGGCCCACCTGCGCCACGCCCGCTGGCTGGGCCTGCCCCTGCTGGAAGACCCACCGGACCCCGCCGATCCCGCCCTCTGGGTGGATGCCCTCTTCGGCATCGGCCAGCACCGCCCGGCCGGTGACGCCATCGAAACCCTGCTGGTCGATCGGCAGAACCAGCAACCCGGCGCCCTGGTGGCCATCGACGTCCCCACCGGACTGAACGCCGATGACGGGGCCCTGCTCGGCACGGTGGCCGCCACCGCCTCCACCACCTATTGCATCGGCCTGATCAAGCGGGGCCTGGTGCAGGATGCCGCCCTGCGCTGGGTGGGGCAGCTGGAGCGGGTCGACCTCGGACTGCCGCCCGCCCTCCTGGGCCAGCGGTCCGCCGATCCGCTGCTGGGCCTGACCGCCGCTGACCGGGCCTCGGCCCCCTGGCCTGTGCCGGATCCGGCCGCCGGAAAGTACGAACGGGGGCGTCTGCTGGTCCTCGCCGGCAGCAACCGCTTCAGGGGGGCCGCCCACCTGGCCCTGGCGGGCGCCACGGCCTCCGGATGCGGCAGCCTGCGGGCCGCCCCGCCGTTGGAGATCGCCCCCCAGCTCTGGCAGGTCCATCCCCACGTGGTGCTGGAGCCGGGCCTGGGGGCCACCCCCGCCGGCGGCCTGGACCTGGGGGATCTGGGCGAGGGCTGGCTGGATCGGCTGGATGCGGTGCTGCTGGGCCCTGGCCTGGGCGGGCTGGACAACCCGGATGGGCCGGTGGCGGCGGCGAGCGCGGCCCGGGACCAGCAACGTTGGCAGGAGCTGGCTGACTTCCCAGGCCTGCTGGTGCTCGATGCGGATGGCCTCAACCGCCTGGCGGCCATGGGCGCCGACTGGCTCCTGGGCCGCCGGGGCCCCACCTGGATCACCCCCCATGCCGGGGAGTTCCGGAGACTGTTTCCCGATCTGGCCCCGCTGCCCCGGCCGGAGGCGGCGCTGGCGGCGGCCCGCCGCTGCCGCGTCAGCGTGCTGCTCAAAGGAGCCCGCAGCGTTGTGGCGGCCCCCGACGGACGCCGCTGGCAACTGCTCTCGGCCTGCCCGGACGCCGCCAGGGCCGGGCTTGGTGATGTGCTCGCCGGCTACGCCGCGGGGCGAGGTGCCATGGCCCTGGCCGCCGCTGAAGGGATGCCCGACGAAGTGTCCGGCGCCGATGGGGCCTGGCTGGCGGCCGCGGCCCTCGACCATGCCCATGCCGGTCACCACTGCCGGGACCGCCTGGGTCCCGGGGGCGTCACGCCGCTCGCGGTGGCCGAGGCCCTGGCCCAGCGAGATCCGGCAGCGGCCGAAGGGGACCTGCGCTGAAGATCCAGGGTCGGAGAATTAGGAGCAGCAAGGCCACTTTCCGATCTGGCAAGCCTGGCCTTCCCCTTACATCAACTCAGAACTTAGCCCTTTGCTCATCCAAACGAAGTCAATCGCTAAAGAAAGGCAATTGTGTGTGGTTTCACAAGCAATGGCTTAAAAGTTATTCCAGACACTTTCTGTCCTTGCCAACCGGTGGATAATTTGATAATCCATTCAATGGCGCCACTTCGCCCCCTGCCATGACCGCCTCTGCCGTTGCGACGAGAAGGGAGGGCTCCAGCCGCAGAGGGGGTGATTCCATTACCTGGTATCTCACCTCGATCGGTAGAGAGCCGCTGCTGACCCCAGCCGAAGAGATCGAGCTCGGCAACCAGGTGCAGGCGATGATGCACCTGGTGGAAGAGTCAAAAAGCGGTTACTCCGTCCAGGAGAACAAAACGATCAAGATCGGCCGGCGCTCCAAGGAGCGGATGATGCGCGCCAATCTCCGTCTCGTGGTGAGTGTGGCGAAGAAGTACCAGGGCAAGGGTCTGGAGCTGCTTGATCTGATCCAGGAAGGTTCCCTGGGGCTGGAGCGGGCCGTCGAAAAGTTCGACCCCACCCGGGGCTACAAGTTTTCCACCTACGCCTTCTGGTGGATCCGGCAGAGCATGACCCGCGCCATTGCCTGCCAGTCCCGGGCCATCCGGCTGCCGGTTCATCTGAGCGAGCGGCTCACCACGATCCGCAAGGTGAGCCTTGAGCTGGCCCACAAACTCGGCGCCATGCCCAGCCGTCGTGAAATCTCTGAAGCCATGGCCATTCCCGTCGAGGAGCTCGACTCCCTGCTGCGCCAGGCCCTCACCATCTCCAGCCTCGATGCCCCCATCCACGCCGAGGATGGTCGCAGCTTCCTGGGCGATCTGATCGCCGATGGATCCGCCGAGGAACCCCTCGACCGCATTGAGCGCGGCATGCACCAGGAGCAGCTGGCCCAGCTGATGGGCCACCTGTCTGCCCAGGAAAAGGAGGTGCTGGCCCTGCGCTTCGGCCTCGACGGCATGGAGAGGCACACCCTGGCCGAAATCGGCCGGCAGCTGGATGTGTCGCGCGAAAGGGTCCGGCAGATCGAACTCAAGGCTCTGCGCAAGCTGCGCAGCCTCTCCACCCGCTCCACGCCCCTGCCCTGATCGCCCGGGCTGCTTGTCTCCGAGCCACCGAGGCCTTCAGGGCGATCGCCAACCGTCGAGGAGTCGCTTCAGCCTGCCCTTGGCCTGGAGAGAGGCGATCTTCCATCGGCTCTCTCCCTTGAGGCCCCGATCACGGCGGATCTGGATCGGGGAATCGCCGACCATCTCCCAGTCAGGCAACCAGCAGTTGTCAGCGCGTGGAAACCAGAATTCAAACACGGAGATCGTCGAGATCGGCAGCAACTTGCCCAGGATCGAGTAGATCGATTGATCATGGCGATGCTCAATGAAACCTTCCAGATTGGGCGCCAGCGAAGCTGAATCATCGATCATGGAGAAATCCTCACTGAACACCCGGATCCAGTGGCGCATGAAGTCCATGGAGGCGGGGCACTTGCGCACGAAAAAGGTGGTGGCCCCCAGTTGCTGGGTGGTGGTGATGTCCGGCCTGCCTCGAACGTCCAGCCGATCGAGCAGGTCACCCTTGGTCCAATGGCCTTCCCGCTGATCCGGAAACTGCCGCTCCTCGTACACCAAGGATCCATTGGGAGGCAGACATTCAAAACCCTGAACACCTGACGGCGCCTCCACGGTCATGGCGAACAGCTCCAACAGCCGATCGCGTCCGGCTGGGTTGAGGTGACAGCCGGAATCAATCCAGTGCACCTGATCGCCGTCCTGCAGACGTTCGAGGGTCTGTAGCACGATCTGGGGCTTCCAGGCGTAATAGCCGAAGCCGCGATGCTCGGGAGTGAGGTAGGCGTTGAATCGCTGCCGAAAATCGGGACTGAGAGACCGTTCCGAAGCCGAAACGATCTCCGTATATACCTCCATCTCCTTCGCCTGACGACATAATCGTCGTCGGGCCGCTTTCATGCGGCTGTCGGTGAATGTGACAAGAACGCGTTTGGTCATCAGACCTGCTAACTTCAGGGCAATTAAATGATCTTAACCAGGGCTCTTAACCAGGAAGAATCAATGCCCGATCTGATTCAGTCTTCGGCCCAGATGTAGCGGGTGAGTTCACTGCTGTCGGGCTCGGGCGCCGCAAGGGCGAACTCCACGCAGTCGGCCACTTCGGCATCGATCTCCTTCTCGATCGCCTTGAGCTCCTCGGCCGTGGCCAGGCCCATGTCCGTCAGACGCATTGCCAGCTGCTTGATGGGATCACGCTTGGCCCAGAATTCCTTCTCGGCCGCTTCACGGAGCTCATCGGGATCCGCCAGGGAATGGCCACGGAACCGGTAGGTGAGGCACTCCAGCAGGGTGGGGCCTTCGCCGGCCCTGGCCCGCTCGATGGCCCGCTGGGCCGCGGCCCGCACGGCCAGCACATCCATCCCGTCGACTTCCTCGCCGACCATGCCGAAGCCCGCCGCCTTGCGCCAGATCTCCGGCTCGCTGGTGGCCCGGTTGTGGTCCATGCCAATGGCCCAGCGGTTGTTCTCCACCACGAACAGGATCGGCAGCTTCCACAGCGAGGCCATGTTCAGGCACTCGTAGAACTGGCCGATGTTGCAGGTGCCATCCCCGAAGAACGCGGCCGTGACGGCATCGCTGTCGGCCTGGCCGAGGGCGTCACGCTTGTAGCGGCTGGTGAACGCCGCTCCCAGGGCCACCGGGATGCCCTCACCGATGAAGGCATAGCCGCCGAGCAGATGGTGCTCCCTGGAGAACAGGTGCATGGAGCCGCCACGACCTTTGCTGCAGCCCGTGGCCTTGCCGAACAGCTCACTCATCACCTCCCGGGCGGGCACACCGCAGCTCAGGGCATGGACGTGATCGCGGTAGGTGCTGCAGAACCAGTCGTGCTGCAGCCGCATCGCCCGGATCACGCCGGTGGAGACGGCTTCCTGACCGTTGTACAGATGCACGAAGCCGAACATCTTGCCGCGGTAGTACATCTCGGCACACTTGTCCTCGAAGCGGCGCCCCAAGGTCATGTCCCGGTAGAGCATCAGGCCCTCGTCCCGGCTGACACTGGCCCGCTCGGCCGGATACAGACCCTCCAACCGCACCGCGTGGCTGCCGGCCTGCTCAGAAGACGCGGCGGCCCCAGGGCTGGCGGGCTGGGCTGCCCGCGCCGCGGTCAATTCCTGAGTCATGGCAGGAAGGCGATGCGATTCGTGGCCCCGACTGTACGGGGTCCGTTCCCTGGTGACAGTCAAAACCACTGCCTCTGACTACAGTCGCGCCCCAGCGTCATCATCGGATTGGACCTGCCGATCGATCATTTCCGCTTGCTGGGCGTGACTCCGTCCGCCGATGCCCAGGGGGTCCTGCGCACCCTCCAGTCGCGCCTGGACCGCCCGCCCCACGCAGGCTTCACCGCCGAAACCCTGCAGACACGGGCGGAGCTGCTCAGGGCCAGCGCCGACCTGCTCTGCGATGCCGACCGGCGCGCCGCCTACGAAGCGGAGCTGACCAGTCTGGCCGGCGGCGACGGCAGCCTGCAGCCCGCCCTGGAAATCGCCAGCGCCCGTCAGGTGGGGGGGCTGGTGCTGCTGATGGAGGGGGGCCAGCCCCTGGAGGCCTTCGAGCTGGCCAGCCGCTCGCTGCAACCACCCCAGTCGCCCACCCTCGGCAGTGGCCGCGAAGCCGATCTCACGCTGCTGGCGGGGCTGGCCTGCCTGGCGGCCGCCAGCGAACTGGAGGAGCAACGCCGCTTCGAAGCCGCCGCCCGCACCCTGGAGCAGGGACTGCAACTGCTGCAACGCCTCGGCAGGCAACCCGACCTCAGGGAAACCATGCACGCCCAGCTGGAACACCTCACGCCCTACCGGGTGCTCGACCTGCTGAGCCGGGACCTGGTCGCCGGTGTCGAGCGGCAGGAGGGCCTGGAGCTGCTGGAGCAGCTGGTGCAGCGGCGGGGTGGGCTTGAAGGCGATGGTGATCCCCAGTTCCCCAGCCAGGACTTCCAACCCTTCTTCCACCAGATCCGCGCCTTCCTCACCGTCCAGGAGCAGGTGGATCTGTTCAGCCGCTGGGCCGCCACCGGCTCCGACGCCGCCGACTTCCTGGCCACCATCGCCCTGACCGCCTCCGGGTTCGCCCAGCGAAAACCCGAGCGCATCGCCGAAGCCAGACACCGCCTGCAGCGCAGCGGTCGGGAGGGGATCGATCCGCTGCTGGCCAACCTGCACCTGCTGCTGGGGGAGGCCGACACGGCAAGGACCTGCTTCGACCGAGGCGCCAGCCAGGAGCTGAAGGACTGGGCCGCCGGCAAAAGTACCGACCCGCTGGGTCAGCTCTGCGCCTACTGCAGCGACTGGCTGGTGCGGGATGTGCTGCCGGGCTACCGGGACCTGGAAGCCGAGCCCGATCTGGTGGCCTACTTCAGTGACCGCGACGTGGTGGCCTACGTCGAGCGGGAGGACCAACGCAGGGGCCGCGCCTACCTCCCCTCCCCGGCAGCCGCTGAGCCGGTCGAACCCTCCCCCTTCCCTCCTTTCGACGACCTCGGCCTCGGAACGCTGCCGCCGCCTGCGCCCATGGGCCTGGATGGGGGCACCGCCGGCGGCCTCGCCCCCGTCCCGGGGGCCGCCGGGGCGACGGACCCCGATGACGACGGGGAGCTGGATGACGACGTCCCCCTGCTCTGGCCACGGCCCCCGAAGCCCTGGCTGCTGGGGGGCGGCGCCGCCCTGGTGCTGGTGCTGGCCGCTGCCTGGGGGCTGCTGCAGCGCCAGAGCTCGCCGCCACCGGCGCCGGCACCGCCGGTCA
>NZ_JAGQBG010000133.1 GCF_024345515.1 Cyanobium sp. N5-Cardenillas
TACCCCAAAGGGTTGGTCTTATCACGAGCCGACAAAGTGCTGCTTACAGTGACATAGTCAGCACAATTGAGGCCGCCAATGCACGGGTCTCCATATATATTGCGGACACTGTTATGCAGGGAATCAGCTGCGAGGAATCGATCCTTCGATCTATGGCATGTTTAGAGAATCTTGATCTAGACGTTGTTGTCATTGCTCGCGGCGGTGGGTCAAGAGTTGACTTGTCTACTTTAGATAACGAAACAGTAGCAAGAAGGATCGCATCCTATAGACATCCAGTATGGACAGCCATCGGACATGACAATGACAATTCTATATTGGACATCGTTGCGAATCAATATTTTAGAACTCCAACAGCAGTAGCGGAAGAAATTGCCAGCCGCTATCAAGTTGCTGAGCAACTCATCAGAGACTACTATGCTCGACTGAACAGAATTACGATCATAAGTCTTGAAGCTTCCAGAAGGCAGTTAGATCCAGCCTTCAGACTGATGCGCCTTGGTATTTCCAGCTACATGAGCATTAAAAAGCAACAGCTCGAAGGTTCTTCTAAAAATCTAGATAGGTCATGGGTCAGAGTGTATTCTGCGGCAGGCCAGAGGCTTAGCCTCATGAAGTCAGAACTTACTCTCTTCTCCAAGCACATTGTACTTCGTTGCGAGGAAAGGCTGCGCGAGGAGATTAGGTTACTGCATAGAGCATGTACTTATACGATCATTTCAGCCACCAACACCTTTGATGCTTGCAAAGATCGCCTTAGGTATAAGTCCGCGATGAAGCGGATCATGAATGAGAGGCAAGTGTTGAGTGGCTATGGCCAAACCCTAGTGTTCCACTCTAATCATTCTATTGTTCAGTATAGTAAAAGCCTGCACTGGGTGACTAAGGACTTTAGTGAGCAACGATTATGCAAGCATCTTCTCAGCATGAATCAATCCCTTTTAACATTCAAGATGCGCATGATGACTTGCACAGAATCCTCACTCAGCATTAACGAAAGGGAGCTCTCCTGGCTGCAAGGTAGACTCAGTGAAGATGTCATCTTCAGGAGTATAAAGCGAGAGCGAGAAGCTTTGTATTCAAAGGAGCTGGCTATAACGAATGCTTCTCCTGCTACGACATTGGCACGAGGATACTCTATAATCTATTCGAAATCAGGGGACATAGTAAAGTCCTGTTCCCAAGTTAGGATTTCAGAATCATTGAAGACGGAGCTCTGTGACGGGGTTATATTTAGTCAAGTTTCTAGCGTGGAGACCACTGCTAATGACTGAAAGCCTGGGCCATTCTGATGAGCCTACTTATGAGCAGAAGTTGGCCGAACTTGCGAGGATTCTACAATCACTAGAAACTTCGGAAACGCCAATAGATAAGCTATCTGAGGATGTAAAGCGAGGAGCGACACTTATCAAAGAGCTTAATCAGCGATTGAAGCAGGTTGAGGCGGAAGTCAAAGATGCATTTAGAGAACTTGGAGACTTAAGCTCGGATCCGGCTGTTGAAGAATCAAGGGACAACTTTGTAGATGCACCCTTCTGAGCTCGGCGATTCTTTATTCCATGAGACCCTACTTCAGGCTAAGTGTTATTTTCGAGCCGTTCGGGCTATCTTCTTGGTTAAGATCATGCAAATCCGTCATCTTGAGAGATTCTTGGATTGCTGAGTCCACATAGCGTGGCCTTGTAGATCATCCCACGAAGATCGCTGATTCGTGCCCTTGCTAAGTGCGCAAGCAACTGGCTGATGTCGTCACGGGGCTGCGTTTTTATCTTGATTCACTGAATCGGCTAAACCGCTTAGTCGGGGGCGATTCCCTTGAGCGCTTCGCGAGGTCTGATTGCTTTCATGGCAATCCTGTTATCGAGCGCGGGGCTATGGGTCTAGCGTTTGCTCAACACCGCCAACTGATAAAGTCATATAAGGCTACTAGCACCCTCACAGAAATGCTGTTCCCTGAAGTGGAGTATTGGGTAGGTCCTAGCTTGCTACACAGCAATCAATCGACTTTGCTGTGGCAGCCTGGCCTCACAATCCTGGCAGAGCCCTTACGGTGATGGTCACGCAACCTTCATCGTCTCGCTGAAGCGCGTAAAACTTCTCAAGAAGCAAACCCTGCAGGTTCAGTGCAACTTGACGTTCCTGCTGGCTCGGGTTTCTAACCGCAGAAGAAATCAGCCTAAAGCCCAGACCAGCTGTGCCGATCAGGCCCAGCGGACCCATAACCAAGGTCAAACCCGGCACCAACATCAATGCCAATGCCAAAAAGACTGATACGGGTAAAGCACCAGCAGCCATGAGACCACTAGTCTGCAAAATCTGGATCAGCCTCTCGCGTCGAGCCTCAAGAGTGCCATTGATCAACTCATCGCGATGAATAAGCAGCTGGTCAACGGCGGTGATAGCGGCTGCATAGACGCTGGCCTCCATGGCATTGCCCAGGGTCCGCTGCCAGAACTCGGGGGTCTGTGCTGCGGCGATCAAGCCATCGAAGTGGTTGTCAAAGCTTGCCTGTGCTCGCTCTGTCCATGACATGTCCGTCGCACCGCGGAAAACATTCGCGCTCCCGTCTTCCCAGATAGCATTGGTAGGGTCGCTGGATCGCTGGGGAGCATTCGCCTGGCTTTCTAAATGAGACCAGTGTTTACCTTGGGAATCACCACCTCTGAGGAACTGATCGACCACAGAAGTTCCGAAATGTTCAAGCTCTCCTGGCAACTTCGCTAACAGATCAGCGGCTGCGACACCATGGTTGGTAGCAGCCGAGCTCAAGCGACTGATCATCTGCGGATCAATGCCAATGTTATTCAGCTCACTGAGGGATGCCGCTACTGCTCCGGCTGCAACTGAGAGAGCTGAGCCAGTACCATCAAGACCCTGACGCAGCTTTCTGGCAGCGCTTAGCCCAGCTGCTATACCAGATCTTCCGAGTTGAGAAAAGTCCTTCATAGAATTGCAATTCGAAACAAGTCCCTTGCGAGCTATGGCTTGTATAGGAGAGCGTACTGCACTCAAGTCAAATTAGATGTTTCCGATTGACACAACCACATTGTTGTCGGTCACCTCGGCCTTGCCCAGTGCAGGATCCGATGGCGGCGGAAGTGGGGTCACCCTCGGGGCTGGAGCGCTCCACCAACCGGAGTCAACGCTTCAGATGCCCTACCCGCGCTCCAAGAGCCGGACAACCCGGACACGCCGGACAGGGTTCCCCCCCCTCTCTGAGTTCTCTGCTCAGAAGGGAAGGGGGGGATCTCACTGATTTTCTTGTGGTGGTGTGTCCGCCCTGTCCGGGCTGTCCGGGATGCGTGAACACTGGGGAGATGGAGCTGCCCAGCACTGTCCGTACCCTGTCCAAGCCCTCTCCGCCCCTGTCCGACCACCACAGCCCTGGCCGTAAGGGCATGCCCCACCCCTGCTCGGGGGAGGTCGTCGCGTTCTCGGGGAGTGTCATGGCATGGATGCCGTCTGCTGACCCTGTCCGGCACCGGGAATCCTGATGAGAGCCTCTCCACCACCATGACCCGCTACCTCTGGCACCTCGACGCTGAGGGCTGGCCTCTCGAACGCATCGACACCGAGACCGGTGAGCGCGTCCCGGTGTTCTCCGGGCGGGGCTGACGAGTCGCTCCATCCCCAAGCCGGCGGGCGGCCACTGGCCTGCTCCGTTCCCAAGGTCTCGGGAGTGGTGTGGGACTGACGGTGCTGAGTGGGAGTGAGGAAGGGGCCGACAGGTACCCTCTCCGTGGTTAACCATCAGTCAGTGGCGGTCCACTCCACTCCGAGGTCATTGCGCTAAAGCCGCACACACGCGTTCCTATACTGCCTCAACTGGATCAGTGCGGGCTTGCACAACGACGATCCCTTGGAGCGTCTTGGGCCCACTGATCGCCTCCATTACTCCCCTGGCCATGAAGTCGGGCTGCTGGTGCAGCGCTTCCTCATCGGTGGGAGGCCCATATGAGGGGTAGTGCCTCGGAATTTAGATTGAAGATGGGACTTGACGAGCATAGCCAGAACGCCTCAGAGAATTCGTATTGCTACTATTGATTAGCCACCACTGGAGACATTCCGAATGCGTGACGACTCAATGTACGATGAAGATCGGCCATCGAGAACTCCAGATGACTTCAAAACTCTTGTCCAAAGCATTAAAGCTGACTTTATTATCGCATTCTCGATCTGGCGTTCAATCTATGCCATTCAAGGTGACCAGAATGTTGTTGATCGCATAAACAGTTCCGGATCGGCTGATTTTGCCATCTGCCTGGTACGGGCATTGACAGAATCCCTAATAGTCAAGCTAAGCGCATGTACATTTGATGAAAGCTCTGGAGGGAGACAATGCGCTAGCATCATGACTGCAGCAAAATGGTTGGAGGATATCGCCTTTATTGAAAAGCTGAAACTTGCTTTTCTTAATGCAGCCTCTAAGAACCCAGATGATTTTTCTATCACTCTTTGCAGTACTCCTGATGGGGTTAGTCCTGAAAGGATTATTGCGATGGCCAGAGAGGAGTTAACGAATGAGTGCCACGTGGACAGCAAGGAATTGGAGAATGAGTTTGATTGTTGCATCCAAAATCTTAAAAACGAGTTCAGACGCCTTCAGCCAGCTCGAAGAAAAAAGATACCGAACATCAATTCCCGATTTCAAAGTTTATGCATGAGCAACCAGAGATGCAAAGAACCTGCTTGCTACGAAGACAACTCTAGTGATGCTGCTATTGAACTCTTGTGGATTCAAGAAGCAAGGAATAAAGCTGCCGCACACCGTGACGCAACAGTAATAAACGGATCGCTGTACTGTCGGAATCTGGGCGACTTCAATATTCCGTGGACCCGGGTAGAAGTCCTAATCGCAGACTTGACTAGAACTATAACTGAGCTGGAATCTATTGCCACCGGTATGGAGTCTAATCTAGGCGAGTGGATCGCCAGGATGACTATCCAATGTCAAGCAGTGCTTAAAATTCCATTTTCTTGATGGAAGGCGACTACTCATCGCCGCATCCCCCTCTGCCAGGAAAGGTGACGTCTCCAGATCCCGTCAGTTTCAGCTCCTAGGAGTATGATGGAACCGGTTAATGCGTCCTACAGCGAGGCCGTCAAGGCTGATGTCCGCCGCGAGATGGGAGCCTCCCCGCCTTCAGAACGTGGCTCAGATTGTCGAGTAGCACTGACAGAAATCCTTTCAGACCTCCAGCTCCTCGGCCAAGGCGAGCACCCCCGCCAGCACCTCCCCGTACTGCTCCGCGAGAGAATCACGCTCCTGTGAGCCAACAGGCGCCGCCTTGCCCCTCCGTGCCAGCTCGGCCAGTTGCTGCCGAAGCTCGGCAAGACGACCACGGCGTGGATCCGGTTCTGGCATCGTTTTAGCGCAGCGCCTCGCAGGCTTCACCGTCCCCATCGCCATCGAGGTAGGTGTGCCCCTCCCGCAGCAGCTGCTGAGCTCTCTCCCACGACCCGACATTTCTGCAATACCACCGCCGTCCTGAACTGTTCCCAGATCCACGCCCACCGTTGATGATCGTCAGGTTCAACGGGCGCTGAGATCTTGGCGCCGGCTGGCTCTGGCCACCCCGCCTTGCAGCCCTGAAATCCCAAGGACGCTGGATCCCGCCGTCAACCATCCAAAGCCCGACGCGGTATCGCTCGGCCAGCTTCTCCCGATCGAGGTAGGCCCACTCATCGCACTGCTTCAGGTACTGGCGGTAGGCGTAAGCGTTGCCCTGCTGCACCAGGGTGAGGCCGGCGTTGGCGCCGTTCTGGGTGAAGACCTCGGCAACGGTCCTGCCGTAGCGGTCAGTGGTCTGAGTCTTCAGCGTGACGGTTGAGCCGACGGGGAGGAGAGCCTGGAGCGCCTGCCTTGCCTGCTGTCCGTAGGGCGATTGCGCCATCTCGGGGGCATCGATGCAGGCGACCCGGATGGTCACCCGCTGGCCACGATCTAGGACACGGAGGGTGTCTCCATCACCGACTGAAATCACCGTGGCGGCAGGAGCTACCAGGGGGGTGATGAGGGGTAGAAGCAGGGCTAGACCCTGACAGGAGAGGAGTAGGGCGAACCGCATCGGGGCTCGGGGGGGGCGTGATCCTGGCGGGCTGTGGGCGTGAGAGGGGGCAGCGTATGGATCTAATTCTCAACCGAGGGTGGCGGGGAAGGGTATCGCCCTCGGGAATGAGGTCACTCGCCCATGGCGAAGGCAAGCGGGGTAGCCCTCCCACCAGCGCCGGGCCAACCGGACCACCCGGACCACCCGGACAATGTGCTGGCCCCACTCATCGCTGCTTCTCTTCCAGAGGGGGGGATCTCGTCAATAGCTTGGTGATGGGGTGTCCGGCCTGTCCGGGCAGTCCGGGGTAAAGCGGCGACTGGTGAGAGGCACGATGCCCTCCCCTGTCCGGACCCTGGTGACCCCCTGTCCGCCCTGTCCGGATCCACCGGCGATCGACTCACCGGGCTGCTGGATCAATGGGATTACGTGCTCGGTGGGGAGGGGGAACTGCCCATACACCTTGGCCCTGTCCACCCACGGGAAACCTGTAGGCAGCCTCTCCATCACCATGACCTGCTACCTGTGGCACCTCGACGCCGATGGTTGGCCCCTCGAACCCATCGACACCCTCACCGGTGAGCATGTCCCGGTCTTCACTGGCGGGCCAGAGGAGGAGCTCTCCCCCGAGGAGGGTGGGCGGTCCTTGGCCTGCTCCATTCCCAAGGTCTCGGGGGTGGTGTGGGTCTTCGGTTGAGACGGTGAGGCGAACATCGTGCCTGGGCGTACACGGTTAGTCAGCGGTAGCGATCACTCGAAGAAGGGAGGCCTCTGGCTGGCATGAACCTGCTCAGCACCGCAACGATCAGCCACGATGACGCAGATTAGTTGGCCGGTGGGTCGCTGCTGCCGCCGACGTTGTTGGCGCCAGGGCAGCCTGTTGGTCCGGGATCATTGCACTTATCTCCTTTTCCGCTGGTGGCCTTCTCCGTACTGACTCCCTCCGGGATCACCATCGATATCAAGGCGATGCTCGATCGCGGAATGCAGGTCAACGAGGTCAACCGCCAATTGCGCGGATCTCGTGGCATCTGCCTTCAGTGCCTGCTGGCGTGGCATCAGCTCACACAGGCCCAAGCCGAAGGCCTCGACCGCGCCACACTGGAGGCCAGCGTTGATTCCACCTTCCGATGCGGCCACCGCCGCCGGAAGCGAAATCCAGAAACCGGAAAGCTCGCCGATGAAGAGATCATGGTGGAGCCCCACTACTTCCATCCGGAACCTCTTCTGAATGAGGCCGGGGAAAAGATTCAGCGACCGTGTGAATCCGTCAGCAAGGAGCATGTCGCCTTTCTCGACTGGATGATGGGTTCCGCGCGAGAGTGGTGCCTTGACGGGATCCCATCTGAGGAGCCGACACTCATCCTCCGAGAGGCCAGGTATCGCACAGATCCGCCCCGCTGGCGATCGCCGGACCTTGCCATCGTGCGCTGTACCCGCGATCCGCCCAACCGCGTGATGGCGGAGATCCTTCGGCACGGTTTCCTCACACCGGAAGCTTTGCAGATGGTCTCCGCCGTTGAGTTACAGCTCAGCCGGATCAGCGTCCAAGAGATCAGCTCGCGGACCGAGGACCACTGCCGGCACTTTGCGGATGTGCGCTGGGTCTTCGTGGAGCGCCACCTCGCTGGCATGAACGATGCCCGCTGCTGGCTAGCGGAGAACGGGCATGAGGCCTTCGTTATCAGGCAGGAATCGGACAAGTCCCGCATCCTCGGAATAGAAACCCTCCCGCCTCCGGTTTTGATGGGGGAAGTCTCAACCCCGACGATCCTGCTGCCGTGCACAAGGTCGCTGATGGTGGGGTGGCTCGCCAAGGGTTATGCACAACCGGAGGCGCTGACCCGCGCCAAAGGAGAACGCGATGCGATCCATCGCACGGCGGAGGAGGATGCCGCCCGCCGCGAACAGGAGGATCGCCAAGGACAGGCGGAGATAGAGCGCCGGATCCGGGAGGAGCAAGAGCGGCAGGCGGACGAAGAGAGGCGGCTGCGTTTAAAGCGAGAGCGGCAAGAACTAAAGGAACGGGATCGGATTGACCAGCTGAGTCAAGAGCGGAACCGCAGACTGCGCGAGGAGCGGGCACGACAAGAACTAGAGGAACAGGATCGGATGGATCGGCCACTCGTCTCTGGGGACGAGGTGGAGACCCTGCTGAACGGCGTCAACTGGGTCCCTGGATGGGTGGTGCTAGCTATCGAAGACGGCGAGGTTGTCGTTGGCCATGCTGACGGACGGCCCGGCCGCCTGTTCAAACCGCCAGGAGAGGTGCGCCGTTTCACATGCTGAACGCGCGGGAATTCAATGGAAACACCTCTGGGCTGTGTCCAGCTTGGAGTCCATGGACTCTGCGGAGGGTGTGGACAACTGGGCCCAGCCTGGATTGCAACTCAGTCCCAGGCTTGACGAGAGGCCGCAGCTCAGGTAAAGTTATAAAGCCTTTAGCATTCGGCTAGAGGGTCGTCGACAAGTTGTCAACTGGCAGCCCACTCAGGTGAGCGGCACAGTGAAGCAGCATGGTCAGTGGTGTCATCG
>NZ_JAGQBG010000134.1 GCF_024345515.1 Cyanobium sp. N5-Cardenillas
GCAGGGCAATCCGGTGGCCATTGACGGCGAACGCCTCGATCCGGTGGCCCTGATCCGGCGGGCCAACGCCCTGGCGGGGGCCCATGGCTTCGGCCGCCTCGACATGATCGAGAACCGGGTGGTGGGCATCAAGAGCCGGGAGATCTACGAAACCCCCGGCCTGCTTCTGCTGATCCGCGCCCACCAGGAGCTGGAGAGCCTCACCCTGGCCGCCGACGTGCTCCGCTACAAGCGCCAGATCGAGATGAGCTGGGCGGACCTGGTGTACCAGGGCCTCTGGTTCGGCCCCCTCAAGGACGCCCTCGACGGCTTCCTCGACCGCACCCAGGCCACGGTCAATGGCCTGGTGCGGATCCGGCTGCAGAAGGGGAGCGCCACGGTGGTGGGACGCTCCAGCGCCAGCGACAGCCTCTACGTGCCCGACATGGCCACCTACGGCGCCGAAGACCTCTTCGACCATCGCGCCGCCGAGGGCTTCATCTACGTGTGGGGGATGCCTACGCGGTTATGGGCCGCCCGTCGTCGTGGCGACTGATCTTCTGGGTTGACCCCTCGCCCGGGCGCCCGCTGGTGTCCGGGCCGCCCAGCCGCAGGGCCCGCTTCAGGGCCTTGCCCCAGCCTCCTTTCCTGGCCACCGTGGACAGCAGCAGGGGCTGGGGGCGGCCTGGGCCGGGCGGCGGGCCGTCGCCGGCAGCCGGGTTGAGGCTGTACAGCCGCTCCCGCAGGGCCTGGTTGTCGTCGAGCAGGTGCTTCTGGTGCTCCATCACCGTGGCCAGGCGCTGCTGGAACTTGCGCTCGAAGATCTCGGGCAGGTCCTCGAGCATTTCATGCAGGGCCTTGAGCTCGTCCCGGGCGGCGGCCAGCTCCATCTCGAGCTGCTGGGCATCCGGGCCGGTGGTGGTGAGGGCGAGGCTCGAGGCTTCCGCTGCCGCCTGGGGGGCCTGGGCGGCAGCCGGTGGCGCGACGGGGTCGAGCAGGATCGGGTCGGCGTCGATCGCGTCGCGGGCGATGGCCACCGGGTCGGCACCGGCGGCAGGCCCGTCGCCGAAGCTGAAGCTGGCCGACGGCGGCGCCAGAGGGGCCACCGGCTGGCCGGGAGTCAGCACGCTCGGTGCAGGTGTCGACGGGTTGGCGGGCCAACCGGAGGGGGTGTAGGCCGGCTGGGGCGGCACCACACGGGCTGGGAGGGTTCCCTCCGGATAGGCGTCCTCCTTGTCCGAAGCTGTCATCGCCTAGCACCCATTGGGCGGACTGTAGGCCCAGTGCTGAGGGATGAACAACCGGAATCAGACCGCCGCGGGTTCGGTGGGGGCGACGTCGACGGCGGCGCCGGGGACGCTGCGGGGGGGAGGCATGGGGCCGTCCTGGATGACGGTCAGGTAGCGGATCACATCTTCGGAGAGCCGCATGGCCCTCTCGAGCACGGCCACCTGCTGGCCATCGCCACTGTGGTTGAGCTGCACGTAGATGCCTTCGCGGTGCTTGGCGATCGGATAGGCCAGCCGGCGCTTACCGCGCATCTGGGTGTCGAGCACCTCGGCGCCGGCCTCGATCACGAGGTCGCGGTACTTGGCGACGTGGGTCTCGACTTCTTCCTCCGGAATGTCCGGCCGGAGGATGTACATGGTCTCGTAATAGGGCTGCGTCATGGTCGCCTGGGGAGGGGCTGAGGGGCATGGAGCCGCTCAGCGACGGATCCATGAACCTATCGCAGCACCGTCGCCGCTTCGGTAGGGCCGCTCAGAAGAGCTGCATCCGCACCGCTTCGGAGACGGTGGGGATGTCGGCTTCCTTGCCCCGCAGGCTCTGGACCACCGAGAACAGCACCAGCAGCAAGGTCCCGAGGAAGATCGTGTTGGAGAGGGTGCGGATGGCGAAGCCGGCGCCCAGGGGAGCCAGCACCGTGTCGAAGGCGAGGGTGAGCAGCACCAGCACGATGTCGATCAGGATCGCCTGCAGCACGTTGAAGCGGATCGGGTAGGGCACCTTGGGGTTGCGCACCACCAGCAGGAACAGCAGCAGGAACAGCACCAGGCCGCCGAAGGGAATGGCCTGCTCCAGCACCACCAGGGGCAGGGCCGGCAGGGCCACCCACTGCAGCAGCGGGAACATGTCGAACAGGGCCTGGCCGAAGCGCAGGGCGTCGCTCAGGGGCCGCAGGGAGGCCAGGGCGCCCAGCAGCCGCGGCCCGATCGGAGGACCTTCCATGGGGGCTGCGCAAAGGGGCGAAACAGAACCGCAGGCTAGGGGCCCTCCAGTCGGGCCAGGGCGGCGGCCCGCATGGCGATGACCGGCATCTCCTGCACTCCGCTCCAGAGCCTCAGGGAGGCGGCCCCCTGCTGCACCAGCATCTCGAGGCCGTCGATGGTGCGGCAGCCCTGCTGGCGGGCCAGGCGCAACAGGGTCGTGGGTCTGGGGGTGTAGATGAGGTCGTAGACGGTGGTTGCCGGCGATAGGGCCGCGATCTGGTCGGGGCGAAGCGGCGAGCGTTCCGCGGCGGCGGGATCGCCCGCGGAGGCCATGCCCACCGGCGTGGTGTTGACGACCAGATCGGCACTTGCCAACGCCGCGCCCAGGGGGTCCGCTGGGCCGGTGCTGTCCGGTCCCCAGACCAGGGGCTCCAGTCCGGGGGCCCAGTCGGCGCAGGAGCGGATGAACGGCTCCAGGCGCGCGGCGTCGCGGCCCGCCACCCGGACGCGCTCCAGGCCCAGGTCGACCAGGCCCGCCACCACGGCCCGGGCACTGCCGCCACAGCCCAGCACCAGGGCTTCACGGGCGGACAGGGGCCGCAGCGGCGCCAGAAACCCCTCCACATCGGTGTTGGTGCCGAGCCAGCCGCCGCCTTCGCGTCGCACCAGGGTGTTCACGGCCCCCAGCCGCCGGGCCAGCGGTGTCAGCTCCTCCGCCAGTTCGGCGGCGGCCTGCTTGTGGGGCAGGGTGACGTTGAGGCCGCGGCAGTCGATCGCCGCCAGGGCCCGCAGCACCACGGACAGGTCGGCGGCCGCCACCGGCAGGGCCAGGTAGGCCCAGTCGAGCTCCAGCTCGGCGATGGCCGCGTTGTGCATCGCCGGCGACAGGGAATGGCGCACCGGATCCCCCAGCACCCCCACCAGGGCGGTGCCGCCACCGATCGCCGGTGCTGTCGGGGGGGTCGCCATGGGCTCGCACGGGCAGCTGCCGCCCGACCGTAGATCCGCCGGATCCCAGGCTCCGACAGGCCGCCGGCCCCGTCCCGGTACGGCATCGGTTCGGGAACCACCCCTCGCCTGGGTCAACCCCTGGTGCGGAAGATGGCGGAAGCCAGAAATTCATTCACACCAGGAGTTGTTCATCCATGGGCAAGGTCGTCGGTATTGACCTCGGCACCACGAACAGTTGCGTCGCCGTGATGGAGGGCGGCAAGCCCACGGTGATCGCCAACGCCGAGGGCTTCCGCACGACGCCTTCCGTGGTCGCCTACACGAAGAACCAGGACAAGCTGGTCGGGCAGATCGCCAAGCGCCAGGCGGTCATGAACCCGGAGAACACTTTCTATTCCGTCAAGCGTTTCATCGGCCGCCGGGTCGATGAGGTGAACGAGGAGTCGAAGGAAGTGAGTTACGGCGTCGAGAAGGCCGGCTCCAACGTCAAGATCAAGTGCCCGGTGCTCAGCAAGCAGTTCGCCCCCGAGGAGATCTCGGCCGAAGTGCTGCGCAAGCTGGCCGAGGACGCCGGCAAGTACCTGGGTGAAACCGTCACCCAGGCGGTGATCACCGTCCCCGCCTACTTCAACGACTCCCAGCGCCAGGCCACCAAGGACGCCGGCAAGATCGCCGGCCTGGAAGTGCTGCGGATCATCAACGAGCCCACGGCCGCGGCCCTGGCCTACGGCCTGGATCGCAAGAGCAACGAGCGCATCCTCGTCTTCGACCTCGGCGGCGGCACCTTCGACGTCTCCGTGCTGGAAGTGGGCGACGGCGTCTTCGAGGTGCTCTCCACCAGCGGTGACACCCACCTGGGCGGCGACGACTTCGACAAGGTGATCGTCGATCACCTCGCCGACAACTTCAAGGCCAACGAGGGCATCGACCTGCGCCAGGACAAGCAGGCCCTGCAGCGCCTCACCGAGGCGGCCGAGAAGGCCAAGATCGAACTCTCCAGTGCCACCCAGGCCGAGATCAATCTGCCCTTCATCACCGCCACCCCCGAAGGTCCCAAGCACCTCGACCTCACCCTCACCCGGGCCAAGTTCGAGGAGCTCGCCTCCAAGCTGATCGACCGCTGCCGGGTGCCGGTGGAGCAGGCGCTCAAGGACGCCAAGCTCTCCACCAGCGAGCTCGACGAGATCGTGATGGTGGGTGGTTCCACCCGCATCCCCGCGGTGCTGGAGCTGGTCAAGCGGATCACCAACAAGACCCCCAACCAGACGGTGAACCCCGATGAGGTGGTGGCCGTGGGTGCGGCCATCCAGGGCGGTGTGCTCGCCGGCGAGGTCAAGGACATCCTGCTGCTCGACGTCACCCCGCTCTCCCTGGGCGTGGAAACCCTCGGTGGCGTGATGACCAAGATGATCACCCGCAACACCACCATCCCCACCAAGAAGTCGGAGGTCTATTCCACCGCCGTCGACGGCCAGACCAACGTGGAGATCCACGTGCTCCAGGGCGAGCGCGAGATGGCCTCCGACAACAAGTCGCTGGGCACCTTCCGACTCGACGGCATTCCCCCGGCTCCCCGCGGCGTGCCCCAGATCGAAGTCACCTTCGACATCGACGCCAACGGCATCCTGAGTGTCACCGCCAAGGACAAGGGCAGCGGCAAGGAACAGAGCATCTCCATCACCGGGGCCTCCACCCTCAGCGACAACGAAGTCGACAAGATGGTGAAGGACGCGGAGGCCAACGCCAGCGCCGACAAGGAGAAGCGCGAGAAGATCGACCTGAAGAACCAGGCCGAGACCCTCATCTACCAGGCCGAGAAGCAGCTGGGCGAACTGGGCGACAAGGTGGGCGCCGAGGACAAGGCCAAGGTGGAAGGGTTCGCCACCGACCTCAAGGAAGCCCTTGAGAAGGACGACAGCCCGGCCATCAAGGCCAGCCTCGAGCAGCTCCAGCAGGCCCTCTATGCCGCCGGTGCCTCCGTGTACCAGCAGGCCGGGGCCGAGGGTGCTGCCGCCGGCGCCGCCCCCGGTGGCAATGGCAACGGCACCGCTGCCGCCGCCGATGACGTCATCGACGCCGAGTTCACCGAGAGCAAGTGAGCCCTGGGCCGATCGGCCCGGATCCCTTTCCAGCCCCCTTCGGGGGGCTTTTTTCATGGGTCGTTGCGGCGTTCAGGCGCCGAGGGGGCCGGCCTCGATCCGCTCGGCCACCCAGGCAGCACTGGCCGGCGCCAGCAGCACGCCGTTGCGGTAGTGGCCCGCCGCCAGCAGCAGCCCCGGCGCCGGCTGCTCCAGCAGGGGGGCCGGCCGGCCCAGCGGCCTCGGCCGCAGGCCCTGCCAGTGGCGCACCACCTGTGCCCCCCGCAACCACTCCGGCGCCGCACCGCCGAGGTCGCGCAGCTCGCTGAGCTGGTCCGGGTCAGCCGTGCCGCCGGGTTCCAGGGTCGCCCCCAGCCACAGCCGCCGGCCGCCCTTGAGGTCGGGACGGGGCACCAGATTGACGCCGCGCCACACCACCGTCCCGGGCCATTCGCTGGGCAGGGGGGCCGCCAGTTCCAGCTCCAGGGCCTGGCCCAGCACCGGCTCCAGTGTCCAGCGTCCAGGCTCGAGGCCAGAGACACCCTTGAGCAGGGTGCTGGCGGCGGTCCCTGCCGCCAGCACCACCCAGGCCGCCCGTTCCGCGCCGCCGCCGGCCAGCTCCACCCGCCAGCCGCCCCGCTCTGGCTGGAGGGCCACGGCCGCGTCTCGCTGCAGCGCAAGTCCCCGCTGCCGGCCGTCCGCCGCCAGGGCGGCCAGGGCGGAGGCGGGATCGAGCTGGCCATCCCGGCCGGAGTGGAGCCCCGCCAGGCAGGGCTGGGGCAGGGTGGGCAGGAGCGGCTCCAGCCGCCGCCGGTCCCACGGTTCCAGGGGCAGGCCCAGGGCCCGTTTGTGTTCCCCCAGCGCCGCCAGGCGTTCCTGCTCGGCGCCATCGGCGGCCAGCAGCAGCACCCCGGGCCGGTAGGGGATCGGATGTCCCCGTTGCGCCAGCTCGTGGCGCCACCGGCTCCAGAGCTCCAGGCTGCGCTGTCGCAGGTCCCAGGCCCGGCCCCGGTCGCGGTGGAAGCTGTCGGCCATCAGCAGGCCGAGGGCGGCCCGGCTGCCGCTGCGCCATTCCCCCCCGGGGTCGCGATCGCCCGGGAGATCACCGGCCAGGGCCGGATCCAGCAGCAACACCTGGTGGCCCCGGCACTGGAGCCACCAGGCACAGGCCAGGCCCACGATCCCCGCCCCCACCACGATCACCGTGGTGGAGGCGCCGCCGGTTGGCGGCCCTTGCGGAGGGCGGGCTTCAGGCGTCGGCGTTGCTCACGGAAACCGGCTGGGGAGCAGGCGTGGTCGGCGAGGGGGCCGGGGGGACGGCATTGGACACCTTGTCTTCGGCGGCGAAGGCTTCCGCCATGGCGACGGCCTCGGCCGGGATCATCTCGGCGTAGGCGCTGAAGCCGGTGGCCACCTTGATGTAGTCCTTGCGCAGGTTCTCACCGTCCTGGAGGCGGGCGGCCTCATCCAGCTTGGCCAGGGAAGCCTTCAGTTTGGTGGCCCGCTTGCCGGCCTCGGCCCGGTCGGCCGGCAGCAGGCGCTGGTTGATGTAGAGCATCTGGCGACCCAGATCCTGCATCGGGCCGTGGATCAGGTTGCGGGTGAAGACCCAGTTGCGGTCGTTGACCAGATCGGCCAGTTCGGGCAGGCGCTCCTTCGAGGCCAGGAACCCTTCGGCCTGACGGGCGATCAGGGTCATGTCGGCGGGGCTGATCGTCGGCGGCTTGCGGGTCTGGTCGCCCGCGCAGGCCCCCAGCGACACGCTGAGCAGCAGGGCCACGGCGAGGAGGGCGAGGCGGCGCAGGCCGGCCATCAGGGAGATGGGGGCGGGGATCGACGCGACGGCCATGGGACGGTGCTGTGACGTGGCAAGCGCCGTGACTTTACCGGCCCGCCTGCGCCACCATGACGGTCCCGACCACGCTCCGTTCCGGAATCATCGATGCGTTCTCCCACGGCGATCCTGCAGCTGATCTGCCCCGATCGGCCAGGGCTGGTGAGCGAACTCTCGGGCTGGGTGGCCGCCAACGGCGGCAACATCCTCCACGCCGATCACCACACCGATGCGGGGGCGGGGCTGTTCCTGAGCCGGATCGAATGGGCCCTGGAGGGTTTCGGCCTGCCCCGCGAGGCGATCGTGCCGGCGGTCGCGGCCCTGGCGGGGCGCCTCGGCGGTGAGGGCCAGGTGCATTTCTCCGATGCCCTGCCCCGGGTGGCGATCTTCGCCAGCCGCCAGGACCACTGCCTGGTGGACCTGCTCTGGCGCACCCGCTCCGGGGAACTGCCGATGCTGGTGCCCCTGGTGGTGTCGAACCACCCGGATCTGGCGACACTGGCGGCTGATTTCGGTGCCCGCTTCGTGCACCTGCCGATCACGGCGGCCTCCCGCTCGGAGGTGGAGCAGGCCCAGCTGGCCCTGCTTGAGGAAGAGGGGATCGAGCTGGTGGTGCTGGCCAAGTACATGCAGGTGCTCAGCCCGGCGTTCCTGGCCCGCTTCTCCCAGGTGATCAACATCCACCACTCCTTCCTGCCCGCCTTCCAGGGGGCCCAGCCGTACCACCGCGCCTGGGAGCGCGGCGTCAAGCTGATCGGCGCCACGGCCCACTTCGTCACCGAGGAGCTGGACGGGGGCCCGATCATCGAGCAGGCCACCATGCACGTGGGTCACCGGGACGAGGTGGAGGACCTGATCCGCAAGGGCCGTGACACCGAACGGCTGGCCCTGGCCCGGGCGGTGCGCCTGTTTCTGCGGCGACAGGTGATGGTCTACCGCGGCCGAACCGCTGTGTTTGATTGAGCCTTCCCCCGGGACCCGCCGTCGGTCCCCCGTTGCCGCCGCCGCTCCGGTGATCCGTTTGTCCGCCCTCGACGACCGCCTGCTGGCGCATCGGCCCGCCGCCGCCACCCCCCTGGGCTGGCGCTGCTTCCAGCTGGGGCTGTTCCTGCTGGCCAGCAGCGCCTTTCTGGGTGGCCTGGCCCTGCTGCTGGCCCTGATCCTGGGCAGCCGCGGTCGGCGTCCCGTCCTGGATGACCGGGTCAATGGCGTGCTGCTGGTGGCGGCGGTGCTGATGGTGCTCGGCTGCTTCCGGGCCGCCAGCAATGGGCTGGCCTGGCTGGGGATGGGCAACTGGCTGCCCTTCTTCTGGGGCTTCTGGGGCTTCCAGGTCTATCTCGGTACCCCCGCCGCCCGCCGCCGGGTGGCCCTGGCCCTGGTGGCCGGCACGGTGCCGGTGATCCTCACCGGCCTGGGCCAGCTCTGGTGGGGCTGGAGCGGCCCGTTCCAGTGGCTGGGGGGCCTGATCATCTGGCACATCAAGGCCGGCGGC
>NZ_JAGQBG010000135.1 GCF_024345515.1 Cyanobium sp. N5-Cardenillas
GGGAGGGGGAGGCGCTCCGACAGCGATGGCCCGGAATCAAGACGCGCTAGACGCGTCACTTGCTTAGATAGACATTTCAGTCATTACTGGGGAGAGCATTGTCCTGTTCCAGTAAGCGCAAGACTCCCATCAACCGCATTATAGACATTTGATCTAACGTTTAGGGCAAGAGTCTTGAGATTCAGTTTGTAGAATATCGGTTCCGAGCTGAGGCTGTTGAACGCTAGTTCATCGCCAGATACTATGGCTGGAAGATTTACATCTTTCATTTCGCCGGAAACCATGGTCTTCATTTGTACCGCCATAGCGTCGGGCAGATAGGTGAATGTCTCTGTTCCACTCGTCATCGTGCCTGCCGCGTTCATTTCGATTGGGCACCTATATGTTGTCGATGTACTTGATGTTGATGAGCTTGTTGTTGTTGAGCTTCCGCCACACGCAGAAAGACATGCAGCAATAAGCAGAAGAGAGGCAAGAGAGCGAGCCGTTGTCATTGCTAGTTTAATCTAGTAATTAGGGGGGGCATGGCTTGACGATACTCCGAATCCTTTCTTATGGGTGGTGTTGCATTACCGATATGGGGGGTTGTGACTATCTAGGCGTAGAAACTGGCGCGTCTATGCAGGCGACGGCCAGTTCATCCCAGGCCAAGCGCGAGCGGTGATCCATCACCGCCAGGGTCCACGCCGCCCAAGGGCTGGGGGCCACAGGAGCGTGGCCACACCGGCGGCTGATGGGATGATTGACACTACTTGGCCAGATGGGCAGGAACATCGCGAGCGGCACGGGCTTAGGGGGTTTTGGCAGTTACTGTGAACATCCCCGAGCCTCAGGCCAACAGCCCTCCAGGGCGTTTCTGCCGGATCAGTTCAGGTTGGACATCCCCCTCAATAGCCCCTGCCCATGGCCTGATACGAGTCGCGTTCGCGTCGATAGAGGCACTGGAGGTAATTGATAATCTCTGACGCCCCCCGCAATCCTTCGCCCTTCTCTTCCATGAGCCGAAAGCTAGCCACCAAGCTGTTCGTCACCGCGCTTGTCACCTGTCCCTTCTGGCTCGGGCCAGCACTCATGGCGTCAGCTAATATCTCGGAAGGCAGGGCGCCATGGGTTGAAAAGCCGTTCGTTCTTGATATCGAAGCGGCAGAGATTGCCAAGTCTGGATTCCGCTCATTTGAGGAAGCGCGGCAGGACTTAATCGACAGCCGCGAGAAAGCGGTGATGATCCGCCAAGCCAAGGCCCAGGGTGCGGCCGAGTTCGTTGGCATGTCGTTCCTCGTCATCTTATGCGCTTGGTTCTTAAAGATGGTCTGGATCGATGACATCTACGGGTCTCGCCCTCGGCCTTAACTTCATGCCAGCAGCCCCCTCATCGGCTGAAGGGGGCGCCCCGTCGCAGGTGAGGGGAGCAGTGGCTAAGTCCACTAGCAATTCAGATCGTTGAACCTCTGGAAGAAACCGGAAGCTGCAGACCAAAGCCCCTGCGGCGTTATTGCTCAGAATCTCCTCTGTGACTGCCTTCTCTGTGCTTGACGGAATGGGAGTTGAGAATGCTGACAGTTCTTGGAACCGCTCAGCCAATTGTTAGGTGGGTGGATCAACTGCACGTATTGGAGGGCAATTATTCAAACCATCTACTATGGAAAGCCTTGGCCAACGGTTGTATCCAATGGCAGGGTGGTTGGACCGGTAAAGACGAATCATCTCTACTTCCTTAGCGGAGAGTTCGGCTTCGGTTGCATCGCAAGACTCCCATAGGATTTCCTTCCTCAACGTATAGTCTCTGCGGAGATTATCTGGAAGTGCTTCGAAGTCAGCATTGACAAGATTCATGTCGGGACTACCTATGTATCGAGCGCTACCAATGCTGTCCTTGCCTATGTAGGTCTTTCCTGTCGGGTATGTGATCTTGTATACCTGCTTCATGAGGGTGCGGCCGACCGGCCCGAATCCATTGCCGATGACCTACAACGGGGAATGATAGTGCACCAGCGTGGAAGCACCTCCTTTCGATTAGAGGGCCAGAATACGATCTTCGACTACACTCCCTGGTGTTCATGAATGGCGGGATCGAAATCTAAGGAGGCACCTTGCGCTGCCCAATCAACAAACAAACCCACGCGAAGAACATGGCTCCTCAAGTAAGACTTCTCATTCATCAGCCTCCCGTTTTTGAATCCACATCGATGTTTTGTTTGCTCACAAAAGAGACAAGGGAAGCCATCCTTAGCCTGCCCAGGGTGCACCAACGTTCAGTGGCTTGTCTCCGTTTTCTGCAGCAGATCTCAAACCCTTCTTTAGTTTCCGAAGAGCACAAGGAAATCATGCGAGTGGCATATTTAAGAGCAGCACTGATGGAGCTTGTCGGCATGGAAGAAATGCTTGACTACGATCTAGAAGAAAGGGGACAGGACGAAACGCCGTTGCAGATTAAAGATACCGAATGCGCGATGCTTATTTTGCTACGAGAACTGCGTCACCTTCAGCTCCATTTGGTTACATCTACATTTTCAAGAGAACCCAGGGATGCTGTGTACAGAGGAGGCGGAGAAGGTGAGATAGCGACAACAATAACAATCAACCTTATTCCACTAGAAGACTTGATAAAGATCAAGGAACTGAAAAATGCAAGACGATACAATGACCATGAGCTTGATGCGGCAATAGAGTGGCTTAATCAAGTTCAGTTAAACTGGGGCATTGCTGATGTTCTACAAAGAGGGGTTCAGAAGTATGCTGATGCATTGGTCGAGGAGTATCACTTGCTTGCGACTTAGCAATCGCACTGTCTGAAGAATGATCTCCCGGGCACCCCGGTGCAATAAGGCACCAGGGCCGCGAGAAGTGCTCATCGCTTCGCCTCCTCGGCAAGATGCCGGTCGGAAGCGCCCAAAGCAAAGCGCCGCTACTTGCTGATCAGCAGATCGAGGGGTGGCGGCCTGGCGGGCAACCCCCGACCGGCGGGGAGCGAGGAGAGTGGTTGGTGGTTGCGTCTGGCCATCACGGGGCCTCCTGCCGGGCTGGCCAGTGCGGGTCGTCGTCGTCGTCGAAGGCATCGGCTCCGGATCCAACGGACCCCCCAGGGGGGGTGGACTTCTCGGACGTCTCGGACGTCCCGCCTTTGCGCTGCAATGGATCCGGGTGAGACGTCCCGTCCGGACACTCCGTCTCACCCTGGGTTGGCCCGGTGGGTGAGAAGGAGTGTCCGGATTCATCGTCTCGCTCGGATCCCTTTATATGACTGGGTGGGACGTCCGAGACGTTCGTCCGAGAGCACGGGGAGCTAGGGCGGTACGTTGCACCGGTTCCGGCCGAAACCGACTCGACCACCCCCAGGGCCACCAGCGCCTTAAGCGCGTCTTCCACCCGCCGTGCCTCAGGGCCACGGCCGCGCTCCCCCCATGGGATGTCCAGCAGGTCGCACACCTCCCGGCGGGTCAGCCAGCCGACGCACCCTTCAAGCACCTCGCGCACCTGCTGCTGAAGGGGCGCCAGCTTGGCCAACTTCTCTGCGGCCTGGGCCTCGGCCTCCCATGCTTCGGTTTCGCCTGCCTTGGTGAAACTGCCAGCGCCATCACGGGAGACGACCAGGTCGAAACCCTCGCCGGACCTTCCCTCGCGAAACAACCGACGCTCCGGTGCGGTTTTGTTCGGCTGTCCGTTTGACTTCGCTAGATAGTGCATCGTTAACACGGTGTTAGCGGCGCCAGCGATTGCGTTGTGTCCGCTTAACGCTTCCACCCCAACCAGGTCCATCGCCTTGTTGCAATGATGCACCAGCAATAAAGTGCTGCCGCTGTCAATCACGGCCTGTTTCAGGTCGTAGAGTGTCGCGCCTATTTCGGGGTCGTTCTCACCGTGTTGCAGATTTCGCCCAATCGACCGAAGCGAATCCAGCACAATTAACGCACCCGGCAGGCTGCCGATTGTTCGCAACAGTGCGTCTAGATCTCTTTCGTTAAGGCGAAAGTTTCGCGACCACGTCAAGAACGGGTGGTGGTACGCGCCGACTGCTTCCAACATTTCGGCGCTGTCGCCGTCGGATTGGTCATCCGTCACAAGGATCACGGGACGCGGGTGGGCTGGTGCCGGGAACCCCAGAAAGCCGGTGCCGTTCATCACTGCGGCGGCCATGGCGACCGCTACGCGTGTCTTCCCTACCTTCGGCCTGCCGCCGATGATCGTCATGTCTTGCAGTGGGACGACGCCCGGCAGCAGCCAGCGGACGACCGGTCGAGGCATGGCGGCGCGGTCTGCCGCTGAAAGCGGTTTGAAGCAGTTCCCCTGCTCCGCGTCCTTCGCCTCCAGCACTCGCTGGGCAATGTCCTGTCGGTTCATCACTTCCTTGAGACCCAGATCCTTCAGGGCCTTCAGCAGTCGGGCGCGACGGCGGAGGCTGTTCCGTTCCCTCGCGGCCTGCACCTCGATGCAGCGTTCCATGCAGACCACCCGCCGGCCATGCCCCAAGTCCCGTTTTCCCCAACGGGCGCGGGTGTCCGGCCGCGGAGTGAAGCCCTGAGCCGGCCCCTTTCCGTTTCCGTTGCCGTTGCTGGCGGCGAGGATCTCGGCGGCCTTGGCGTCATAGTCGCCGCTCATCGGCCCGCCCCCACCTGATACCAGAAGCTCCCGGCGGTGGTGCGGGTCCAGTCGTAGGCCCAGTAATCGGCGGCGTCGAGCACCCCGGGGCTGTGCTCCAGCGCCAGGGCCAGGGCGTCGGCATCGCTGCCGCCGGCCTCGCGAACCGCAGCCCGCAGCCCACCAACGAACAGGATGAACTTTTCCCGCTGCCCTTGCTTGGAGGCGTAGGGCGGGATGCGATCCAGCCCGGCGCGGATCTTCTCCATCGTCACCGGGCCTCCCCGGTGTCCTGCTGCTGCTGGCCGCGGCCGGTGCTGCCTCAGGGGTGGGGCTGGTGGGGGAGGCGGCTGGAGGGCTCGCAGCCGGACCGCCAGCGAGTCGGGATCCAGCACCGTGGCGGCGGCGGAGTGGATGGTGGCCAGCCGTCCGGTGCGGGGGTGGTGGCCACCAGCCAGCCGAAGCACCCGGTTCGGATTGGACAGCGAGCCATCCACCGCACAGTCCGGCTCCAGGTGCCGGTAGGCGGCGACTGCCAGCTTCTGCAGTTCGGTGAACCGCTCGGGGGTGATGGGCTCCACCAGGCGCCAGTAGCAGTGGATCGATTTCCCGCCGGTGCTGACGCTGAACGTGGGCGGTGCGCCGAACACGGCCGCGGCCAGGGCCAACTGATCGGCGCCGCTAATTCCCTCGCGGTCACATTCCGCGAACAGCCACCGGCAGGGGGCGATGTGGTCGGCGCGGGATCCCCAGTAGATCGGCCGGCACCATGGCGCTGCCGACCCACTGACCCAGGCCGCACAGCGCCGCTCACGCTCGGCCTGCTGCTGCTCTGCCGTCTGGGCCACCCCGTCGCGGATCTTCGGGGCGTTGAAATGCTCCGGCCTGCTCCCCCAGCCCGCTGGCTGCGGGTGCGGTTCGCTGACGATCAGCCCCAGGCTGTGCCCCGGGTGCCGGTGCAGGTCCGCCTCGATGGCCGCGGCCAGCCCGGGATCCCCGGCCAGCACCTGCGCCGTGGTGGCCAGGTAGTAGGTGCTCCAGCCGCGGGGCTCGCCCGGTGCGGGCTGGGGCGGGAATAGGGTGAGCAGCACCAGGGCCTCAGGCCGCTGGCGGCTGCGCAGCAGCGCCACATGGGTGGCCACCGCGGGCCAGTGGAAGAGCGCCGTAGGGGGCGCCGCAGCCCCGGGGCTGGTGTGGCTGGAGGTCGTGGCCGTCATGGCAGGACCTCGCCGGCTCCGGCCAGGTCCTGGGTGGGGTGAACGTCGCGGACGATCCAGCTCCAGCCGATGCGCCGGCAGAACTCGATCGCGCGCTCCGCTGTGCCGCAGGTGCCGAGACTGTGTGATCCGTCAGGGGTGAACACCCGCCCGGTGGGGGTGACGATCAGGGCCGCGGCTGTGCCGGGCTGGGGCTCGATAGAATCCTTCGAGAGGAGACCAGTCTTGGTCTCGATTTGATAGTTCATGATGGGTGAACTCGGTTTCCTGTAGTGGGTCATCGGGTGGCCTTCTCGGCCTTTCAGAGGAACCAGGGCCCCGGCAGCGCCAACTGCACGGGGTCTTTCTCTGTCTGCTCACGCGGCGGGCTGCGCTTTCTTCCGCGCCGGGTAGTGGTTGTCGTGCTTGGGCGCCCCCATCTGCCTGGAGCGCTTCTGCAAAGTGGCCTCGACGGCTGCGAGGTCCCAGCGAAGACTCGCCCTTAGGCTGCCGGTTCCCAGCGCGACGAAATGCACGCCGGGCCGGAAGATCCCGTCGGCACGCATTCGGGCGAGGGTGTTTTTGCTCACGCGCAGGGAGTCCCGCACGTCACCAGTGGTGGCGGTGAAAATCATGATTGAAGGGGAGGGATAATGAGGCCCGACGGGGCCATAGCCCCGTGACCTGCAATCACCCTAAGGGGCAATCGTGCTCCTGCAACGCACTTCCGAGAAACTAATTTCTGCCCGATCCAGCATCCAACGGCTGAACGCAATCAGGGCAATGGTTCTACGCGGTTAGGCCAGGAATACGACCAAAAAAATACTTTGAGAATTGGCACGTAGTGTTCTCTTTTCAGTGCGTAGCGTTCGCTTTTCGGCGCGTAACCTCGCTTTCCCGGCTCGTAGTTGTCACTTTCCGGCGCGTAACTTCACCAGTTCGGAAACCTTGGACTGCAGGGCGGGGCCATCCAGCCGCCTCCCGTAGGTGGCCAGGTGCACCGCGGGCGAATGCCCCATCAGCTCGGCGGCCTCCCTGACGTGCAGCCCCAGGTCGAGGCCCAGCCGCAAGGCGAAGGCGTGGCGCGTGGCGTAGCTGCTTACGTCCTCCGGCATCCGCAGGCGGCGGAGCTGCTTCGTCATCCGTTCCCCCGGGCTGGCCGCCGTCTGGCTCCAGCTCGGCAGCCCGTGCTCCCTCCACCGCCCCAGCAGCCCGAAGCAGTCGAGGGGCCACCCGGCAGGTGGCACCGCCGGCACCTGCCGCGGCCGGGTCGCCCCCTTGCTGCTGACCTTCGAACGGCTCACCACTGCCACGGGCTGGCCTCCGGCCGCTCCTTTCAGCTCCAGGCCGATCAGTTCCTGGGGGCGCAACCCGAACACGATCAGGGCATCCCACGCCACCAGGTCGACGGCTGTGAGCTTGCTTCCCTCGATCGCCTCGCGCAGTTGCTGGATCTCTTGATCCGTCAGTGCCCGCACCCCCCGGGGATCTGCCGCGGCCTTTCCACTTCCCCGGAGGGTGGCCAGCTCCTCGGGCCAGCTCCAGCCCGCTTCCTTCCACAGCCGGCGGCCCCGGTCGTAGGCCATCTGCCTCGACCTGCTGTTCGGCTCCCAGCCCCGTAGGAAAGCGGCCAGGAAGGTCTCATCGTCAGCCCAGCGGCGCTCACCAGCCGTTGCCACCAGCCGGCTCAGGTAGGGGCTCCAGGTGCGCTCCCAGGTGCGGGGGGCCATCTGCTCCCCCACCAGCCGGGCTTCCAGTTGCTGGAGCAGCCGCTGCAGGTGCTCGGGGTGCAGGTGCCCCGGGTCGTCACCTGCCGGGGTGGCCTCAGGATCGGGCCATTCCCAGGTGCCAGCGAGGACGGCATCGAACACGGCGCAGGCTTCGGTCAGGGCCGCGGCGGCAGTGGCTGGTCCCGGAGGCGTGGCCAGGGTGAAAGCTCGGCGGGTGGCCACCGACTCAGAGGGCTCCCCAGGCCGCGGCGGTAACTCGGCGCTCACGATCCGCAGCCGGTCGCGGTGCTCCTGAAGGAACCACCCGGTCCGGCCCGTCCGGTGGGCCTTGAAGCTGCCGCAGAGGCTTTTCAGCCAGGGGGGCTGCGCCATCGTTATCACCCACGGGTAAATCCTGGGTAAAACTTTGGCATTTCCTGGGTTTTTAGGGGGCTTTCTGGACCCATGGCAGGTGCTGGGACACCCCCTGAGAGCCCCCGTCCTGACTAGCTTCTTCCAGTCTGTGACTGGCTTTTGCCCTGACGCCCCCTGATGGATTCGAACCATCGACCGGCTGCTTAGAAGGCAGCTGCTCTATCCAGCTGAGCTAAGGGAGCACGGAGCGCATTGTGCCAGCGTTCGGTGGCGAGGGCACTCCGGTAGCCACCCGTACAGTGGACGACCTCGCCTGAACCGTTCCATGGCCGCCTCCCGGCTCAGCGACAGCCAGAAAACCGAACTGGTTGGGCGTTTCCGGGAGGGCTCCAGCAGCCAGGAACTGGCGGACAGCTACGGCTGCAGCCCCAACACGGTCATCCGGGTGGTGCGCACGGAGCTGGGCGAAGCGGAGTACGAGCGGGTCAAGTCCGAGCGCTCCCGCCGGCGCAGCCGGCCGCCGGTGGGGGCGGCCGAGCCCCCCGAGGCCTTGCAGACGGCCCTGGAGATCAGCAGTCCCGAACCCGCTCCAGAGCCGCCGGCCCCCGAACCCACCCCGGAACCTAACGAGACCCTTGCCCCCGAGGAGCCCGAGCCTGAGCCCGACACCGCGCCCGAGCC
>NZ_JAGQBG010000136.1 GCF_024345515.1 Cyanobium sp. N5-Cardenillas
CCTTGTCGCTCCTTCCCTTGAAAGGGGCGCGGTAATCAAGGGCGTGGCGCAGGGCCCGTGTGCCCGCCATGGTGAGAGCGCCATCCCAGGAGACGGCGGCGAGTGCGACCGCGGCGAAGGCCGTTGGTGCGTCCATGGATCGCGTCAAAAGCAAGGAACACCCGTCATCGTTCTCTCCAGGGGTGCCTGTCAGTGGCCGATGTGACCGAATCCAGGAAAGACCCCCGGCGGCACCCTTCGGGCCTCAGCGACTGGCCGCCGCCGCCCCGCCGCTGCCGCCTTCGCGGCACAGCTTCAGATAGAGGGCATCGGGTTCCTGGTAACGGGCTGGGCGACTGTCGTGCAGACGGGCCAGCTGCTGCCAGCACACGGTCCTCTGCACATTCTTGAGGCTCTTCCCTTCCCGCACCAGCATGCGCATGGCCCTGCAGTAGGAGCCGTAGCGATCCTCCAGGTCCCGCAGTTCGGGGGGGCCGTCGGCGGCGGGGAGCTGGTCGGCTGGAGGGATCATCCAACGACTCCAGCACCTCCGGCCACGGGTGGACTGTGCCGAAGGGAACCAAGCACGCAGAACGTGAGGTCCCTCCCGTCGGCAGGCCAAAAAAAGAGAGCCCCGAAGGGCCCTCCCCGCTGCAAGGGATGGGGGCTCAGCGGATGAACAGCATCTCCTGGTAGGAGGGCAGGGGCCAGAGGTTGTCGTCGACCAGAGCCTCGAGTCCATCGACCGCCTCCCGCAGCTGGTGCATCAGCGGCATCAGGGTGTCGGCCGAGTAGCGCATGTGGGCGATGGTGCCGTGGGGGGCGTTGCTGATGGCGCTCTCGAGGGCACTGCTCAGTTCCATCAGCTTGGCGCTGAGGGACGCGACCTTGTGCTGGGTTTCCGGGGATACCTGGAGGCCCATGGAGGTCTGCAGCTGCAAGGAACTGGCCAGCTCACCCAGGTAGCGCATGGCGGCCGGGTAGATCTGGGTCTGGGCGATCTGCACGGCCAGCTTGGCCTCCACGTCGATGGCGAGCACGTACTGCTCGGCGTAGACCTCGAAGCGGCTCTCCAGTTCCAGGGGGGTGAGCACACTCTGCTGGGCAAAGAGGTCACGGACTTCAGGCCGCTGCAGCACCGGCAGGGAGTCGGCGGTGGTGGGCAGGTTCTCCAGGCCCCGCTCCTCCACAGCCATGCGGTGCCATTCGCTGGCATAGCCGTCGCCGCCGAACACCACGTTGCCGTGGTCGGTCATGATCTGCTTCAGCACGGAGAAGGCGGCACCCGGCAGGCTTTCTCCTGCAGCCATCTTCTGCTCCAGCTGGTCGCTCACGTAGGCGAGCGAATCGGCCAGGATCGTGTTCATGGCCACCAGGGGGCCGGCCACCGACTGGTTGGAGCCGACGGCGCGGAACTCGAAGCGGTTGCCGGTGAAGGCGAAGGGCGAGGTGCGGTTGCGGTCGCCGGGATCCTTGGGGAACTCGGGAAGGGTGTCGACACCCAGCTGCATGACGCCGGCATGGGTGGAGCCCGTCACGTCCCCTTCCTTGATCTGGCGGTAGACGTCCTCCAGCTGGCTGCCCAGGTAGACGGAAATGATCGCCGGAGGGGCCTCGTTGGCGCCGAGGCGGTGATCGTTGCCGGCGGTGGCCACCACGGCCCGCATCAGGGGGCCGAACTTGTGCACCCCGCGGATGACGGCGCCGCAGAACAGCAGGAACTGCATGTTCTCGTGGGGGGTGTTGCCGGGATCCAGCAGGTTGCCCTGGGTGGCGTTGCCCACCGACCAGTTCACGTGCTTGCCGGACCCATTGATGCCCTCGAAGGGCTTCTCGTGCAGCAGGCAGTTCATCCCATGGCGCCGGGCGGTGCTCTTGAGGATGGTCATCGTGAGCTGCTGGTGGTCGGTGGCCACGTTGGCCGCCTCGAAGAACGGGGCGATCTCGAACTGGCCCGGTGCCACCTCGTTGTGGCGGGTCTTGGCGGGGATGCCAAGTTTGTACATCTGGCGTTCCACGTCCTGCATGAACACCTGAACCCGTTGGGGGATGGCGCCGAAGTAGTGGTCGTCGAACTGCTGGCCCTTGGCGGAGGATTTACCGAAGAGGGTGCGGCCGGCCAGCAGCAGGTCGGGACGCAGGGGCACATAGGCGCTGTCGACCAGGAAATACTCCTGCTCGGCGCCGCAGCTGGAGTTGACCGGGGCCACCTCGGTTTCCCCGAGCAGCCGCAGCAGGCGCTGGGCCTGCTTGTTCATGGCGGCGTTGGAACGCAGCAGGGGGGTCTTCTTGTCGAGGGCCTCGCCGGTCCAGGAGATGAAGACGGTGGGGATGCAGAGGGTGAGACCGTTGGGGGTCTCCATCAGGAAGGCCGGGCTGGTGATGTCCCAGGCGGTGTAGCCGCGGGCCTCGAAGGTGGTGCGGATGCCACCACTCGGGAACGAGGAGCCGTCAGGTTCCCCCTGCACCAGCACCTTGCCGGTGAACTCGGTGATCACCGAGCCATCACCCTGCACCGAGATGAAGCCGTCGTGCTTCTCCGCGGTCGCGTTCGTGAGCGGGTAGAAGACGTGGGCGTAGTACAGGGCGCCCCGGCCGGTGGCCCACTCCTTCATCGCCTGGGCCACCACGTTGGCGACCGAGACGTCGAGCTTGCCGTTCTCCTTGATGGTGCGCTGCACCGACTTGAAGATGTCCTTGGGCAGGGCGGCCTTCATCTTGGCCAGGCTGAACACGTCACTGGCCCAGAGCTCATCCAGCGACTCGATGGGGGGCGTTTCCACCTGGGGACGCTGGTGAATGGCCTGAATGGCAGCGAAGCGTTGGGGACTGGGCATGGAAACAGCGTTGGTCGGCTGGGGGGTATCCAATCCTTGCGTCCTGCCCCATGGGTGGTGCCGTTGATACAGAACGGCAGGTTGCCCGGTGGAGCGCGGCGGAGCTTCAGCTCAGGTAGGAGCGGATTCCAGGCCGGCACCAGAACACCAGCGCCGCCAGGGTGAAACCCCAGGCCAGGGGGGCGCCCACGGCCAGCAGCAGGCGTTCCTCCCCCACCAGGGCCAACCGCACGATCCCGTAGGCCATTTCGATCGCCAGATCGATCGACAGCGCCACGATCGCCAGCACCTGGCCCCACGATCGCCACTTCAGCAACGCGACACAGGCCACCACCCCCAGGGCCACCGCAGGCAGCAGGGCACTGGTGTACACGACCACATTGGCCGTCCTCCAGAGGCTGGTGAGAAGGATCACCGCCAGGCCCAGCGGCAGGACCAGCAGGTTGGCCACGAGTCCGAGCCAGGCCAGGACGCGGTAGCCGCGCGGAGGCTGGAGTTCCGCCAGGGCGGCCGGGGTCGTCAGGAGAGTCTGCATCGCATCCATTCTCTCAGTTGCGATCGGGCAGGGCGCCGTCCCGGTCGGATCGAAACACCAGGTCAAGGTCCGGCATGACCTGGGCCGCGATCGCCACCAGCGTCTCGAACAGCTCCTTGGTGTGGGGGGCCCCGGCCCCCATGGCCTCCCGGCTCATCAGCACCAGCTCCAACACGGGTCCATCCGCCTTGGCCTGCACGTCGGCGATCAGCTGCAGCCGCAGCGTCTCGTGCTCCCCCCGCACCATGGCGCTGAGGTGGGCGGGGGAGCGATGCTCCACGTCGGCGTGGAACCGCTGGATCAGCGGATCGAGCCGACCGATCAGTTCAGGTGGCGGAAGGGGCTGCCGGGGCCGGAAGAGGAGCAGAAATCGGGCCATGACGTCTGGCTGTTCCCCCCATCCTGGATCCGGCGCGTGGTTGTGCACCACCGCCGCCGACCAGCTCCGTTCAGCGCAGCTCGAATAGCAGCAGATCAGCCCCATCGGCGCCGGCCTCGAAGCGGTCGGCTGGGGTCGCCGGGAAGCCGAGGCCATCGCCCCGCTGCAGCGGCCTCCCGAAGGCCGTGCCCTGGCCATCGATCAGCTGCAGCCAGCCACTGGCATCAGGGGCGATGGCCAGTTCCAGCTGCTCTCCCGCCGCCGGTCGTGCCCGCCAGAGGCGTACCGGCCGGTTGATGGCCAGGGCGCCCTGCCGTTCGTCCGGATCCAGCAGCGGCGTCCAGCCCGGGCGGACCTGGAACGGCTCCTGGCGGTAGGCGGGGGCATGGCCCTCGCGGCTCGGTTCGATCCAGATCTGCAGCAGACGGCAGGCCTGCTCGCCCTGGTTCATCTCGCTGTGCACCACGCCGGAGCCGGCACTCATCGCCTGCACCTCCCCGGCCCGGAGCACCTCGCTGTGGCCCATGGAGTCGCGATGGTTGAGCTGGCCCTCCACCATCACCGTGACGATCTCCATGTCCCGGTGCGGATGCATGCCGAAGCCCCGGCCGGCGGCAACGGTGTCGTCGTTGATCACCCGCAGCGGCCCGAAGCCCATCCAGGCCGGATCGTGGTGGTGGGAGAAGGAGAAGCTGTGCCAGCTGTCCAGCCAGTCGAGCTGGCTGTGGAACCGTTCACCGGCAGGTCGGAAAACGAGGGTCATGGGGAGAAGGGTCGTCAGGGTTGGATCAGGTCCATCCGCTGGAGGCGGTGCACGATGTCGTCGATGCTGCTGTCCTTGGCGGGATTGTTGCGACTGCTGGAGAGCTGGCGACCCACCACATGGGCCCCCAGGTGGGCCAGCTGGATGCGCAGCACCGCCAGCACCTCCACCCCGGGCCCGCCGGAATGGGTGGCGATCGCGACCGGCCGGCCGTTGAAGAGGCTGCGGAATCCCTCCCCCTGGACCGAGAGCCAGGCGATGGCGCTGGTCAGCACCGGCGGCAGCGAGCCGTTGTATTCGGGGGCGCAGATCACCCAGCGGGGGGCGGCCCCGAGGGTCTCGCTGAGCGGGACCACCGCGGCGGGAAGGCCGGCTTCGGCGTGGGTGCGGGGGTTGTAGAGCGGCAGGGAGAGGGTGGTGAGGTCGAGCACCTCGGCCCCCATGCCGCGGGCGTGAGCCGCGGCGACAAAGCGTTCAGAGAGCGCCAGGTTCTCACCGTTGCTGGCGCTCAGCACCAGGAGATCGGGGGGCATGTCAGGTGGGCTCCAGGACGGGGTAGTCGGTGTAGCCGGCTGGACCGGCGGTGTAGAAGGTGGCTGGATCAGGATCCTGCAGGGGGGCGCCGCGGCGGAACCGTTCCGGCAGGTCGGGGTTGGCCAGGAAGGCGTTGCCGAAGGCCACCGCATCGAGCTGGCCGGCGGCGATGGCGCCGTTGGCTTCCTCGGCGCTGTAGCCCATGTTGCCCACGAGCACCCCGCTGAAGCCCGACCGGATCGGGCTGAGCACGTCGCCGTGCTGCTGGCCGAGGAAGTCCCCCCGCATCACGTGCAGGTAGTCCAGCCCGGTTCCATTCAGCCGCTCCGCCAGCCAGCTGGACAGCCCGATCGGGTCGCTGTCCACCATGGCGTTGTACCCGTTCAGCGGCGAGATCCGCAGGCCCACCAGGGGGGATTCGTTCTGCACGGCCTCCAGCACCTCCAGCAGCAGCCGGGCCCGGTTGGCGATCGGCCCGCCGTAGGGACCGCTGCGCCGGTTGCTGCCGTCCCGCAGGAATTCATCGAGCAGGTAGCCGTTGGCGCCATGCACTTCCACCCCATCGAAGCCCGCGTCGATGGCGTTGCGGGTGGCCAGCCGGAACCCGGCCACGATCGTCGGCAGCTCCTCATCGGCCAGCTCCCGGGGAACGACGTAGGGCTGTTTCCCTTCGGGGGTGTGCACCTCGTCGCCGGTGATGGCGATCGGGCTCGGTGCCACCGGCTGACGGCCGTCGTTGAGCAGGGGGTGGCAGGCCCGACCGCCGTGCCAGATCTGCAGCACGATCCGCCCACCGGCGGCGTGCACCGCCTCGGTGGTGAGCCGCCAGCCCGCCACCTGGGCCGCTGAATGGATGCCGGGTTCGTGCCAGAAGGCGGAGTTTCCCTCCATCACCATGGTGGCTTCGGCGATCACCAGACCGGCGCTGGCCCGTTGCTGGTAATAGGTGGCCATCAGTGGGCCCGGGACGTGGCCAGGTTCGGCACGGGCGCGGGTGAGGGGAGCCATCAGCACCCGGTTGGGCAGCTCCAGCGGACCCACCGTCAGGGGGGTGAACAGATCACTCATCGTGTGGAGACCGGCAGGGGGGAGGGGGAATGCCCTGGGATGGGCAGGATGGATAAGTTCATGAAGCGACTCTGGCCGACGCCCACCGTGCCTGACAAGAACGCACCGATGGGTGCCTGGGTCACCCGCTGGTAACCCCCACCCGTGACGACCTTCCTCGACGATCTCGACAGCGGCGGTGATCCGCAGGTCTGCCCGGCGGAGCTGGCCCTGCGGGTGATGCGCGGGCGCTGGAAGCTGTTGATCGTGCGGGAGCTCAGCGGCGGTGTGCGCCGCTTCTCCGCCCTGCAGCGGTCGCTGACGGGGGTGAGTCACAAGGTGCTGACGGCCCAGCTGCGGGAGCTGGAGGCGGATGCCGTGGTGTGGCGTCGTGTCTTCGGCGAGGTGCCGCCCCGGGTGGAGTACGGCCTCACCGAGCGTGGTCAGGCACTCCTGCCCGTGCTGGAAGGTCTGCATGCCTGGGGAGCGGCAGCGCCTCCAGGGGTGGAAGCTGGGGAATGAGGCTGCGGCGGAACCAGCTCTCCGGCCCGATCCGCTGCAGGGTTCGCAGCAGCACCAGCGGCAGGGTGCGCAGCTCGAAGGGCGCCCTCAGGGTGGGCCAGAGCCCCTCGCGCCGGTAGAGCAGGGTCTCGAGCCGATCCCGCTGCAGGGGCGTGAGCGGTCCCCAGGTGCCGCCGATGGCAGCGGCGCGCTGGGCCATGGGCACGAAGGGCAGCGCCTGGTCCGGCAGCAGTCCCTCCAGGGTCAGGTGGGCGGTGGCCTCCAGAGCGCGGGCAGCGTCTCTGCTCTCCAGGCTGAGTTCGGCGCCCATGGCACTGATCGCCTGCAGCCGTCCCGGCACGATCCCCCCCTGGTGGTGCAGCCGGAGCGGCAGGGACAGGGCGAACCAGGGCACCCCATCACTCCGGGGCCGATCCCAGCAGCTCCGGATCGCCAGCAGCAGCAGCAGACCGTTGAGCACGCTCCAGCCCAGCACCACCCCGAGGGTGGCGGCCGACACCGGCAGCTCCCCCCCCTGGCCCGCCAGCAGGGGCAGCCGACCCGGCGCCAGGTTCGCCAGGGCCAGCAGTTGCAGGGCGAGCAGCACCAGCAGTGGCAGCAGCAGGCCTGGATCGGGGCCGGTGGGCCCCTGGCCGGTCACCGCCTTGGGGGTGACCCGGAACCGGCGCGGCCGGCCCAGGGCGGTGGACACCACGGCGGCACAGATCGGCAGCAGGAAGATCCAGCGGTAGAGCTCCGGCAGGATCGCGGCGCGGGCATGGCCGCTCAGCCAGCGGGTGAGCAGCAACTGGCAGAGGAAGAAGGGCAGGGCCACGGTGACCAGGGCCTCGCCGCCGATGAGGATCGGGGCGATGCCCAGCAGGCCCAGGCTGAGCGGCGTGCAGAGCAGCACCAGCTGGGCCGGGAAACTGAACCAGTGCAGGATGCCCTCGCTGTAGGCCAGCCGCTGCAGCGGGCTGAGCCCGGGGATCCGCAGCGGGTCGGCACCGGTGCGCAGGGTCTGCAGCGAACCGCTGCCCCAGCGGCAGCGTTGACGGGCCATGGCCGCGGCCGTGAACGGAGCCAGACCGGCACTGAGCTTCTCCGAGAGGTAGTGGTTGCGGTAGCCCGCGGCCGTGATCCGGATGCCCGTGGCGAGATCCTCCGATGGGGTGGCGGTTTCGAAACCCCCCACCCGCTCCAGGGCGTCGCGCCGCATGACGAAGGAGGTGCCGGCGCAGACCACCGCGTTGAGGTTCTGGCGGGTGGGCTGGATCCAGCGGTAGAAGCTTTCCTCGTCGGGCAGCAGCCAGCGTTCCAGGCGCAGGTTACGCATCACCGGATCGGCGTTCATGTAGCTCTGGGGTGTCTGCACGAAGCCCACCGAGGGATCACGGAACAGACCGACCGTGCGGCGCAGAAACGGACGCAGCGGCACGACATCCGCATCGAACACCGCCACCAGTTCTCCCTGGCAGTGGCCCAGACCGTGGTTGAGGTTGCCGGCCTTGGCATGGGAGTGGTCGTCCCGGGCGAGATAGCGGCAGCCGAGGCGCTCACAGAGTTCCGCCAGCTCCGGCCGCCCGGCATCGTCCAGCAGCCAGACCGTCAGCGCCGGGTAGTCCATCGCCAGGCAGCCCCGCAGGCAGCGTTCCACCAGATCGGCCGGTTCCCCACAGCTGGGCACCAGCACATCGACGGGTGGGGCCGGCAAGGGGAGCGGACCCGCCTCAGGGGCGGGCCGCCCGGGCAGCAGGGTGAACCAGAGCTGCAGGAAGAAGCCGGCCAGCAGCACCAGTTCCGCGGCCAGCGTCAGCAGGCTCAGGCTGGCGGCAAGGGGGGTGTCCAGGTTGAGGCTCTCGCCCAGTCGCCAATGCAGGTACCGGGCCCCCAGCAGCGTCAGCAGCAACACGGCCCAGTGCAAACGCGTCATCGACCATGACCAATTGTTAAGCAAAC
>NZ_JAGQBG010000137.1 GCF_024345515.1 Cyanobium sp. N5-Cardenillas
AGGCGTCGCCGTGGTTCATCAGGCTGCCCGCCACCATGTGCCCCCCCACCACGAAGCCGCTGGTCAGGGCGGCGGCGAACCCGAACAGCCGCACCAGGGTCAGTCCCAGGAAAACCCCGAGGGCGCTGGACAGGCCGCCCAGGATTCCCGCGCTGATGACCACGGCGAGCAGTCCCAGCAGGGTGCCGATGATCCGCTCCCGCCCGGCCAGCACACCGCCGCCGAGGTCGGTCTCGAGAATGATCAGCACCCCCAGGGCCAGGAACAGCCCCTCAGGAAGCGCCAGATGGTTGCAGGCGGCCACCACCAGGGCCAGCACCGTCCCGTTGCGCACGATCACGGCCGATCGTCCCTGACCTGTCATGGGGCTGCCGCCAGGGTCCGCAGCCGGAGCAGGGCCTCGCGGCAGGCGTCGGCGTCGATGGAGCGCAGCACGGCCGGCGCCCGGGCCATGGCGACCGCGTAGCGCAGCGCCTGCTCGAGCGCCTCGTGCCGCTGCTGCAGGCCTTCACTCGCCAGGCGCTGGCCCTGGGGGCTGCGCAGCACGGTGCTGCGCACCGCGCAGTGGGCGCCGTAGGCGCTGATCAGTTCCTCCGCCCCGTCGTGGGACGGCCCTGCCATCTGGGCTTCGATCCGGCCCAGCAGACCGCGCTCACTCTCCTCCAGGCGCTGCAACGGTGAGCGGAACCAAAACAGGCGTTCGACCGCCATGCCCAGCACCAGCCCAATCAGGTGCCAGCCGGTCCTGTCCACGACGTACCAGCCCCCCATCCGCTCGTGGGCGGGCACCGCCAGGATCAGCACGGTCATGATCACCGCGTTCAGCAGCGTGGCGGGACTCAGCCCCAGCCGCCGGCCCATCAACTGGATCAGGACGTAACCGACGCCGATGGCGAGCCAGTTGTGCAGGGCCTGGGTGAGCAGCACCACCACGGCGCCCCCGAACATGGTGCCCACGATCCGCGCCCACGCCGCCGCCCGCGACGCCTCCGGCGTAGGCAGCAGGCTCCGGGCGGCGCCGTAGACCACATAGAAGCCGTCGATCGCGTTGACGTCCGGTCCGGCCGCGGCGTGGATGCCGGCCGCGAGGAACCCGGCGAACCCCACCTGCAGGGCGTTGCGGATCTGATGGGGCGAAGGAGAACGGGGGGGCATCAAGCCGGCGGACCATGCACCGCCGGGGTATCAGGCCCCAGGATGCCGGGCCTGGGCGGATCGGCATGGGAACGGCCAGCGGACCTTGTGCCACGAATGGATCTGGTGGGGCATCGACGGTCCCCTTAAGCTGCGCGACATCGCCCCGTGAGAGACCGGATGGAGATCCCAGGAGTCCCCCCAGAGCAATCCGGGCAGGACGCCGTGGAGGTGAAGCCGCCCGCCAAGGTCGAGATCTACACCTACCGCTTCTCCTCCGATTGCATCCGGGCCAAGGGGCTGCTGGACAGGCTCAGCGTCACCTACAACGAATTCATCATTGACGACGATGAAATCAACAAGGAAGTGATGATGAAGCGCTCGGGAGGTCGCACCAGCGTTCCCCAGATCTTCATCGATGGCATCGCCATCGGTGGCTACGCCGAGCTTCAGAAACTGAACGCTGGCGGAGAGCTGGCCGCCCTGCTGCGTCTGGTCGCGTGACCGGCCATCGGGAGGCCCAGCTGTTCGTGGTCGATCCGATCACGCGCCTGCGGCCGGCCAAGGATTCCAGTGTGGCCCTGATGCAGGCGGCCCAGCGGGCCGGTCTGGCGGTATGGGCCTGCACCCAGGCGGATCTGTCCACCGCCGCGTCCGCCGATGGCGCCCATCGCCCCCGGGCCTGGGCCCAGCCGCTGCACCTGGCGGAGATGGCCGCCACGCCGGAGGGCTGGGCCGTGCCGGACCCCTGGGTCGAGGCCGGTGAGCCCCGCGAGCTGCCCCTGGATCACTTCCGCTGGATCTGGATGCGCAAGGATCCGCCCGTCGATGAGGCCTACCTCTACGCCACCCAGCTGCTGGAGATGGCCGAAGCGTTCGGGGTGCGCGTTCTGAACCGGCCGGCGGCCCTGCGGGCCTGGAACGAGAAGCTGGGCGCTTTGCGCTTCAGCCATCTGATGGCGCCTTCGATGGTGAGTGCCCGGGTGGAGCAGTTGGCCGCGTTCGCTTCCGGCCACGAGGAGGTGGTGCTCAAGCCGCTGGCGGGGCGGGCCGGCCAGGGGGTGGTGCGGGTCACGGCGGCGGCGGCGGGCCTGCGGTCGTTGCTGGAGCTGGTCACCCTGCAGGAAACGTTGCCCGTGATGGTCCAGGCCTTTCTGCCGGGGGTCAGCGCCGGTGACAAGCGGATCCTGCTGGTGGATGGGGAGCCCATGGGGGCCGTGAACCGGCTGCCCAAAGCGGGGGAGTTCCGCAGCAACCTGGCCCTCGGTGGGGCCCCCGTCGCCGCCGACCTGACCGACGCCGAGCGGGGCATCTGCGCCGAGCTGGCGCCCGTGCTGCGGGCCGAGGGTCTGTTCTTCGTCGGCATCGACGTCATCGACGGCCGGCTCAGCGAGATCAACGTCACCAGCCCCACCGGGGTGCGGGAGGTGGAGCGGCTGGGGCGCGTCCCGCTGGCCGATCAGGTCATCGAGCGCCTGCTGGCTGGCTGAAGGCGGCGGCCAGCGGCAGGTTGAGCTGCTGCTGCAGCACCCCCAGCTTGAGCGCCACCTCCTGCAGCTCCCGCTCGGGGTGGGAGCCGCGCACCAGCCCCGCCCCGGCGGTCAGCTCCAGCTGCTGGCCCCGCAGGGTGCCGCTGCGGATGGCCACCCGCAGATCGGTGTCGCCTTCGGTGTCGATCCAGCCGATCGGCGCGGCGTAGTGCCCCCGCTCGAACGGCTCCAGGCTGCGCAGCCAGGCCATCGCCTCGCGCCGGGGCAGGCCCGCCACCGCGGGGGTGGGGTGCAGGACTTCGGCCAGGGTGAGCGGGGCCTGGCCCCGCAGCGCGGCTGTGATCGGGGTGTGCAGGTGCACCAGGGAGCCGTGGCGGGCCAGGCGCGGCCGCCGTGGCCGGCGTGGATTGAGGCCCGCCTTCTGCAGCACGGCGGTGATCGTTTCCACCACCAGCTCATGCTCGTGGCGGTCCTTGCGCGACTGCAGCAGGTCGTCGGCCGGCTCCCCCAGGGGGGCGGTGCCCGCCAGGGCATCACTGCGCAGCTGCCCCTGCCGCAGGGTGAGCAGCCGCTCCGGTGAGGCCCCCACCAGGGCTTCCCGCTCCGATCGCTGCCAGAGGAAGCGGCAGCTGCCGGGCTGGCTGCGGCGCAGGTGGGACAGCAGGCTGAGGGGATCCAGCGGCCCGTCCAGCACCAGCTGCTGGCGCACCGCCAGCACCAGCTTCTGCAGTTCGCCCCGTTCCACCAGCTCCAGGGCCCGGTCGAGGGCGGAGCGGTAGCCCGCCTGCCAGTGGGAGCCATGGGCGATGCCCACCGGTGGGGTCTGGCCGATGCCGGGGTGCCCGGAACCGACCAGGGCCTCAAGCCGCTGGCGGGTCTCCCAGAGCTCCTCGGCCACGCTGCGGGCCGTGATGCCGCCACCGAGGACACGCTGCAGCCGCAGCCAGCAGTGGCGGCCCTGGCGGCTCAGCTGCCAGCTGGGCAGCACCGCCTGCACCCCCGCGGCGCCGGTGCCGGGGTGCAGGGGGCTCTCGAAGAAGGCGAAGGCCAGCAGCACCCGGGGCCGGGCCAGGGCGGGACAGGGACCCGGTTCCCGGGCCAGGCGGTTCAGGCTCAGGCTGCTGAAACGCTGGGCCAGCTCGAAGCGGCGCGGACCGCTCAGCTCCAGGCCATTGCACAGGCCGGCGGCGGCGATGCTGAGCCCGGGGGCGCCGTCCCAGAGGAAGCGGAAGTCGCCCTTGCCGCCCAGGTGGGGCAGGGCCACGAGGGGGTCGAGGGCGGCCATCGGCAGGGCCAGGCTGAGCACTCCCTCCTCCTCCAGTCGCCGGCTGGCGGCGGTGGCTGCCGAGAGCAGCGCGGGGAAGCTGGCAGGGGCCTGCACCAAGGGGCCGAGGGACCGGGGCGGAAGGCTGCTCAAATGTATGGGCCTTTCCCTGCCCAACGCCCGCGGCCCCCATGTCTGAGCCACAGGTCGTCGCAAGCCGTTACGCCCCGGGGGGCGTCGCCGCCTCTGACGCCTCTTCCCGCGGCCGCCTCTGGCGCGCCGCCGTGAAGTGGCCCATGTACGCCGTGGCGGTGATGCCCGTGCTGCTGGCGGCCGGCTGGCGGCTCGGCCAGGGGCTGGCCCTGCGGCCCGACCAGCTGCTGCTGTTCCTGCTGGCGGCGGTGCTGCTGCTGGCCTGGGAGAACCTGGCCAACGACGTCTTCGATGCCGACACCGGCGTGGACACCCACGGCAAGCCCCATTCGGTGGTCAACCTCACCGGCCGGCGGGATCGGGTGCTCGCTCTGGCCAACGGCTGCCTGGTGCTCGGGCTGGCCCTGATGGCCCTGGTGGCCCTGCGCAGCAGCGCCCTGGTGCTGCTGCTGGTGCTGCTGTGCTGCGGCCTGGGTTACCTCTACCAGGGGCCTCCGTTCCGCCTCGGCTACCGGGGCCTGGGGGAACCCCTCTGCTGGCTGGCCTTCGGGCCCTGCGCCACGGCCGCCGCCCTGCTGGCCCTGGCCCCTGCCGGGGAGGGCGCCGGCGGGGTGCCCTGGGGACCGGCGCTGGTGCTGGGCAGCGGGCCGGCGCTGGCCACCACCCTGGTGCTGTTCTGCTCCCATTTCCACCAGGTGGACGAGGATGCCGCCCACGGCAAGCGCTCGCCGGTGGTGCGCCTCGGCAGCCAGCGGGCCGCCGCCCTGGTGCCCTGGTTCGTGGCCACCGCCCTGGCCCTGCAATGGGCGCCCGTGCTGCTGGGCTGGTGGCCGCCCACGGCCCTGCTGGGGGTGATCGGCCTGCCCCCGGCCCGGGCCCTGATCCGGCTCCTGGGCGACGACCACCACCGGCCGGAGCGCATCGTCGGCAGCAAGTTCCTGGCCCTGCGCTTCCCGGCGTTCAACGGCCTGGGGCTGGCCGCTGGCCTGGCCCTTGGCCCCTGGCTGGCGGCGCTGGCGAACCGGTGAGCACCCTTGCGGCCGAAGGGAGGCCCGAGGGCTGGCTGGCTCTGGAGACCAGGCCCTTCAGCTTCCGCCTGCCCCGGCCGCTGCAGACCTCCAGCGGCCGGATCGAGGCCCGGCAGGGCTGGCTGCTGCGGCTGCAGGGCCCGGCCGGCGGCCTCGGCTGGGGCGAGGCGGCGCCGCTGGATCCCGGCGAGAGGCCGGCTGTGGCGGCGGCCCTGGCGGCCCTGGGCCCCGCCGTGGAGCGGAGCGACCTGGAACGGCGGCTGCCGGCGCTGCCGCCCGCCCTGGCCTTCGCCCTGGGGGCCGCCCTGGCGGAGAGCGACGGGATGGTGGCGGCTGGCGGGTGGCTCGCCGCTCCGCCTCCGGCCTGGCTGCTTCCCGCCGGTGAGGCCATGCTCGCGACCCTCGATGTCCTGCTCCAGGGGGACGCCCCGGCGCCGCTCACCGTCAAGTGGAAGGTGGCGGCGGCGCCCGATGGGCTGGAGCGGCGGTGGCTGGAGCGGCTGCTGGAGGGCCTGCCGGCCGATGGGCGCCTGCGGCTGGACGCCAACGGCGGCTGGGACCGGGCCACCGCTGCCGCCTGGGCCGGGCGGCTGGGGCGGGAACCGCGGCTGGAGTGGCTGGAGCAGCCCCTGGCCGCCGGCGACCAGGAGGGCCTCGAACAGTTGGCCCTGGGGATTCCGGTGGCCCTGGATGAATCCCTGCGGCAGCGGCCGGAGCTGCGCCATCACTGGGGGGGCTGGCAGGTGCGGCGCCCGTCCCAGGACGGCGATCCCCGGCCCCTGCTGGCCCAGTTGCTCCGGGGGGCTCCCCGGCTGATGCTCAGCAGCGGCTTCGAGACCGGCATCGGCGCCCGCTGGACGGCCCACCTGGCGGCGCTGCAATGGCGGGGCCCGACGCCGGTGGCCCCCGGTCTGGCTCCGGACTGGACGCCCACCGGTCCCCTGTTCGACCGCGACCCGCAACGGGTCTGGGCGGCGGCGGCCTGAGACGGGGCGGGCCCCCCCGCCCCTCGCCAGCCCTACCGTGCCCCCAAGGCGCTGCCTGCCCGTGGCGCTCCGCCGAAACCCCGCGTGGCCGATCCCCCCTGGGCACCCCTGCTGATCGAGCCCGCCCCGGCCGACCCGGAGGCGGCGGTGTCCCAGCTGGAGCAGGCCTGGGGCCAACAGCGCCTGGTGGCCCTGGCCGGGCCCGGGCAGCAGGGGGAGCTGGCCCAGGCCCTCGGCGGGGCCCCAGGGGAGCTGGCGGAGCTGGCCCGGTTCGGGGCCGCGGTGGTGGTGGGTAGCGGTGGCAGCGCCGGCGGGCGCCACTGGTGCCTGCAACCTCTGGCCCACCTGCAGGCTTCCGCCGAGGCCACGGCCAGCTGGTTGGTGGCCCTGGGCCTGGAGCCGGCCGCCTGCCTGCACCTCGACCCCCTGCCCCTGCACCACGTCAGCGGCCTGTTGCCCCTGGTGCGCGCCCGCCTCTGGGGGGGCGAGTGGCGCCCGCTGGCCCCGTCGCTGCTGCGCCGGCCGGAGCTCCTGCCCGAGGCCTGCCCCCTGCCGAGGGATCGCCCGGTGCTGCTCTCGCTGGTGCCCACCCAGCTGGCCCGGTTGATGGCCAGTCCTGAGGGCATGGCCTGGCTGGCCGGCTGCGCGGTGCTCTGGGTGGGGGGGGCGGGGCTGCCGGCTCCGCTGGCGGCCGCCGCCCGCCGCGCCCGCCTGCCCCTGGCCCCCTGCTACGGCGCCACCGAAACCGCCGCCATGGTGTGTGCCCTGCCGCCGCAGCGGTTCCTGGAAGGAGCTGCGGGCTGTGGCGAGCCCCTGGACGACGTGGCCCTGCGCCTGGATGGCGCCACCGGCGCCGTGGAGGTGCGTTGCGGCCGCCTCAGCCCAGGCCGGCTGGTGGCGGGCCAGCTGCGGCCCCTGCCGCTGCAGCCGGGCGGCTGGTGGCGCAGCGGCGATGCCGGGCGGCTCGGCAGCGAGGGGCTGGAGGTGCTGGGCCGCCTGGATGGGGCCTTGCTCAGCGGCGGTGAGACGGTCTTCCCGGAGCGGCTGGAGGAACGGCTGCAGGAGCAGGCGTCCCTCACCGGAGCGGGCCTGGAGGCGCTGCTGCTGCTGGCCCGGCCCGATCCGGAATGGGGCGAGCACCTGGTGGCCCTGGTGCGGCCCCGGCGGGTGGGCGATGGGGCCGAGCTTCTGGGAGTTCTGCAGGCCCTCACGGCCGCCTGGCCTCCCGCCGAGCGGCCGCGACATTGGCATCTCTGCCCGTCGCTGGCGCCCACCGCCGCTGGCAAATGGGAGAGGGGACGTTGGCAGCGGTGGCTGGACTCGCTAGAAGCCTTCTGAACGGCACCTGCACCGATGACCGACAGTCAACAGGTCGAGACCAGCAACAAGAAGCTGGCGGCAGGGCTGCTGGCCATCTTCCTGGGATCGCTGGGCATCCACAAATTCGTTCTGGGCTACAGCAAACCCGGGCTGATCATGCTGCTGGTCACGGTGCTCACCTGCGGCTTCGGCGCCTCGGTGATGGGGATCATCGGGGTGATCGAAGGTGTCATCTACCTCACCAAGTCGACGGAGGAATTCCAGGCCCAGTACATCGACGCCACCCGGGAGTGGTTCTGATGGCTGCCCCCCACCCGGCCGGCAGGCGGCCGCCACGGCTGGGCCTTGCCCTGCTGGTGGGGGGTGGGCTGGTCAGTTTCATGGCCCTGGGGGCCACACCGCACGATGGCCTGCACCCCCTGGCCCTGATGGCGGCGCTGCTGCCCCTGCAGCTGGCCGCCCTGGCCTGGGCCCTGCTGAACCGCCGCTAGCCGTCAGCCCGGCTGGCCTCCAGCCAGTGCACGAGACTGCCGGGAAGATCCGTCCGCTGCCGGCTCGCTGCGTCGATGGCCACGTGCCGGGTGAGGCCGATGGCCGCCTCCTGGCCGTCGTGCAGGAAGCGGTAGCGGATCTCGAAGCTGCCGCCATCGCGCTGCAGGGGTTGCAGCGCGATGGCCAGGGGATCCCCGCAGTCGAGGGGCCTGAAGAAGTCGGCGCTCGCATGCACGATCGGCAGCGCCACGGCCGGCTTCCGGTTTGGACCGGGGAAGATCTCCCCGGAAGCCACCCCGAACCGCTCCAGACTTTCTTCGTAGGCCACATGGCACCAGCGCAGCAGCTGGTGGAAGTGCATCACTCCAGCGGCGTCGGTGTCACCGAAGCGCACCGTGCGGCAGAGCAGCAGCCAGTCCGCCGGCGTGGGGGTTGGCCCCTGGGGTGGTCTCTCGAGCGCGTCGTGGCCCGGTGGCTCGGATGGGGACATCAACCTCCATGGCGACGCGTGCCCTTGGCTCCATGCTGGCGCCCCTGACCGGTTGCTGGCATCCCGGAACGCCCCTAGGTTCCGCGCAGTACGGAGCGCCCCCCTTGGCCGCCGCCATCGCCTACGAGCCGCCCACCATTTCCAAGGCCTGGGCTGCTTTCCTGG
>NZ_JAGQBG010000138.1 GCF_024345515.1 Cyanobium sp. N5-Cardenillas
GGGGGCGGCCTGGTCGACCCCGTCCACCAGCAGGCTGAGCGCGGGTCCGAGCAGGGTGCAGAGATCCTCCTGCCAGGCGGCATCGGCGCCGACGCCCTCGCCCCAGCCCCGGGCCTGCCAGAGGGGCAGCAGCCGCTGGCGCAGCTCGCCGGCCGCCAGCCCGTGCAGCACCTGGGCGTTGAGCCAGTTGAGCTTGTCCCAGTCGAAGCGCGCCCCGGCCCGGTTCACCCGCTCGAAGGAGAACACCGCCGCCGCCTGCTCGAGGTTGAAGCGCTCGCCGATCCCCTCCGGCGGCGACCAGCCCAGCAGGGTCATGTAGTTGACCAGGGCCTCGGCGGTGTAGCCCATGGCGCGGAAATCGCCCACGGAGGTGACGCCATCGCGCTTGGAGAGCTTGCGGCCCTCCTGGTTGAGGATCAACGGGGTGTGGGCGAACACCGGCGGCGTCAGCCCCAGGGCGGCGTAGAGCAGCAGCTGCTTGCCGGTGTTGGCGATGTGGTCCTCGCCCCGGATCACGTGGCTGATGGCCATGGCGGCGTCGTCCACCACCACCACCAGGTTGTAGAGCGGGTCACCGATGGCATCGGCGGGGGCCCGGCGGGCGATCACCATGTCGCCGCCCAGGTCGCTGCCGGCCCAGCGCATCTCGCCCCGCACCAGGTCGTTCCAGGTGATCGTGGCGCCGTCGTCGATGCGGAAGCGGATCACCGCCTCGCGGCCCTCGGCGATGTAGGCCTGCTGCTGCTCGGGGGTCAGGTCGCGGTGCAGGTTGTCGTAGCGGGGGGCCCGGCCCTCGGCCTGCTGGCGCTCCCGCATCGCTGAGAGCTCGGCGTCGCTGGCGAAGCAGCGGTAGGCGTGGCCGCTGGCCAGCAGCTGGGCGATGGCCTGCCGGTGGGCCTCGATGCGCGCGCTCTGCACCACCGGATCTTCATCCCAGGTCAGGCCCAGCCAGCGCAGGCCATCGAGGATGTTGTCGGTGAATTCCGGCTTCGACCGTTCCCTGTCGGTGTCCTCGATCCGAAGCAGGAAGGCGCCCCCGAGGTGGCGGGCGAACAGCCAGTTGAACACCGCCGTGCGGGCGGTGCCGATGTGCAGGGTGCCGGTGGGGCTGGGGGCCAGGCGAACGCGTACGGGAACCGTTGCGGGCACGGAAGCGGCTCCAGGTGGTGAGAACGGGACTGACGGGGCTCGAACCCGCAACTTCCGCCGTGACAGGGCGGTGCTCTAACCGATTGAACTACAGTCCCAGACCGTCGTTCGAGGCTCGAATCGCCCCGAGGGGTGGATCCGGCGCCGATGGGCGATCGCGACGGCGTGGACGCCGACCAAGGAAGTATCCATCGTCACCCGTCCCACCGTCAACGCCACGCCGTCAACGCCGCCTGTCCACGCCGGCTGGTGCGGTCAGGACGCCGATCGGCCACACAAAAAGCCCCGTGCAGGGCACGGGGCAGATGGGGATGTTCAGCTGGGACGGCAGGCCTGGACTGGGGCGCGATGGCGCCGGAACGCCCTGGCCTCAGGGGCGGAAGCCGGCGGGTTCAATCAGGCGCACCTGGTTGCCCCTGGCGGTGAATTCCCGCCCCTGGTCGCTCTGGACCACGACCCGACCTCCGGATTTGACCCGGATCACCCGGGCCCGAACCCAGCCAAGGGCCGCTGATTCCAGCACCTTGACCACATCACCGGGTTGTAGATCCAACTCCATTTCCGGAACCACGAGACTACAAATGGGACCATCGAACGCGCCGTGGAGGACTTGAACCCCCGACATCAGGTTTTGGAGACCTGCGTTCTACCAACTGAACTAACGGCGCAAGGCGATGGTCCCTGGAAAGCGTGAAAGGGAGACACGGGCAATGAAATCCCGAGAATCCAGGCTTCAGCGATCGAAGCGCTGTTTGACGCGAGTGGCTTTACCCACCCGGTCACGCAGATAGAAGAGCTTCGCCCGCCGCACCTTACCGCGCCGCTCCACCTTGACGGAAGCGACCTGGGGGCTGTGCAGCATGAACACCCGCTCCACGCCGATGCCCTGGAAAATCCGGCGCACGGTGATGGTCTGGTTGAGACCGCAGTGACGCTTGGCGATCACCACGCCCTCGTAGGGCTGCACCCGCTCCTTGTTGCCTTCCCGGATCCGCACGCCCACCTTGACGGTGTCGCCCACGTAGATCTCAGGCAGGTCGCTCTTCAGCTGGGCCGCTTCGAACTCGTCGATCAGGGCCCGGGCGCTGAGCTTGCCGGTGGTCACCGTCACCGTGGTGGCGGCAGTTGCCGTCACGGGTTCAGCCGCAGTTTCCGCTTCCACCGACTGGGGCTCCGCGTCTGGGGTTTGTGGGTCCACTTCCGTGGACGGATCGATCTCGGTTGCCATCCCTGTTCTCGGAGCGCCAGGCCAAACCAACACCTTACCGCCTCAGGTGACCCCCTTCCCCCCACTCCGCCGCCAGCCCCGCTGCAACCGCTCCCAGGCCATGAAGCCTCCGGTGATCAGCATCCACAGCAACCCCAGGCCGTTGAGCAGCACGTAGAGCGACTCGCCCACCTCGCCCACCCAGCCCTGAAGCCATTCGCCCTCGTGCAGCACCATCAGCGGATGGGCCTGGTCCCGGCTCAGCCCACCCCAGTCGCGCAGCAGCCGGTAGGCCACCCCCGTGACGGCCGAGAGCAGCAGCGGAGCGAGCACCAGCGGCGCCAGCCAGGCATGGGCCTGCCGCAGGCGGACCCCCCAGGAGGGGGCGGCGGGGGTGGCTTTGGACACGGGGAACCGACGACGGGAGGGACGCCATTGATAACTTGATTGTCCGGCCCGTACCCCTCGCATGAACCTGTTCGCCGATCTGCTGGCCAGCACCAACGGCGTCAAGGGCGGCGGCACCCCTCTCACCCAGGCCGGCCCCCGCATCCAGAAGGGCCGCCGCGGTGTCGAGGTGAAATCGGCGCGGGAGATCGCGATCATGCGCCAGGCCAGCCGCATCGTGGCCACGGTGCTGCGCGAGATCATCGACATGGCCGCCCCGGGCATGACCACCGGCGACCTCGACCGCCACGCCGAAACCCGCATCCGCGCCATGGGGGCCACCCCCAGCTTCAAGGGCTACCACGGGTTCCCCGCCAGCATCTGCGCCAGCATCAACAACGAGGTGGTGCACGGCATCCCCAGCGCCAAGCGGGTGATCAAGGCCGGCGACCTGGTCAAGATCGACACCGGCGCCTATTTCGAGGGCTTCCACGGCGACAGCTGCGTCACCCTCTGCGTCGGCGAGGGGGTGCCCGAGGAGGCCCGCCGCCTCAGCCGGGTGGCCCAGGAATCGCTGATGAAAGGCCTGGCCACGGTCAAGGCCGGCAGCACCCTGCTGGAGCTGGCCGGCGCCGTGCAGGACCACGTCGAGGCCCACGGCTACGCGATTGTCGAGGACTACACGGGCCACGGCGTCGGCCGCAACCTGCACGAGGAGCCCTCGGTGTTCAACTACCGCACCAGGGATCTGCCCAACATGCAGTTGCGGGCCGGCATGACCCTGGCGGTGGAGCCGATCCTCAATGCCGGCAGCAAGGCCTGCCGCACCCTCAAGGACCGCTGGACCGTGGTGACGGTGGACGGCAGCCTCTCGGCCCAGTGGGAGCACACCATCGTCGTCACCTCCGACGGCTGCGACATCCTCACCGACCGCGACTTCTAGGTCCGGCCAACACTGCCGCCCTCACGGCTTCCTGAGCAGGCCCACGTAGGCCCAGCGGCCCAGGGTGGCCAGCGGCATCAGCAGGTAGGTGAGCGGGTTCGGCGTCACGATGATCAGGCTGCAGTTCCAGTCGGCCTGCCGCAGGATCTCGCCGGCCACCCAGTCGGCCCCCATCACCCCCACCGGGTTGAGGGCGGAGCGGAAGGGTCCCAGCACCAGCCGCCGCAGCCGCAGCGTGCGGGCCAGCTCCGGTGCCCGCAGGCTGAGCAGCTGGCCCAGCAGCCGCTTGCTGATTTCATACAGGGGGCTCACGGCCGGCTGGATCTCCGCCTCCGAGGTGTTCACCCACACCTCCGCCCGCCGCGCCCCCTGGCGTCGCTGCGCCACCGCGGCGAACAGCTCCAGCAGCCGCCAGGCGCTCAGGGCGTTCACCTCCAGGGAGCGCTCGGTGGCTGCGGCGCTGCAGTCGCCATGGACGTTGATGCCGTGGTTGATCACCAGCACGTCCACCTGCGCCAGCAGGGGCTCCAGGGCCGCCTCCTGGCCCACCTGCCAGTGCACCTGGCGCAGGGGGATCGGCTGCCCGTCCGGCCCGTCCAACTGCAGCGGGGCGCTGCTGTGGCAGAGGGCGATCAGCTGGGCGCCGCGGCCGTGCCAGCGGCGCAGCAGGGCCTGGCCCAGGGCGCCGCTGGCCCCGGTGATGGCCACGGTGAGGGAGTCGGTCGACGGGGCCGGCATGGGCTTGCAGTGGACGTGCTGCCTAGATTGCCCCGCACCTGCAGGACCCGGCGAGGTCAACCCATGTCCATCCCCCTGCTGATCGGCTCCTGTGAACCCTTCAGCGGCAAGTCGGCGGTGGTGCTCGGTCTTGGCCGCCAGCTCGCCCGCGCGGGCGTGCCGCTCGCCTTCGGCAAGCCGCTGGTCACCTGCATGGACGACCCGCTCGACAACTTTCCCGACGCGGCGCCGGACAACCCCCTGCTCGATCCCGATGTCCGCTTCATCGGTGACACCCTCGGACTGGCCCGGGAGCAGCTGATCCCCTCGCTGCACGTGCTGGAGCCGGCGGCCGCCCGGGAGCGCCTGCTGGCGGGGGACCTGACCCCCGGGGAGGGCCTGACGCTGCTGCAGCGACGCATCCAGGACGACGCCGATCGCCTGGTGCTGCTGGAGGGGGCCGGCAGTCTCAGCGAGGGCCAGCTCTACGGCCTGGGCCTGGTGCAGCTGGCCCACGCCCTGCAGGCGCCGGTGCTGCTGGTGCACAACTGGAGCGACAGCCGCAGCGTCGATGCGTTACTCGAAGCCCGGCGCCAGCTCGGCGATCTGCTGGCCGGTGTGGTGCTCAACGCCGTGCTGCCCGACATGGTGCCGGACGTGCGGGAGTCGGTGGTGCCGGCCCTGGAGCGGCTGGGCATTCCGGTGCTGGGCGTCATGCCCCGCAGCCCCCTGCTGCGCAGCGTCACGGTGGAGGAGCTGGCCCGCCGCCTCGTGGCCACCGTGCTCTGCTGCCACGACGGCCTCGACCTGCTGGTGGAGACCCTCTCGATCGGCGCCATGAACGTCAACTCGGCGATGGAGTTCTTCCGCCGCCGCCGCAACATGGCGGTGGTGACGGGTGCCGACCGCACCGACATCCAGCTGGCCGCCCTGGAGGCCTCCACCCAGTGCCTGATCCTCACGGGGGCCGGCGAACCCCTGCCCCAGCTGATCAGCCGCGCCGAGGAACTGGAGGTGCCGGTGCTCAAGGTCGAGCACGACACCCTCACCACCGTGGAGGTGATCGATGCCGCCATCGGCCACGTGCGGCTGCATGAAGCGGTGAAGGCCACCTATGCGATCCGCCTGGTGGAGGAGAACTGCCACTTCGAACGGCTGTTCGGCCGGCTGCGCCTGGCGGTCCATGCCTGAGGGCGCTGCTAGTTTCAGGTCGTTGGTTGTCGATAACGGGTGACCCGGTCCCTAGATCTTCCGGCCCTGGACCGGATCGATACGCTCGCCCAGGAGCTGGCCATGCTCCAGGACCGGGGCAAACGCAGAATCGCTTTCCTCGGCAGCCGCCATGTGCCGGTGGTGTCGATCCATCTGGTGGAGCTGGTGGCCCGCTCCCTGGCCCAGGAGGGCCACAACCTGATCACCTCCGGTGCCCAGGGTGTCAATGCGGCCGTGATCCGCAGCGTGCTGGAGGTGGATCCGGCCCGGCTCACCGTGCTGCTGCCCCAGAGCCTGGAGCGCCAGCCGGGCGAATCCCGCAGCCAGCTGGAGCGGGTGCTGCACCTGGTGGAGAAGCCCGAGAACGACGAGCTGCCGCTGCCGATGGCCAGCAGCCTCTGCAACCAGGAGATCATCAACCGCTGCGACCAGCTGATCTGCTACGCCTTCCACGACAGTGAAACCCTGCTCTCCAGCTGCCGCACCGCCGAGGACATGGGCAAGGTGGTCAGCCTGATGTTCTTCGACTAGCCGAGGCCGTTCGAGCCCGGCAGCGACTCCGGGCGCGGCAGCACCTGCAGCCGCGTCCCCTCCCGGCCCATCACCGTCACCTGGGCGCCGGGGGGCAGGAGCTGGTCGGGCGCCAGGTTCTGGGCGGCCCAGCTCTGGCCCTGCCAGCGCACCCGGCCCTCGCCGTTGGCATCGAAGGCCGTGGTCACCTCCGCCAGCTCGGCCCGGTCGCCGGGGGGGATCGCGCGCGCCTGGCGCCCCGCCGACCAGCGCCGCATCCAGCCGTAGCCGGCCCCCACCAGAGCGGCGAACAGCAGCACCTGGACCAGGGGCGGCACCACCGGCACCAGGATGGCCACCAGCGTGAGCAGCAGGGCGGCCACGGCCCCCACCAGCAGCAGGCCGTCCGCGTCGGCGCCCACCAGCTCCAGCACCAGCAGCACCCCCGCCAGGGCCAGCCAGAGGATCGGGGGTGCGGGCATCGGCAGGGGGCGAAGGGGCGGTGGCGAGGACAACGAACGCAACGGCACCGTTGGCCTTCCCCCCCATCCTGCCTAGCGTGGCGCCAGTGAAGCAGGCTGCATGGAAGCGCTCATCATTCCGGTGCTGGTGGTGCTGGCCGGCCTGGGCATCAGCGGCGTCAAGGTCACCAGCAGCAGCCGCTCGATGCTGGTGGAGCGCCTCGGCAAGTACGACCGCGAACTGCGCCCCGGCCTGTCGCTGGTGATCCCCGGCCTGGAGCGGGTGGTGAGCCACGAATCACTCAAGGAGCGGGTGCTCGACATCCCGCCCCAGCAGTGCATCACCCGCGACAACGTCTCGATCGAGGTGGATGCGGTGGTGTACTGGCAGCTGCTGGAGCACGCCCGCGCCTACTACGGCGTCGACAACCTGCAGGCGGCCATGGTCAACCTGGTGCTCACCCAGATCCGGGCCGAGATGGGCAAGCTCGACCTCGACCAGACCTTCACCACCCGCAGCGAGGTCAACGAAACCCTGCTCAAGGAGCTCGATCAGGCCACCGATCCCTGGGGCGTCAAGGTGACCAGGGTGGAACTGCGCGACATCCAGCCTTCCCAGGGGGTACAGCAGGCGATGGAGCAGCAGATGACCGCCGAGCGGGAGAAGCGGGCGGCGATCCTGCGCTCCGAGGGGGAACGGGAATCCCAGGTGAACGCGGCCCGGGGCCGGGCCGAGGCCCTGGTGCTCGATGCCAAGGCCAAGCAGGAGGCCGTGCTGCTCGATGCCGATGCCCAGGCCAAGCAGCAGTTGCTGCTGGCCAAGGCGCGGGCCGAGTCGGCCACCCAGCTGGCGGCGGTGATCGAGGCCCATCCGGCGGCGGGCGAGGGCCTGCGGCTGCTGCTGGCCAAGGACTGGATGGCCATGGGTCAGCAGATGGCCGCCGCCCACGGCGGATCGGTGCTGATGGTGGATCCCCAGAGCCCGGCGTCGCTGCTGGCGGCGCTGAAGGGGCTGCAGGAGAAGGGCGGCAGCTGACTCAGCTGCGCAGCACCGCCCGCAGCCCTTCGCTGTACATCAGGGCGGTGCAGAGAATGCCCCCGGCCCAGCAGAGGCTGCGCACGGGCGGCAGGTTGGCCACGTAGGCCGCCAGGTACCCAGCCCGCAGCAGCGGGTGCAGCCAGGCCGCCAGCGCCAGCCAGGGGGAGGCCGCCAGCACACCAGGGGCCACCACCAGGCACAGCAGGCAGGCGGGGGCATGCAGGGTGAAGGCCTCGAAGCTGTTCTGGTGGGCCCAGTTGGCCCGCTTGCCCCAGGCCGGCAGCCGCTCGAACATCGCCCGCGGTGCGGCCAGGTCGGAGGGTTTGAAATCGGCCTGGGAGCGGGCGGCCCCCAGGGGGATCAGGCTGAGCACCACCACGGCGCCTGAGAGCACCAGCGACCAGGCGAAGGGTCCGCCGGCGGCCACCGGCAGCACCGGCAGCGCGATGCTGGCCGCCAGGAGGGGGCTGAGCAGGGAGGTGGCCATCGGGACAGGGCGGCAGGGGTCTCTTTTCTAGGCTGGCGCTGCCTTGCCTTCGCCCGCCCCATGGCCGACAGCTATTCCTTCGACGTCGTCTCCGACTTCGACCGCCAGGAGCTGGTGAACGCCGTCGACCAGGTGCGCCGCGAGGTGGGCCAGCGCTACGACCTCAAGGACTCCAACACCGAGATTGAGGTGGAGGAGGCCAGCCTGACGATCACCACCGCCAGTGACATGACCCTCGACGCGGTGGTCGACGTGCTGCGCCAGAAGGCCACCAAGCGCAACCTGTCGCTGAAGATCTTTGATCTGCAGACCCCCGAGCCGGTGGGCGGCAATCGGGTGAAGCAGGTGGTGAAGCTGCGCAAGG
>NZ_JAGQBG010000139.1 GCF_024345515.1 Cyanobium sp. N5-Cardenillas
TCACTGCGGTCGTCCTCGGAGATGTCCCAGAAGACGTAGGCCCACTGGGGATCGCGGGGCAGAAAGACGACGCGGGTCTCGGCGGCGGGCCGGGGGGCCGGGGCCATCTCCGCCTCCAGGGCCGCAACCGTTCGTCCCGCCGGGGCCTGTGTTTCCGGAAGCACAGCACCGGCTTCGCCCGAGCGATCGGCGATGGCCTCGGCCAGACCACCCCTGTCCTGGGCGCTGTAGCGCTGGATGCCCAGGGTCCTGGCCAGCTCGCGCAACTGGCGCATGCTGAGGTCGGCCAGGTTGGCGAACGGGTTGGCCCTGGCCATGGTATTTCAATAATCGTTACATCCCATGATCGCCGATGGGATCAGGGCGGGATCGCCTCTGTCAGCGGATGGCGACAGGCTCGAAGCGGCCGGGATCGCCGGGCCGCAGCGGCAGCGGGCCCTGGGTGAGGTCGGCGCCGCGGCGCTCCGGCGGCCGGCTCGGGCGCTCCGGAACGCTGGCCAGCAACGCCGACACCGTGAGCAGGGACCCCAGCATCAGCCACAGGCCCCAGCGACGGGGCAGAGCCAGGGCGTTGCCGCGCCCCTGCCCCCGGCGGCGCGTGCCGCTGGCGATCCGACGGGCCCTGCCGATCCCCAGCGGCTCCCCACAGCGTGCACAGACCATGCGACCCGCCAGGCTGCGGTCGGCGCGCACGGCCCAGCTGCCGCACTTCGGACAGGCCATCCCTCTTCCGATCCATCACGACTCCATGGTGGCGGAACGGACTAGAGCAGTGCCGGATCGGCGCCGGCCGGCCGCTCCGACGGCAGGAGATCGGCCATCAGAACGAAATCCTCGAAGGCAAAACCCGGCCCCACGCAGCAGTGCAGCAGGCTCCATCGCCCCCGGCTGCGAGCCGCCTGCCACCAGCCCGCCGGCACGACCTGCAGGGGGCCCGGCTCCGGAGCATCGGTGGCCTCACCGATGGCGGCGTCAACGGTGAGGGGACCGAGCACCAGCCGTTCGGCCGTGCCTCCCTCTGGCGGCAGCCGCCAGAGGTCGAGGGGGTCGCCCCCGGCGTGGTGCCACACCTCATCGGCCCCCTCAACTCGATGCCAGCGGCTGCACTGCCCCTCCGTCAGCAGGAAGGCGATCACCGTGAGTCCGGCGCGTTGCCGCCCGTCCCCACGGCGCTGCACCTGGCCGGCGGAGCGGTGCAGCTCCCGGTACCAGCCCCCCTCCGGGTGGGGCTGGAGGGCGAAACGGGCGATCAACGCCTCCGGACTCGAAGCCATGGCCTGACGGCAGGGGGTCGCCGCCGATGATCCCGCGGCAGGGGCGGCCCGGAGTAGAACATTCGTACTGCCGTGGGCCGATGCCTTCCCTCCCTCCCCAGGTGCCGCTGCCCCCGCGGCAGGGGGCCGCAGCGCTCCTCTGTCTTCTGGCCACGGAGGCCGTCAGCGCCGGCTTCCCCAGCCCCGCCGACGACTACGTGGAGGCCCGCATCGATCTCAACGTGGAACTGGTCCCCTGTCCGCTGTCCACCTTCTTCATGCGCGTCAGCGGCGATGCCATGCGGGGGGACGGCATCGTCGACGGCGACCTGCTGGTGATCGACCGCAGCGTCGATCCCCGTCCGGGCATGGTGGTGGTGGCGGTGCATGGCGGCGCCTTCCTGCTGCGGCGCCTGGCCCGCCGCGGCACCGGCCTGTGGCTGGTGGCCAGCGACGGCACCAGCCCGCCCCTGGTGCTCGTCAGCGACGAGGGGAGCGGTGCCGATGCCAGTGGCAGCAGCGATGGCGGTGGCGCGGACCTGTGGGGCGTCGTGATCCACGCCGTGCATCACCTGGCGGGCGCGCCTTCCAGGCGGCGCTGATCGGCCTCACGGATCGGCGTCGCGCAGCGGCGTCAGGGGTCGGCGCGGTGGGGCAGGGCGCGCGCGTCGGTGGGAAGGGGCGGAGGGGTCATCAGCAGGCCGCGCCGGCGCAGTTCACGCCGGAAGTCGCCGGCCAGTCCGTCCGCCAGCCAGAGCTTGCGCAGATGGCCGAAAATCACCATGCAACGCAGGGCGATGGTGACGCAGACGAGCACCTGCAGGCAGAGTTTCAGCACGGTGGAAGCAGCTGCGGCACTGTGCTGGACCCAGCCTAGGGGCGTTGGCAACGAGCGGCCGCCCTGGGCCGGCGGGAAAACGCCGTCCAGGCGTCATGCTGGGGGCGATGAGTGGCAACGCCGCCCCAGCCTGCTTCGATGATCGAGCCTCTGCCGGAGCTGAGCACCGCCGAGCTGGAGACCCTGCTGGCCGCCCTCGATCCGTTGCTGGATGGCTTCGGCGAAGGGGGCTCCTGCCTCGATGATGCCAGCGCCTTCCTGGAACGGCTGGGCATCGGCCAGAGCGATGGCGCGGAGACGACCTCGCCGCTGCTGCAGTGGCTGGAAAGCTGGCGGGCCGCCGGCGGCAACCGGACGACCCTGCGGCTGATGGTGCAGACCCTGCTGACGGGACGACAGGAGGGTCTGCCGGACTGATCGGCCGGACGGGATCAGGGGCGGCAGAGGGCATCAACCATGCGGGCCGTCTGCACGATCGGCCCGACATCGTGCACCCGCAGCACATCGGCACCGGCGGCGATGGCCTGGCCGCAGACGGCGGCGGTGCCCCAGAGGCGGGCCCGGGGGCGGGGCTCACCCAGCACCTCGCCGATGAACCGCTTGCGGGAGGGCCCCACCAGCAGGGGAAAACCCTCCGCCCGCAGCAGGGCCAGCCCCTGCAGCAGGGTGAGGTTGTGGGCGGTGGTCTTGGCGAAACCCAGCCCCGGATCCCAGAGGATTCGCTCCGGACGCACCCCCGCCGCCAGGGCCCGGTCGGTGGCGCGCAACAGCTCATCACGCACCTCGGCAACCACGTCGCCATAGCGGGCCAGGGCGTCCATCGTGCGGCTGTCACCGCGGCTGTGCATCAGCACGCAGGGGCAGTCGGCGGCCGCCACCACCGAAAGCAGGGCGGGGTCACGGCGACCGGCACTGACGTCGTTGATCCAATGGGCGCCGGCCGCCAGGGCCGCTTCGGCCACCGGGGCGAGGAAGGTGTCGATCGAGAGCAGGGGGCCGCCGGCCGCCGGGGGTGGCAGGGCCGCCAGGATCCGCCCCAGGCCGGGCAGCACCCGGGCGATCTCCACCTCCGCACCGACCTCGGGCGCCCCGGGCCTGGTGCTCTGCCCCCCCAGGTCGAGCAGGTCGGCCCCCTGGCGATGCAGCAGCCTGGCCCGCCGCACCGCCGCTTCGGGGGCCTCAAAGCGGCCGCCGTCACTGAAGGAATCGGGGGTGAGGTTGAGGACCCCCATCACCAGGGTGCGATCCCCCCAGCGGAAACCGGGCGGGATGGCGACAGGCGCGGCGTCGCCCACGGCGTTCAGAGCGGGGGCAGGCAGCTCAGACGGGCACCGGCACCTGGTAGTTGGCGATGCGGGCGAAGCTGACCGGATCGAGGGAGGCGCCACCCACCAGCACGCCGTCGATGTCGCTCTGGGCCATCAGCATGTCGATGGTGGCGGGGTTGACCGAACCGCCGTACTGCACCACCACCTCGGGGTGGCCCACCCAGCCGCGGATCAGGCCGCAGATGCGGTTGGCCTCCTCGGCGGCGCAGGTCTTGCCGGTGCCGATCGCCCAGATGGGCTCGTAGGCCACGATCAGGCGCAGGGGGTCGACACCCTCCAGCCCCTGCTCCACCTGGCGGTGGATCACCCGCTCGGTCTCGCGGGCCTCGCGCTGGTCGTCGCTCTCGCCCACGCACAGGATCGGAATCAGCCCTGTCTTCTGGGCCGTGCGGGCCCGCAGGTTGATCTGCTCGTCGGTTTCGCTGAAGTACTTGCGCGGCTCGCTGTGGCCCACGATCGCGTGGGTGACCCCGTGCTCCAGGAGCATCGGGGCGGAGATCATGCCGGTGTAGGCGCCGCTCTCCTCCCAGTGGACGTTCTGGCCGGCGATGGCGACACCGGCGCCGGCCAGGTGCCGGCACAGGGTGGGGATGGCCGTGAACGGAGGGGCCAGCACCACCTCTCTGTCCTCGGGCAGATCGGCGATCAGGGGCCGGAAGGTGGCCGCAAACACCCGCGCCTGGGCGCAGGTCATGTGCATCTTCCAGTTGCCTGCGATGACGGCCTTGCGCACGTGGTCTCCCGGCAGCGACATTCGAGGCAGGTTAAGGCGTGATGCCGCCATCGCCCCCACGGCCCAGGCGAGGGGAGAGCATCAGCACCTCGCGGCCGTCGATGGCCACCGCGTCGCCCGGGGCCAGCTGGCGGCCGCGCCGGGTCTCGATCGTGCCGTTCACGGTCACATCGCCGCGCTGGATGCGCTGCTTGGCCTCGCCGCCGGTGCCGACGAGGCCCTGCCATTTGAGGAACTGATCCAGCTTCACCGTCAGGGAACGCCCGGAGAGCGCTGATAGGGTTCGTCGATGCTTGCACCCTCGCCGGCCGGCTTCCGCAGGCTCTGGCCGCTGCTGAAGCCCCATCGGCGAGCCCTCCTGCTCGGGGGGTTGTGCATGCTCGTGTTCGTGGGTTGCTGGCCCCTGCTGGCCTGGCTGGCGGGCCAGCTGATCCCGGCCATCGGCGCCGGCGATTTCAGCAAGGTGCTGCGCAGCGTGACCGCCGCCCTGGCGGTGTTCCTGGTGCAGAAGATCGCCCAGTTCGGGCAGGACACCCTGCTGGCGGGCCCGGCCCTGCGGGTCAGCCAGGAGCTGCGGCGGCAGCTGTTCGCCCGCCTGCAGCGGCTCGACTTCGGCGCCCTCGAGAAACTCTCCGCCGGCGATCTCACCTACCGGCTCACGGAAGACGCCGACCGGGTAGGGGAAGTGATCTACAAGACGATCCAGGACACCACCCCCAGCGCCCTGCAGCTGGTGGTGGTGCTGGGCTACATGATCTGGCTCGACTGGCCCCTGGCCCTGGCCACCCTGCTGCTGGCCCCACTGGTGGCCCTGATGGTGAGTGCCTTCGGGGCCCGGGTGATGAACGCCGCCGAGCGCAGCCAGAAGCAGGTCAGCGATCTGGCGGCCCTGCTGGGTGAAGCGATCGGCGGCCTGCCCCTGGTGCGGGCCTTCGCCGCCGAACCCTGGCTGCAGCAGCGGTTCGACACCGAGATCGATCTGCACCGCCGCGCCCGCTACCGCACCCTGGAACTGCTGGCCCTGCAGCACCCGGTGGTGGGTTTCATCGAAGCGGCGGGCATCCTTTCGGTGCTGCTGATCGGGGCGGCGCGGATCAAGGCCGGCGGCCTCGACAGCCAGGGGTTCAGCAGCTACGTGGCCGCCCTGCTGATGCTGATCGATCCGATCTCCCACCTCACCACCAACTTCAACGAGTTCCAGCAGGGCCAGGCCTCGCTGAAGCGGCTGCGGGCGATCGAGAACGAACCGGTGGAACCACCCGACCACGGCGACGCCAGGCCCCTGGGAACGGTCTCCGGAGAGCTGGTGCTGGACGGGGTGAGCTTCGGCTACGGGGGCGGCAGCCCGGTGCTGCGCCAGCTCGATCTCCACATCCTTCCGGGCCAGGTGGTGGCCCTGGTAGGCCCCTCCGGTGCCGGCAAGAGCACCCTGTTCTCGCTGCTGCTGCGCTTCAACACCGCCCAGAGCGGCCGGGTGCTGCTCGATGGCCAGAACCTGGCCGACTTGCGGGCCCGGGACCTGCGCCGCGCGGTGGCCCTGGTGCCCCAGCAGAGCAGCGTCTTTTCCGGCACCGTGGCCGAGGCGATCGCCTTCGGGCGCCCCGCCAGCAGCGAACAGATCCGCCAGGCCGCCCGGCTGGCCAATGCGGCCGACTTCATCGAGAGCCTCCCCGGCGGTTACGACAGCCGCCTCGAGGAGCGGGGCAGCAACTTCTCCGGCGGCCAGCTGCAGCGGCTGGCCATCGCCCGGGCCGTGCTGGGCAACCCGGCGGTGATGCTGCTGGATGAGGCCACCAGCGCCCTGGATGCGGAGGCCGAGGAGGCGGTGCAACAGGGCCTGCAGCAGGCCATGGCCGGGCGCACCGTGCTGGTGATCGCCCACCGGCTCGCCACCGTGCAGGAGGCCGATCTGATCGTGGTGCTCGACGGCGGCAGCATCGTCCAGCAGGGCAGCCATGACGAACTCATGGCCAGCGGTGGCCGCTACCGGGAGCTGTGCGAACGCCAGTTCATCCGCCTGGAGGCCTGAGCCCGCCCGGGGGGACCCGGATCGACCCGGCCCCCTAGGCTGGCCCCGCACTGCGCCCATCCCCTTGGAAACTCCCAGCCAGCAACCGCCCGTGCTGACCTTCGAGGGCCTCCGCTACGACCTCAACGGACTGCCCGACGAGATCAAGGAGCTGGTGCGGGGGATGCAGGTGGCCGATGCGCAGCTGCGCATGCACGAAGACACCCTCAAGGTGCTGGCCGTGGGCCGGCAGGCGATGGCCAGCCAGCTCAACGACAAGCTGAAAGCCATCGAGCCGCTGCCCTGAGCCCCGGGCCTAGGCCAGGGGCGCGAGATCCTCGAACCGGAACACCTGGCGGCCGGCCGGGGTGTCGCCGTGGGCCTCGGTTTCCACCACCCGCTCACTCAGCACCCAGGGGCCCACGGCCGCCAGGGGCACGAAGGTGTCCGTGAAGCGGCTGGTGCCGCCGCGGGCCTCACCGGTGGCGGGGTCGCTGTAGCGGCTGGTGTAGCCGTGGCTCAGGTAGCCGCTGCCCGTGTCGGTGGTGCTCTCGGTGAAGATCGTCACCACGGTGCCGTGGATGTGGCGGTGCACCATCGTCACCACGTTGTCCTTGATGCGGTAGCGGTCGCCCTCGGCCTTGCCGCCCATGATCACCTCGGTGCCCACCGCATCGGTGTCGCCGGCGGTGAAGGTGTTGGCGCCGTGGGTCTGCTCGAAGGGACGGCGCACCCGGTGGATCGCCACTTCCCAGAGCTGGGAGGCGACGGCCTTGTGGACCTCTTCATCGGCGAGTCCCTCCACCGTCGCCTTGAGGTCGGCGCCCACCTGAAAGGTGCCTTCGAGGCGTCGGCCATCCTGCTCCCAGACACAACGGCCGCCGTAGCCGCCGAAGCCCGGCTCCCAGGTGTAACGGTTCTCGTAGGCGGCGCGGAAGGCCTCGCGCAGGTCGGTGCCGGGGGCGACGGGCTGGGCGGCCAGGGTGCTGGTCACAGGGGGGAAGGACGATCGGGCGCTCACCCTACCCAGGGTGGGTGGATGTCCTGCAGGGCGGCCACCTCCACCTGCTGCTGCTGCTGCAGGGCGGCGATGGCCTCCACCGCCGCCCTCGCCGCCGCCATCGTCGTGACCGTCGGCACGGCGTAGTCGAGGGCCGCCAGGCGCAGGTAGCGGTCGTCGTGGGCGGCCTGGCGCCCCACCGGCGTGTTCACGATCAGCTGCACCAGGCCGGAGCGGATCGCGTCCTCGATGTTGGGGCGGCCTTCATGCACCTTGAGCACCGGCTCCACCGCCAGGCCCGCCTGGGCCAGCATGGCCGCGGTGCCGGCGGTGGCGGTGAGGGCGAAGCCCGCCGCCAGCAGATTCCGGGCCACCGGCACCAGGGCGGGCTTGTCGCGGTCGTGGGTGGAGAGGAACACGGTGCCGGCGGTGGGCAGGGGTTCACCGGCGGCGAGTTCGGCCTTGGCGTAGGCCAGGCCGAAGCTGGCGGCGATTCCCATCACCTCGCCGGTGGAGCGCATCTCCGGTCCCAGCAGGGTGTCGGCGCCGGGGAAGCGCTTGAAGGGCAGCACCGCTTCCTTCACGGTCTGGCGGGGCGGCTGGGGCTCGGCCAGCAGGCCCAGCTCCTTCAGGGTGCGGCCGGCCATCAGCTGGCTGGCGATCTTGGCCAGGGGCACGCCGGTGGCCTTGGCCACGAAGGGGACGGTGCGCGAGGCCCGTGGGTTGGCTTCGATGATGAACACGGTTTCGTTGCCGGCGCCGTCGTTCTGCACGGCGAACTGCAGGTTGATCAGGCCGCGCACCTCCAGGGCCAGGGCCAGATCCCTGCTCCAGCGGCGGATCGTGGCCAGGGCCTCGGGCCCCAGGGACACCGAGGGCAGGGCGCAGGCGGAGTCGCCGGAGTGGATCCCGGCCGGCTCGATGTGCTCCATCAGCCCGCCGATCACCACCGTCCCCTCCCGGTCGCAGAGGGCATCGACATCCACCTCGATGGCGTTCTCCAGGTACTGGTCGATCAGCACCGGGTGGTCGGGTTCCACCTGCACCGCCTCCACCATGTAGCGGTTGAGTTCCTCCTCGTCGAAGACCACCTCCATGGCCCGGCCCCCGAGCACGTAGCTGGGACGCACCACCACGGGGTACCCCACGGCCGCCGCCACCGCCCGGGCTTCCCCGTCGGTGCGGGCCAGGCCGTTGCGGGGCTGGCGGATGTCCAGCTGGCGCAGGATCGCCTCGAACTGT
>NZ_JAGQBG010000014.1 GCF_024345515.1 Cyanobium sp. N5-Cardenillas
GAACGAGCGACCGGAATCGACGACCCTTTCGACCTGCTGTCTTGGGTTGGGCGCGTGCCCTTCTGGACGAATCCAGCTCTTGACCCTACATCACGGCAGGCCCAGTTCCCGCAGCCGTGCCTGCCAGCGGGCGTAACCAGCGGCGTTGAGATGGACGCCATCCACCGTGTAGGCGCGCTTGAGACCATCGGCATCCGCCATCACCGGGGTGAGATCGACGTAGTCCCGCTCTGGCGTCTGCCGGGCGAGCCGTTGGTTGAGTTCCGCCACCCGGCGCACCCCGTCGGCGCCACAGCGGAAGCGGGCACAGGGAATGGTGGACTGGACGATCACCCGCGCGCCGGAACCGAGCTGCAGGCCCGTGCGCAGCCACTGGATCCGGGCGGCGATGCGGCCGGGCTCGTAGCCCCAGACGATGTCGTTGATCCCCACCATCACCAGGTAGGTGCGGGCACCGGTCCGGCGGATCGCCGGCAGACGGGCCATCAGCTGGAAGCTGGTGTCGCCGCTGACGCCCTGGTTATGGACGACTCGGTCGGGGAAGGCCGCCTGCCAGTCGCCCTGGGCCGTGAGCGAATCGCCGACAAAGGTGACCGGACCGCCGCGGCTGGGCGACGATCCGGACGGCTCCGGCGGCAGGGAGGCAATGGAACCGGCGCCGGGCCTGGAAAGCAGGCCCCAGCCCAGGGTCAGCAGGGTGAGCGGAACCGCCACCCAGCCACCGATCCGCACCCATGACGACCCAGGCACGGCAGGGACTCAGCTCTCCTGCTTGATGTCCTGGAGCGCGGCGAAGTCGACCTGCACCGAGGGGCCCATGGTGGAGGCGAGATAGAGACTCCTCCAGTAGCGGCCCTTGGCACCGCTGGGCTTGTTGCGGTCGATGGTTTCCTGCAGGGCCTTGAGGTTCTCCAGCAGCTTGGCGCTGGGGAAGCTGGCCTTGCCGAAGCGCACATGCACGATCCCGGCCCGATCGGCCCGGAACTCCAGCTTGCCGGCCTTGAATTCGCTGATGGCGCCAGCCAGGTCGGTGGTGACGGTGCCGGCCTTGGGGTTCGGCATCAGGCCACGGGGACCGAGCACCCGGCCCAGCTTGGCCACCTTCGGCATCATGTCGGGGGTGGCGATCAGCAGATCGAACTCGATGGCACCGCCGGCGATCTGATCCACCAGCTCATCATCTCCGGCCAGATCGGCACCGGCGGCCTTGGCTTCGGCCACCTTCTCGCCCCGGGCGATCACGGCGATGCGAATCGTCTGGCCGGTGCCGTGGGGCAGGGCCACGGTGGTGCGCAGCTGCTGGTCGGTGTACTTGGGATCAATGCCGAGGCGCACGTGGGCTTCGATGGTTTCGTCGAAGCGGGCGGTGGCGGAGTCCTTGACCAGCTCGATGGCTTCGAGCGGTTCGTAGGCGCGGTCCTCGACCTTGGCGGCGAGAGCCGTGAAGCGTTTGGAGGTTTTTGTCATGGCAGGAAGGGGTGCGGACGACCGTGGCCGGTCTCCCCCAGGTAGGTGAATGGAAAGGGATGACCCCCGGGGAGGGTCAGTCGCTGACGGCGACGCCCATGTTGCGGGCAGTGCCTTCGATGATGCGCATGGCCGACTCCACGCTGGAGCAGTTGAGGTCGGGCAGTTTGGTCTTGGCGATCTCCTCGAGCTGGGCGCGGCTGATGGCACCCACCGCGCCCTTGGCGGACGTGGCGGCACCTTTGTCGATGCCGGCGGCCTTGGAGATGAGCACCGAGGCGGGCGGGGTCTTGGTGATGAAGGTGAAGCTGCGGTCTTCGAAGACCGAGATCTCCACCGGAATCACGTACCCGGCCTTTTCCTGGGTGCGGGCGTTGTATTCCTTGCAGAACGCCATGATGTTGACCCCGTGCTGACCGAGGGCAGGGCCCACCGGTGGTGCGGGGTTCGCTTTGCCGGCCTGGAGGGCCAGCTTGATCACAGCTACGACTTTCTTGGCCATCGGCTGGGCTGGGGGACGGAACTCCCTTGCGGGAGAGCGGGACGGAACTCCCTCGCGGGAGCACTGCGGATGGCCGGGGCGGTGGCCGGCCCGGCAGCGTGGCGGTCCTGGAGAGGTCCACCCTGGGCCGCCCTCCGCAGGGAGGCGGCCGCCGCTTGATCAGCTCTGTTTGCTGATCTGGGAGAACTCGAGCTCGACCGGGGTCTCCCTGCCGAAGATCGACAGGAGGGCCTTCAGCTTGCTGCGTTCCCCGGAGACTTCGATCACCTCGCCCTGGAAGTCCTTGAACGGACCGGCCGTGACGAGGATCTGGTCGCCTTCGGTGAGGTCGACCTTGAGGACAGGCTTCTTCTCGGCGGCACGCTTGAAGATGCGATCCACCTCCTGGCGGCTGAGGGGCCGGGGGCGGATGTGTCCCCTGGCCTTGCCGGTGGCGCGGCGTTCCTCCTGGCCGACGAAGTTGATGACGTTGGGGGTGCTGCGCACCGCCATCATCGTGTCCTCATCGAGGACCATGCGCACCAGCACGTAGCCGGGAAACACCTTCTCCTCGATGGACTGGCGGCTGCCGTCCTTCTTCAGCTTGACACCTGGGGTCTGGGGGATCTCGATCTCGAGGATCCGGTTGCTGACCCCCAGGGTGACGGCCCGCTGCTCGAGGGTGGCCTTCACCTTCTTCTCGCAACTGGAGGCCACCTGAACAGCGAACCAGCGGGCCACCTGGGGCTTGGTGGCTTCACCCGCCTCGGCGACGGGGTCAGGGCCTTCGCCAGGCAGCTCCAGCACCTCGGGGGCGTCCGGTTCGAACTCGGGCACGGTCTCGGGCACGGCAGACAGGGGAAGGGTCATCAACGGAAGATCTGGGCCGATCCCCAGTGATAGAAGCGATCGATCGCGGCGATGGCCGCAGCCGAAAGGCTCACCATCAGGATCACCGCCACCGATTCGCTGAACAGCTGCTGGCGGCTCGGCCAGACAACCTTGCGCAGCTCTGCGAGGGTGACCGCAAGGAAACCGCTGGGGGCCTCCTCTTCGGGCGCAGCACCATCCGGCCCCTCATCGGGTTCGGACAGGCCATTCCTCTGGGCCAGGGGCCCGTCGGGACTGCTCGTGGTGGTGGTGACGGGGGGGATGGGTTCCACGGTGTGGATTCCGATGGCTGCCGTTACGTCGGCAAGCATCGACAAACGATCACCCTACCGGACGTCCTTCCCCTCCGTCCCCAGGGGAAGGAAGCGAAAGCCCGCTTCCCCAGGACCGGCGAGCTCCAGCCGCACGCCCCTGGCGCCACTGAAATGATCCTCCAGCAATTCGGTGGCCAGGGGGTTCTCGATGCGACGCCGCAGCACCCGCCGCAGCGGGCGGGCGCCGTACTCCGGCTCGTAGCCCTGCTGGGCCAGGGCCACCACGACGGCTTCATCCAGCTCCAGCTCCAGGTGCTGCTCCCGCAGCAGGGCGGCCAGCTCCGCCAGCTGCAGCCGCACGATGCGCTCGAGATCGGTGCGGGCGAGGGGCCGGAAACGGATCACTTCATCGATGCGGTTGAGAAATTCCGGGCGGAACTGGCGCGACAGAGCCTCCTCCACCGCCAGATCGAGGGCACGCTCCTGGGCCAGCTCCCCCTCCAGCGGCTGATGCGGATCCCCGCCGCCATCGGGGCTGGAGCCGGAGCGGGCCCGTTCCAGGATCGCCCGGCTGGCCAGGTTGCTGGTCATGATCACCACCGTGTGGCGGAAGTCGACCGTGCGGCCCTGGGAATCGGTGAGCCGGCCGTCGTCGAGCACCTGCAGCAGCAGGTTGAACACATCGGGATGGGCCTTCTCCACCTCATCCAGGAGCAGCACGGCGTAGGGACGGCGGCGCACCGCCTCGGTGAGCTGGCCCCCCTCCTCGTAGCCCACGTAGCCAGGGGGTGCCCCCACCAGGCGGGCGACGGCGTTGCGCTCCATGAACTCGCTCATGTCCAGCCGCACCAGGGCCTCCTCCTCATCGAAGAGGGCCGCCGCCAGGGCCTTGGCCAGTTCCGTCTTGCCCACACCCGTCGGCCCCAGGAACAGGAACGACCCCACCGGCCGGGTGGGGGCCTGCATGCCGGCTCGGGAGCGGCGGATCGAGGCTGCCACCGCCGCTACCGCCTCCGGCTGGCCGATCACCCGCTCCGCCAGGCGCTGCTCCAGCTCCAGCAGCTTCTGCCGTTCCCCGGCCAGCAGCTGCTGCACGGGGATGCCGGTGGAGCGGGCCACCACATCGGCGATGTCCCCCTCCTCCACCTGTTCGCGCAGCATCGGATCGCTCTGCAGCTCCGCCTCGACGGCGGCACGGCGCTGCTGCACCCCGTGCAGCTGGTCGTACTGGAGCCGGGCGGCCTCCTCCAGGTCCCCGTCCCGCTCCGCCTCGGCGATGGCGTGGCGCAGGTCCTCGTCCTGGTGCATGAGCTCGCGCAGCTCCTCGAGGCGCTCCCGCTCCCCCGCCCAGCGGCGCTGCAGCCGATCGAGCTGCTCGTGGGCGAGGCGCCGCTGCTCCTGAAGCTGCAGGCGCTCCTCCAGGGGGGCCAGCTCAGCCGCCAGCAGGTCCAGCTCCACCCGCCGCAGGTCCGCCTCGGCCGCTTCCACCACCTGGGGCTTGGAGGTGGCCTCCATGCGCAGGTTGGCGGCGGCCTCATCGATCAGATCGATGGCCGAATCGGGCAGGCAGCGGTCGCTGATGTAGCGAGCCGCCAGCCTGGAGGCCGCCACCAAGGCCCCATCGGTGATGGTGACGCCGTGGTGAAGCTCGTAGCGCTCCTTCAGGCCCCGCAGGATTTCGAGGCAGGTGGGGCCATCGGGCTCGCGGATCACCACCTGCTGGAAACGCCGCTCCAGGGCCGGGTCCTTTTCGATGCTGCGGCGGTAGTCCTCGGGGGTGGTGGCGCCGATGCAGCGCAGATCGCCCCGGGCCAGCACCGGTTTGAGGATGCTGGCCGCATCGGTGCCGGAGCGGTCGCTGCCCACCACCGTGTGCAGTTCGTCGATGAACAGCACCACCCCGCCGGCGCCTCTGGCACCGTCGCTGTCGCGGACCTCGGCCAGCACGCTGCGCAGGCGCTCCTCGAACTGGCCGCGGAACTTGGCCCCGGCGATCAGGGCCCCCAGATCCAGGGCCACCAGCCGCAGACCCCGCAGCGCGTCGGGCACCTCGCCGGCCACGATCCGCTGGGCCAGGGATTCGGCGACCGCGGTCTTGCCGACGCCGGGCTCACCGATCAGCACGGGATTGTTCTTGCTGCGGCGTGAGAGCACCTGGATCAGCCGGCGGATCTCCGGATCCCGTCCCACCACCGGATCGAGTTCACCGGCCCGGGCGGCGGCGGTGAGGTCGCGGCCGTAGCGGTCGAGAGCACCGGGTTCGGGATCCCCCTCCCGCTGCAGGGTCAGGCCGGTGTCCGGCCGTGCCGCCGGCGCCGATTCAGGCGCCGATGCAGGCCCAGGGGCCGGCGACGGCGGGGCTGCGGGGGAGGGCATGGGGGCGGGGGGCTTGGCGGCGGGGGGCTTGGCGGCGGGGGGATCGGCAACGGCCGGCAGCGGCCGCCACTGGCGCAGCAGCAGGTCCTCGCTCAGCCCCTCCTCCACCAGCAGGGACGCGCCGATGCGGGGATCCACCAGCAGGGCCAACAGCACGTGGGGCACATCCAGCAGCCGGGATCCCCAGGCCGCCCGGCGGCGATCGGCCTCCTCCAGCAGATCCTCGAGGGCATCGCCGATGTAGAGGATGCCGCCATCGCCGGCTGGCTGCTCGGCGCAGAAGCTTTCCAGTCGATCCAGCAGCCGGTCCTCGTCGAGGGGCAGCGGCGCCACCCAGGTGGAGAAGCGCCGGTTCAGCAACAGGGTGAGCAGCAGGTGTTCCACGTCCATGGCGCCGTGGCGCCAGCGCCTCGCCTGCTCCTGGGAGGCGATCAGCAGATCCCAGGCGGCGTCACTGAAGCGGTCGGGATCGCTGGTGAGGCTGGCGGCCATGCCGACCGGCCCCCGGTCGTCGCCCAGGCGGGGGTCAGGGCGCATCGGAGAGGGGCGGCGTCTGGATCAGTTCCACCTTGTAGCCGTCGGGATCCTCCACAAAGGCGATCACGCTGGTGCCGTGCTGCTTCGGCCCGGGCTCCCGCACGACCCGGCCGCCCTTGGCGGCGATGGCTGCGCAGGTGGCGTAGATGTCATCCACGCCGATGGCCAGATGGCCGAAACCGGTGCCGAGGTCGTAGGCCTCGGTGCCCCAGTTGTGGGTGAGTTCCAGCACCGTGGTGTTCTGCTCCTCGCCGTAGCCCACGAAGGCCAGGGTGTAGGAGCCGCCGGGATAGTCCTTGCGGCGCAGAAGTTTCATGCCGAGCACCTCGATGTAGAAGCGCAGGGAGCGCTCCAAGTCGCCCACCCTGAGCATGGTGTGAAGCAGTCGCATCGGCGCTGGACCAGCTGGAGCCATTCTGACCAGGGGCCCGGGGACCCGGGCCATCGCCAGGCGGTGGTGCAGGGAACACAGGCAGGGGTGGAGGGCCACCCATAGGATTCGCCCACCAGCACACTCCCTGTGTACGACTCCCTCGACCTCGTCATCGACTCCATCGTGGCCCGTGAGGTGCTCGACTCCCGCGGCACCCCCACGGTGGAAGCGGAGGTGTACCTGGAGGGGGGCGCCAGTGGCCGCGCCATCGTTCCCAGCGGCGCCAGCACCGGCGCCCATGAGGCCCACGAGCTGCGCGACGGCGAGAAGGCCTACTTCGGCAAGGGCGTCAGCAAGGCGGTGGAGAACATCGAGGAGCGCATCGCCCCGTCCCTCTGCGGCCTGAGCGCCCTCGACCAGGGCGCCGTCGACGAGGCGATGAACGAGCTGGACGGCAGCGACAACAAATCTGCCCTCGGCGCCAACGCCATCCTGGCGGTGAGCCTGGCCACCGCCCATGCGGCCGCCAAGGCCCTGGGCCTGCCCCTCTACCGCTACCTGGGCGGCCCGATGGCCACCCTGCTGCCGGTGCCGCTGATGAACGTCATCAACGGCGGTGCCCACGCCTCCAACAATCTGGATTTCCAGGAGTTCATGCTGGTGCCCCATGGGGCCGGCAGCTTCCGTGAGGCCCTGCGCATGGGCGCCGAGGTGTTCCACACCCTCAAGGGTCTGCTGAAGGACCAGGGCCTTTCCACCGCCGTGGGCGACGAAGGCGGCTTCGCCCCCGACCTGGCCGGCAACGACGCGGCCGGCGAACTGCTGATCCAGGCGATCGAGAAGGCCGGCTACCGCCCCGGCGACCAGATCTCCCTGGCCCTCGACGTGGCCAGCACAGAGTTCTATGCCGATGGTCGCTACACCTTCGGCGGCGGCAGCTACACCAGCGCCGAGATGGTCGACCAACTGGCGGCCCTCGCGAACCGCTTCCCGATCGTGTCGATCGAGGACGGCCTGGCCGAGGACGACTGGGAGGGCTGGCGCCTGCTGACCGAACGCCTGGGGAGCACGGTGCAACTGGTGGGCGACGACCTGTTCGTGACCAACACCAGCCGCCTGCAGCAAGGGATCGAGCAGGGCATCGCCAATTCGATCCTGATCAAGGTGAATCAGATCGGCTCGCTCACCGAAACGCTGCAAGCCATCGATCTGGCCGGGCGGGCCGGCTACACCAGCGTGATCAGCCACCGCAGCGGCGAGACAGAAGATGTCACCATCGCCGACCTGGCCGTGGCCACCCGGGCCGGACAGATCAAGACCGGCTCGCTCAGCCGCAGCGACCGGGTCGCCAAATACAACCAGCTGCTGCGCATCGAGGACGAACTGGGCAGCCAGGCGATCTACGCCGGGGTGGAAGACCGGGGGCCACGCGGTAAGTCCTGACCCGCTTGACCGCAACTTGAAGCCGTGTAGCGAAGCAGCGGGGCGAAGACCGGGCTTGGGAAGTGTGTCCAGACATGCGGCCGGAATGACAGAGCCTGAATGAGGGAAGAGGATTGCCGTCTGGTATCAGTCAACGGATGCAAAATGGGCCATCAGGCATGCCGACACGCTTCAGTACCTTTCGATTAACGACTCTATGTTGTATCTGAGCATCGCTGCGCCTCGGACTGGCTCCACCCGCTTTGGGCAATTGCTGCAAACGATGAACGTGGAGTTCGCCAGGGAACCCTTCCACCCACAAGCCTATTTAACGACTCCGGACAAAACGAGTGGACTTCGATTTTACTCACAGCCATACACGTTAAGCGAAGCAGGACATCGACTCCTTGCCGATCCCATCATCAAGGGAAAGATGCCAGCCCGGGCCATTCGCATGAATGTCGCCATGACCAAAGCGTCAAAAGCTCTCTACCAACTAAGCCTGGTATGCCGTAGGAACTCAAACTCCAAGGCCATGGCTCAACTCTCAAGATGGCTGCAGAATACAAGTGAGCGCATTGGTCCCGCCTATAACATCTTCCGTGAGCCAAGCATTGCCATAAGGGTCTGCGAGCTGCTCGATGCCGTGGACGGGACTCTCGTCCTGGAATTGTTCCCCGGCCATCTGTCTCAGGCGAACATGGGGACTTTGTGCCGCACCTACCCCCATATCTTCCATCAGCGTCGACTCCTTGACAGCTACATTTCACTGATCAAAACTGACCATCGCCGTTGGAGTCGCGTCGACACGACCCAACGTAAGGCGACGATCTACCCAGCATCCTTCGTGGACTATTGCAAAAAGATATCCAACTATTACCTATCCATTTTCAAACTCAGTCAAGCCTGCCAATCAACCCGATCAGCGGATCCAGAATCCATCCAGTCCCAACCTTGCGTCATCAACTATGACGACTGGTCCGACCACCCCAATCATCAACAGAGTGAAACGGTCCATGCACTCCTTTGTGCCCAGGGATTGGGCGATGTGTTTCAGAAACCGATCGCCACTCTCACCAATCCCGACGAAGACCTGATCCGGCAGGACACATCGCCAGTCTGGACAAGGAAAGTGACGAACGCTGAACAAGTGACCGACTACCTCAGGGAGAGGTCCCTGGAGTCGTTGCTGGAGGCCCGGCCCCTAGATGGTGACGCCCTTCCGATGTCCTGGCACTGAGGGCCCCGATTCACTCCCTGCGTGGGGCTGCAGTAACCCCGGGCAACTGGTCGAGGCGGCCATCGCGCTTGAGCCGCGATTGCAGCTTCAGCCAGGAGAGGGCCACCGGCAGTGCCAGCACCAGGGGCACCGCCACCAGGGCAGGACGGCTGCTCACCGCCAGCAGCGAGGCCGCCACCGCCAGGGCACCGAGCAGGAAGGACTGGCCGGCGCTCTGCTGCGCCAGGGCCAGGCGCCGCAGCAGCCGGTCCGTCTCGCCGGCCCGGATCAGCACCTGCAGATCACCCTGTTCGATGCGGGCCAGGCTCTCGTCCAGGCGCCGGGGGATCCCGAAGGCGCGACTGCCCACCTCGGCCGCCTGGCGGGAGAGCTCGCTGAACAGTTCGTTGGGGCCGTTGCCGCTGGCGGTCATGAGGGGCAACAGGTAGGGACGGGCGATGGCGATCAGGCTAAAGCCCGGATCCAGGCTGCGGCCCACCCCCTCGAAGGTGGAGAGGGCCCGCATCACGAAGATGAGCTCGGGCGGCAGCCGGAACGGCTGGCCATAGACGAGTTCGTAGAGGTCACCGGAGAGCTTGTCGATGACGTTGGCACTGAAGGGTGGCGTGAGGGCTTCGGTGAGCATCACCCGCACCAGCCGCCGCACCGGCCCCTGGTCGATGCCGGCGGCGATCAGTCCGGCCTGCTGCAGCTCGTCCACCAGGGAGGACGCATCCCGGGCCGCCGCGGCCCGCACCATCCGTCCGAGCCGGCTGCGCAGCCGCTCGGAAATCTGGCCCATCATGCCGAAGTCGTAGTAGATCAACGACCCGTCGGCGGCGACCGCCAGGTTGCCCGGATGGGGATCGGCATGGAAGAAGCCGAAGCGGACCAACTGCTGCAGGTAGCTGGCCGCCCCCTTTTCCGCCACGGCCGCCGGGTCGATGCCGGCACGGACAAGGGCCTCCCGATCGTTGATCTTGATGCCCGGAACGTAATCGAGGCACAGCACCCGGCGGGAGCTCAGTTCCCAGATCACCGCCGGAATACGGATGCCGGGGTCATCGAGAAACTGCTGGCGGAAACGGGCGGCGTGCTCCGCCTCCAGGCGGAAATCCAGCTCGCGCAGCAGCACCCGGCGGCACTCCTTGGCGATGCCCACCCAGTCGCGGCCGGCGCCCCAGCGGGGATGGCGCTGGACCACCGCCGCCACCTGCTGGAGCACCTCCAGATCGAGGCGGAACAGGCGCTCCAGCCCCGGCCGCTGCACCTTGAACACCACCTGGCGTCCGCTGCGCAGGCTGGCCCGGTGCACCTGGGCCAGGCTGGCCGACCCCAGCGGCTCCACCGCCAGATCAATGATCTCCGCCCGCCGCTCCCCCAGTTCCTGCTCCAGCAGGGACTCCACCACCGCGAAGGGGAACGCCGGCACCCGGTCCTGCAGATGGGCCAGCTCCTCCACCACGTCGGCGGGGAGCACATCGGGGCGGGCCGAGAGCAGCTGCCCCAGCTTGATGAAGGCGGAGCCGAGCTCAAGGAACTGGGCCGTGAGCCAACGGGCCCGGTGGCGCTGGCGGGCGGCCTGGCGTTCGGGGGTCCGGCCCCCCGGGTAGGTCCAGGGCCGGCCGTCCCACCACAGGCCTGCCAGCAACTGGACGACCAGACGCCAGATGCGCAGGGGCCGCCAGAAGCGGGACAGCAGGACCCCGGGGGTGGAAGGGGCCGCCATCAGGCCTGCCCCGGAGACCGCGGCGGACCATCGGGGGCGGTGGCTGGGACCTGATCGAGGCGTCTGGAGAGTTCGGCCACCTTGGCCCGCAGGGCATCGATCCGCTCCTGGGGGTCGTCGGAGGATCAGCCCCTTCCTGGGGCCGCGGCTGCGCTGCGGTCGTTCTCGATCCGTTCGGCTTCCATGGCCACCTCTTCCCAGAACAGACTGAGTTCCTGTTGCACCCGGGCGGGAGCGTCCTGGGCGAGCACCGCCAGGCTGGCTGCCGCATCGGCCAGGCCGCTGCCCAGGCGGGCGGCCAGGCGGTTCATGGCCGCCATGGCGAGGGACTTCGGCGCGCTCATGACAAGGCCGGAGAAGTCACCGAACTGTGGCAGATCAGGGCTGGGTTCCGGGAGCCGGTGGAGCGCTCACCGGAGGCGGAGCCACAGGTGCGGGACCGGCGGCCTCCCGCTCGCGGGCCGGCGGTGTCCGGGGCGCCGGCAGGGAGGGGGCCGGTGGGGGGGCGGCTTCGATGGCCCCTGGCGCGGCCAGCTGGTCGCCCTGAAGCGGATCCTCGCTCGGCTCGAGCAACCGCTGCCGCTCCTGCGCTTCGCGCTCCTCCATGCCCCGCCGTCGCTCCTCGAGGTCGGCCTGCTCCTGTTTCTGCTGCTGCTCCAGATCGATCAGATCGAGGTCACCGCGAATCTCCCGGGCCTCGCCGCCGAAGCGCTGGCGCAGGGATTCCAGCGTCGTGCCGGGGGCGGCCTGGACATCGAAGCGCTGGCGGTTGCCCCGTTCCTCCTCCCCGCCCAGGCTCAGCAGCCGGAGACTGGCGGCATAGCCCAGCCCGAAGCAGAGCCCGACGATCCACCACACCCGCCAGTCCCAGCCGGTGCGGGATCCCGCGCGGGCACGGGGCCCGCTGGGGGGGGGCCCGCTGGGAGGGGAAGAGGGCCTGGCCGTGACCATCGACGTCAGCGCAGTCACTGCCATCTTGCCCAGGCGCGGCCCCGGCACCCATGGGGGCCGGCCAGTGGGTTCAGGTGGTGTAGTCGGCGTTGATGCGCACGTACTGGTCCGAGAGGTCGCAGCCCCAGGCCAGGCCGCTGCCCGGGCCCTCGCCGACCCGCAGCCGGATTTCCACCGTGTCGTCGACCAGGTAGGCGCCCGCGGCCCTGGCCTTCAGGTAGGCGGAGGCGGCGGGGCGGTCGAAGGCCAGGGGCTGGCCCGCCGCCATCAGCTGGTGCTCCCCCAGCCACAGGGCCACGGCCAGCGGGTCGAAGGCCACCCCGGCCCGGCCGGCGGCGGCCACGATCCGGCCCCAGTTGGGGTCGCGGCCATGCACGGCGCACTTCACCAGCGACGAACCGGCCACGGTGCGGGCGATGGCGCGGGCGCCGGCGTCGTCGGTGGCGCCCTCCACCCGCACCTCGATCAGGCAGGTGGCGCCCTCGCCGTCACGGGCGATCGCCCGGGCCAGGTGCTGCGACACCGCCGTCAGGCCGGCCTCCAGGGCCTCGAAGTGCCCCGGATCCAGGGGCTCACCGGCGGCAAAGGCCAGGGTCGTGTCGTTGGTGCTGGTGTCGCCGTCCACCGTGATCGCGTTGAAGGAGCGATCCACCGCCCGCTTCACCATGTCCTGCCAGACATCGGCCGGCACGCCGGCATCACACGTCAGATAGCCCAGCATCGTGGCCATCTTGGGATGGATCATCCCCGACCCCTTGGCCATGCCGCCGATGCGCACCGTGCGGCCGCCCAGGTAGGCTTCCAGGGCGATGTCCTTGGCCACCAGGTCGGTGGTGAGGATCGCCTCGGCGGCGGCGCCGCCGCCTGCGGGGCCGAGGGCGGCCACCAGGGGATCGAGGCCCGCCACGAGCACCTCCATCGGGATCGGCACACCGATCACGCCGGTGGAGCAGTTCAGCACCTCTTCGGGCGACAGGCCCAGCCGCCTGGCCAGTTCAGCGGTGGCCCGCAGGCTGTCGGCCAGGCCGCGCTCTCCGGTGCAGGCGTTGGCCTGGCCGGAGTTGGTGAGCACCGCCCGGGCCTGGCCGCCGCCGGCCGCCAGGCGCTCGGCGCAGAGGTCGACGCACGCCGCCCGCACCAGCGAGGTGGTGAAGGTGCCGGCGCAGACCGCCCCCACCGGCGCCAGCAGCAGGGAGAGATCCGGCCGGCCGGAGGCCTTCAGGCCCGCGCTGACGGCGGCGGCCAGGAAGCCCTCCGGGGCCGTGACGCCTCCGGGGATCGGGGTCCAGGGGTGGGTCAAGGCAATGCGGCCACTGGGGGCATCCTGAAACGGCGTGCACCCGGCGCAGGCAGCGGCCAGCCCAGACTGGCCCGATGGCCCTTCCCCCCCAGCGCCGCATCGGTCTCACCGGAGGGATCGCCAGCGGCAAGAGCACGGTGGGGCGCCTCCTGGCCACCCATGGCCTGCCGATACTGGATGCGGATGTCTATGCCCGCGAGGTGCTGGAGCCGGGCAGCCCCGGCGCCCGGGCCGTGGCGGAGCGCTACGGCGCTTCCGTGGCCACCGGAGACCCCCCCGAACTCGACCGGGCCGCCCTCGGGCGGATCGTGTTCAATGACGCCGCCGAGCTTCGCTGGCTGGAGCAGCTGGTGCATCCGCTGGTGCGGCTGCGCTTCGCCGCCGAACTGGAGCGGTTGCGGGAGGCTCCTGCGGTGGTGCTGATGATCCCGCTGCTGTTCGAGGCGGGGCTGGACACGCTCTGCAGCGAGATCTGGCTGGTGGACTGCGACGAGGACCAGCAGCTCCAGCGCTTGATGGGACGGGACGGGCTCAGCGCTGACGACGCCCGCGCCCGGCTGGCGGCCCAGTGGCCCCTGGCGCGCAAGCGGGCCCTGGCCACGGTGGTGCTCGACAACCGCGGCGGGCCCCAGGCGCTGGTGCCGCAGGTGGAGGCGGCGCTCAGCCCTTCAGCTGCTCACTGAGGATCCGATTGGCCAGCTTGGGATCGGCACGGCCGCCGGTGCGCTTCATCAGCTGCCCCACAAAGAAGCCCTGCAGCTTGGTCTTGCCGCCGCGGAAGGCCTCCACCTCCTCCGGGTGGGCCGCCAGCAGCTCCGCCACGATGGCGGCGATCGCCGCCGGGTCGGAGATCATGCCCAGGCCGCGGGACTCCACGATCGCAGCCGCCGAGCCGCCCTTGTCGAGCAGCTCGGGCAACAGGTCCTTGGCGATCTTGCCGCTGATGGTGCCCGCCTCGATCAGCTGCACCATCTCGGCGAGCTGTTCGGGCCCCAGGGGCAGCTCGTTGATCGACAGCCGGTTGGCGTTCACATGGGCGGCGATGTCGCCGGTGACCCAGTTGGCCACGGCCTTGGGGTCGCCCCCGGCCGCCACCGCCGCCTCGAAGTACTCGGCCATGGGGCGCTCATCGGTGAGCACCCTGGCGTCATAGATCGAGAGCCCCAGGCTTTCGGCATAGCGGTGGCGCTTGGCCGCCGGCAGTTCGGGCAGCTCGGAGCGCCAGCGTTCCCGCTGATCGGGGCTCACCTCGATCGGCCCCAGGTCCGGGTCCGGGAAGTAGCGGTAGTCGCTGGCACCCTCCTTGCTGCGCATGCTCCTGGTGAGCTGCTTGGCCTCATCCCAGAGGCGGGTTTCCTGCACCACCGGCTCACCGGATTCGTACGCCTTGATCTGGCGGGCGATCTCGAAATCAATCGCCTTCTGGATCGCCGAGAAGGAGTTCATGTTCTTGATCTCCACCTTCACCCCGAAGGGGGCGTCGGGGCCGCGGCGCACGGAGATGTTGACGTCGCAGCGCAGGGATCCCTCCTGCATGTTGCCGTCGCTGACGCCCAGGTACCGCATGATGCGGCGGATCTCCGAGGCGTACTCGGCCGCTTCCCGGCCTGTGCGCAGGTCCGGCTTGGAGACGATCTCGGCCAGGGCGACGCCGGCCCGGTTGTAGTCGACGAGCGAGTGGGTGGAGCCCGCCAGGCGGTCGCTGCCGGCATGGACGAGCTTGCCGGCGTCCTCCTCCATGTGCAGCCGCTCGATGCCCACCTTCTTGAGGTACGTCTCCTTGCCCTTCTCGGCCACCTCCACCTCGATCCAGCCGTCCTCGGCGATCGGCTGGTCGTACTGGGAGATCTGGTAGTTCTTGGGCAGGTCGGGATAGAAGTACTGCTTGCGGTCGAACTTGCTGTGCTCGGCCACCTGCAGGTTGAGGGCCAGGGACGCCTTGACCGCGTACTCGAGCACCTTCTGGTTGAGCACCGGCAGGGTGCCGGGCAGGCCGCACACCACCGGGTCGATGTGGGTGTTGGGATCGTCGCCGAAGCTGGTGGAGGCGGCGGTGAAGATCTTGCTGGCGGTGCCCAGCTGGACATGGGTCTCCAGACCGATGACGGCCTCCCAAGCAGCATTGTCCTGGCCATCGGCCATGCCGGGGCCCTTGCCTTCCGCCCTGTTCCCTTCAGCCATGGTCGCGAGTCCTGCCGGCGCTGTCGGCCCCCCGCGCTCGGCCGGAGGCACTGGGGGCGATCCTAGGCAGCGGCCGGCAGCCGCTTGAATGGGAGCCTTCCGAGCTGGAGATGAGCGCCCTGGCTGGCCCCCCTCCCGACGCCGAACCCGTCCTGATCCTCGGTGGCGGCCTCATGGGCCTGGCCATCGCCCACCAGCTGGCCCGCCTCGGCCGCGGCGCCACCGTGCTCAGCCGCCGACGCAGCGAGGCGGCCGGCTTCGTCGCCGCCGGCATGCTGGCCCCCCACGCTGAAGGTCTCAGCGGGCCGATGCTGGCCCTGGGCCAGGCCAGCCTGGAGCGGATACCGGCCTGGGTGGCCCGCATCGAGGCCGACAGCGGCCTGCCCTGCGGCCTGCGCCCCTGCGGCATCGTGGTGCCCTTCACCGGTGCCACCGAGCGGGAGGCCTACCCCACGGCCCCCTTCGGCGAGCCCCTCGACCGGGCGGGCCTGGAGCGGCAGGTGCCGGGGATCGGAACCGCCTGGCGGGCGGGCCTGCTGTTCGCCCAGGACGGGCAGATCGACAACCGCCGCCGCCTGATGCGCGCCCTGGAGCGGGCCTGTGCCGCCCTGGGGGTGCGCTTCGAGGAGGGCACCGAGGTGCTCGAGCTGCTCACCGGTGACGGCGGGCGCCTGCGGGGGGTGCGGCTGCGCCGGGCCGAGGGGGGCGAGCACGCCATCGCCGCGAGCACGGCCGTGCTCGCCTGCGGCGCCTGGAGCGGCCGGCTGCTGCCGTCGCTGCCGGTGCATCCGGTGAAGGGCCAGATGCTGTCGCTGCAGGGCCCAAGGGCCAGCCTGGAGCGGGTCGTGTTCGGACCCGGCACCTACCTGGTGCCGCGGGAGGACGGCCTGCTGGTGGTGGGCGCCACCAGCGAACCGCAGGCCGGCTTCGACGACGGCCTCACCCCCGAGGGACAGAAACAGCTGCAGGCCGGCATCGCCGCCCTGCTGCCGGAGGCGGCCCTGTGGCCGCCGATGGAGCGCTGGTGGGGCTTCCGGCCCGGCACCCCTGATGACGCACCGCTGCTGGGCCCCGGCCCGATCGAGGGGGTCTGGCTGGCCACGGGCCACCACCGCAACGGCGTGCTGCTGGCGGCCATCACCGCGGAGCTGATCGCCGAGGCGATCACGGCGGCCGACCAGCGCTTTGGGGCGAGCTCCGAACTGCTGGCGCCGTTTCGCTGGGACCGGCCGCTACCTGCAGCCCCTGGAGGGCGTACACCTCCAGGGGGACGGGCCAGCCCTTGAGGGCGTGGCTCCCCAGCGGCAGCACCTCCAGCTCCTCCGGCAGCAGCGCCAGCAGATCGCCGCTGACCAGGATCGGGTGCTCGGGGAACAGGCGCGTCAGTCCCTCCAGGCGGCTGGTCACGTTGACGCTGGCCCCCACCACCGTGAACTCCAGGCGCTGGGAGGAGCCCAGGTTGCCGGCGATCACCTCACCGAAGTGCAAGCCGATCCCGTGCTGCAGCGGCGGCGTGCCCGCCGCAGCCAGCTCGACATTGAGGGCCTCCAGCCGCTCCTGCATCGCCAGGGCGGCCCGCACCGCGGCCCGGGCCTCCTGGGCATCCCCCCTGCTGCGGGGCACCCCGAACTCGGCCATCACCGCGTCACCGATGAACTTGTCGAGCAGGCCCTCCTGCTCCAGCACCGCCCCGGCCATGGCCTCGAAGTAGCGGTTCAGCAGGGTGAACAGCTCGGCCGGCTCCAGCACGGCACTCAGGGGCGTGAACCCCACCAGATCGCTGAACAGCACGGCGCAGCGGGCCCGGCTGCCCACCGCCTGGTTCCACACCGGCCCGGGGCTGCGCAGGATGTCGCGCAGCAGGGTGGGGGAGACACGCCGGCTCAGCACCTGGTGCAGATAGGCCCGCTCCCGGCTCTCCGCCAGCCCCTGACCCACGGCCCGCACCCCACCTCCGGCGACGGGGGCCAGCAGCAGGGCGGCCAGGGGCAGCCGCACCAGAGCCACGGCCCACAGGGCCCAGCCGGTGAGCAGGACGCCAGCCGCCAGGAGCAGGGCCACCTGCAGGGTGCCGCCGGCACTCGCGGGTCGCCGCAGCAGCGCCCCGATCAGCCCACCCCAGCCCAGCAACAGCAACGCATCTCCCGCCAGGGGCAGCCGGATCAGGCCCCGGTTCTGCAGCACGTTGGCGAGGGCCACCGCCTGGATCTCCGTGCCGGCCATGGGCCCCACGGGCGTCTCCTGCAGGTCCCCCAGACCGGGGGCCGTGACGCCGATCAGCACGGTGCGTCCCCGCCAGGTGGACGGCGGCGCCTCCAGCAGCTTCCAGGCCGGCACCCGGGGCATGGTGCCGGCGGGGCCGGGATAGTCGAGGCCCATCGGCGCCAGCGGCGGCGGCCCCGGACGGGCCAGAAAGGCCATCGGCCGGGGCAGGGGGGGCGGGAACACGCCCAGCCGGGAGCGGATCCAGTCCTGCCCCGGCACCGCCTCCACCACCCCCCGGGGGGACTGGAGCAGGGTGGTCAGCCCGGGGGCACCCAGCTGGAGAATCGGCAGCCGCAGCCTGCTCTGCTCCAGCCTCCCCTCCTGGCGGACGTCGTAATGGACGGCCAGGTGCACCCGTTGGCGCCAGGGGGCGAGGGTGGCGGCGAAGGCACGGTCATCCGCGGGGCCATAGCGGCTGGGCTGGCTGTACTCGATGTTGAACAGGACCCGGGTGGCCCCCTGCTCCAGTACATGGGCCGCCAGCCGGGCCTGCAGGGCCCGCGGCCAGGGCCAGGGGCCCATCTGTCGCCACAGCGGCGACGCCTGGCGTTCGGCCGGGGCCAGCAGCTCCCCCAACTCCAGGGAGTCGGCGTCGATGGCCAGGATCAGCGGATCGGGGGGGGCGGGGCGCGGTCCCCGCAGCAGGAAGAAGGCCTGCAGCAGCTGGTCGTCGAGCAGCCGCGGCCCCTGGCCCAGGGGGGTGAGGGGCGACCGATCAAGGCCCGCCAGCAGGGGGAGCGCCAGGGCCAGCCACCAGAGCCGGCGCCCCAGGCCAGGCCAGGGGGACATCAGGGGCTGAGCCCGAGTTCCCGCTCGATCACCGGCAGGGTCTGCATCGGCGCCTGGAAGCCATTGAGCAGCTCGCTGTTCCGCCGCCGCTTCCGCACTTCCGCCGCGTCCATGCGGTGGGGGCCCGTCCAGCCCTGGGGCGTGGCCTCCAGGCGCTGGCCGCTGGTCAGCTGGTACGCGGTGCCATCAGCGGCGCGCACCTCCACGTTCCCCTCCCAGCTCAGGAACAGCACCTTCTCGGCGCTGGCCTCGATGAAGACCGTGGTGCCCTGGATCGAGGCGGTGCCCACCCGGGTGCGGACCCGGAGCGGCGTGCTGCCCTTCGATCCCGGATCGATCCAGGCGATGATCCGGCCGCGCACCAGGTCGAGCAGGGTCGGCTCGATCCGAAGCTGGGCGTTCCCCCCCAGCCGGAAGCTGCGCCCATCGGCCAGCAGGATCTGAAGCCGGCCGGGGTTTTCGGTGCGCAGGACGGTGGAGGGGCCGAGCACCTGGCCCACCAGGGCCGGCCGCTCCGATGCCGCCGGTGGTGTCACGAACGCCGGACGCGACGGCACATCCACCACCCGGGGCACCCGGGGAGAAGCCGTGACCGCCGGCTGGACGAAGGCCAGGCCGGCGACGATCACGGCGAGCGGTACGGCCGCGGCCGCCAGGGTCAGCGTCCTGGGATGACGGAGGCCCCTGCACAGCGCCATGGCCCGGGAACGCGAAGGTTCCCAGGATGGCCGCTCAGGGCTCGACCCGCCACACCTGGTCGGCCGGCGTCCACTCGCACAGCTCGGAGGGCTGGAACCAGAGGCCGATCTCGAAGACGGCCGTTTCCGGCGCATCGGAGCCGTGGATGACGTTGCGGCCGATGTTGACGGCCAGGTCGCCGCGGATGGTGCCGGGCTCGGCCTCGAGGGGCTTGGTGGCGCCGATCAGCTTGCGGGCGCTGGCGATCACGCCATCGCCTTCCCACACCATGGCCACCACGGGCCCGCTGGTGATGAACTCCACCAGGCCGGCGAAGAACGGCCGCTCCCGGTGCACGCCGTAATGGCTTTCGGCCAGTTCCCGGCTGGGAACCAGCTGCTTCAGGCCCACCAGCTTGAAGCCCTTGGTCTCGAAACGGCCGAGGATCTCGCCCACCAGGCCCCGCTGCACCCCGTCGGGCTTGATGGCGAGGAAGGTGCGTTCGGTGGCCATGGCAAAGGGAGTGGGGATGGGGCCATCGTCCGCGCTGGGCCTGCCGCTTGGCAAGCGGCCACACCACAGCAGCCGGGCTGGGGAGGCTGACTAGATTCCAACAGAAGTGCAGAGCCACCCGGGGCCCCATGGTGCTCGCCGATTCCCCCAGCAGCCTTCGGCCCGACACCTGGAGCGCCGCCGACGGGGCGGCCCTGTACGGACTCGACCGCTGGGGCGACCCCTACTTCGGGGTCGGCGCCCGGGGCCATGTGATGGTGCAACCCCGGGGCGACCGTGGCGGCTCCCTCGATCTGGTGGACCTGGTGCGGGAGCTGCAGGGGCGCGACCTGACCCTGCCGCTGCTGATCCGTTTCGACGACATCCTCGAGGACCGGCTGGAGCGGCTCCACGGCGCCTTCGAGCGGGCCATCACCCAGTACGGCTACGAGGGCCGCTATCAGGGCGTGTTCCCGGTGAAGTGCAACCAGCAGCGCCACGTGGTGGAGCAGCTGGTGGAGAGCGGCCACCGCTGGCACTTCGGCCTGGAGGCGGGCAGCAAGGCCGAACTGCTGATCGCCCTGTCCCTGCTCGACGACCCCGACGCCCTGCTGATCTGCAACGGCTACAAGGACCGGCGCTACATCGAGACGGCGATCCTGGCCCGGCGCCTGGGGCGCCAGCCGGTGGTGGTGATCGAGCAGGCCGACGAGGTGGAACGGATCATCGCCGCCAGCAGCGCCCTGGGCGGGGCGCCGTTCATCGGCATCCGCGCCAAGCTCTCGGCCCGCAGCACCGGCCGCTGGGGCAGTTCGGTGGGGGAGCGGGCCAAGTTCGGCCTGTCGATCCCCGACGTGCTCACCACGGTGGAGCGCCTGCGGGACACCGGCCTGCTCGACGATCTGCGCCTGCTGCACTTCCACGTCGGCAGCCAGATCAACGACATCGCCGTCCTCAAGGACGCCCTGCAGGAGGCCGGCCAGATCTACGCCGAGCTCACCCGTCTGGGGGCGCCGATGGGCTTCCTGGACGTGGGCGGCGGCCTGGGCATCGACTACGACGGCAGCCGCACCGCCACCGCCGCCTCCACCAACTACTCGCTGCAGAACTACGCCAACGACGTTGTCGCCACCATCCGGGAATGCTGCGAGCCCCACGGCATCCGCCCCCCCACGCTGGTGAGCGAGAGCGGCCGGGCCCTGGCCAGCCATTTCAGCGTGCTGGTGTTCGACGTGCTCGGGGCCGGTGGTCACACCGAGGCGGTGCCGCCGCCGGCCGAGGGGGAGGCCCTGATCCTGCGCAACCTGCGCGACACCCATGCGGTGATCACAGCGATCGCGGCGGGGGGGAGCCCCGATGCGGAGGGCGAGGACGGGCGCTCGGAGGTGGAGCGGCTGCAGGAGGCCTGGAACGATGCCCTCAAGTTCAAGGAGGACGCCCTCAACGCCTTCCGGCTCGGCTACCTGAGCCTGCCGGAGCGGGCCACGGCCGAGCGTCTCACCTGGTCGAGCTGCCAGGCGATCGCCCGCCAGCTGGAGGGCCTGGCCACAGGCACCGTGATCCCCCAGGAACTGCAGGCCCTGCCGGCAGCGCTGGCCAGGACCTACTACGCCAACCTCTCGGTGTTCCGCTCGGCGCCGGACACCTGGGCCATCGACCAGCTCTTCCCCGTGCTGCCGATCCACCGGCTCGACGAGCGCCCCACCCGGCTGGGCAGCTTCGCCGACCTGACCTGCGATTCCGACGGCAAGATCGCCCGCTTCATCGACCGGGGCCAGGTCAAGCCCCTGCTGGAACTCCACAACCTGCGGCCCGGCGAGCCCTACTGGATCGGGCTGTTCCTCGGCGGCGCCTACCAGGAGGTGATGGGCAACCTGCACAACCTGTTCGGCAGCACCAATGCGGTGCACATCCGGCTGGCGGCCGGCGGCGGCTACCGGGTCGACCACGTGGTGCGGGGCAACACCAACGCCGAGGTGCTCGAAGCGATGGAGCACGACCCCGACCTGCTGCTGGAGCGGCTCCGCCTGGCCAGCGAGCAGGCGATCGGCCGGGGTGACCTGGCCATCAGCGACGCCAGGCGCCTGATGGCCCACCTGCGGGCCAGCCTGGAGCAGACGACTTACCTGGAGGCCTGACCTACCTGGAGGCCTGATCCGCGAGGGCGACGGTGAAGATCTCCACCTCCCCCAGGCTCTTCACCGGCTGGGGGCCGAGGGAACGGGAGGCGAGGCCCGCGTCGGCCTGAATCAGGCTGGCGGTCTGGGCGTCGCAGACCACCGCCGCGTCCACATGGCGGGTGGCCGACTCCAGCCGGGCCGACAGGTTCACCGTGTCGCCGATCACGGTGAACTCCATCCGCTTCGGGCTGCCGATCTGGCCCACCATCACCTGGCCGCTGGCCAGGCCGATGCCGTTGTCGAGGGTGGTGATGCCCCGCCGCGCCCAGTCCTCGTTGAGGCCGGCCAGGGCCGCCCGCATGGCCAGGGCGCAGCGCACAGCCTGGCTGGCCTCCTCGGCCACCCCCCTGCTCACCGGTGATCCGAAGACCGCCATCACCGCATCGCCGATGAACTTGTCGACGGTGCCGCCATGGGCCATCACCACCTCCACCATGGCGCCCAGGTATTCGTTGAGCTGGAGCACGTGCAATTCGCTCTGGCCTTCGCCGCTGCGCTGTTTGGTGAGGACGGTGAATCCCTTGATATCGGTCATCAGCACGGTCACCTCCAGCAGCCGGCCGCGCAGGATGCCCTGGGCCGATTCCGGATCGGAGAGGATCTCCGCCACCACCCCCGGCGCCACGTAGCGCTCGAAGGTGCGGCGCAACCGCCGCCGCTCCTGCCCCTCCCGCAGGTAGGCATCCCCGCCGTAGAGCAGGCCCAGCAGGACCAGGCCCGAGGAGGGCGCCAGCAGCGGCAGCCAGCGGTTGGCCTGCTGCAGCGCCACGGCGACAAGGGCCCCCTGGAGGACCAGCGCCAGAACCACCAGCGCCAGACGCCAGCGCAGGTCCGTCCAGCGGCGGGCCGCCCCCAGCACGATCAGCAGCGGCACCAGGGCCAGCAGGGCCCGTCCCGCGGCGCTGCGGGGCCAGGGCTGCAGACCGTCCCCCTGCAGGGAGTTGGCCGTGGCGGTGGCCAGCACCTCCAGCCCCGACAGGCTGCCGAAGGGGGTGGGGTAACCATCAGCCCCCTGGGCGACGACGGGGCCGAGCAGCACCACCGACCCGGCCAGGTCCTTGCGCAGGGGATGGTTCTTCCAGCGTGCGGGGTCGAGCACCTCCCAGGCCGGCAGACGCCGGAAGCTGCCCTCCGGACCATAGAAATTCAGGGAGCTGGCCCGGTCGTCCTGGCGGCTGCGGTGGCCCCCCAGCCGCAGCAGGGTGGAGGAGAGGGCGCTGTGGCCCTCGGCGCCCCGGGCGGGGAGCACGCCGCTGGCGTAGGTCTCCGGATGGCGGCTGGCCTCGCTGGAGGTGCCGGCGAGGATGTTCGTGAGACCGAGGGCGCCGGTGCCGCCGATGGCCGCCAGGAAGCGCTCCGGCCGCACGAAGGTGAGCGAGCCGGCCCCCTGGGTGTCGCTGGATTCGAGCATCTCGGCCGCAAGAGCGACGCGGCCGGGGTAGCGCCGCAGCCGCAGCTCCAGGGCATCGTCATCAGCCTCACCCTTGCCGCTGGGCCCCTCGAAGACCACATTCACGGCCACGGCCCTGGCGCCGGCCTGCAGCAGCTTCTCCGCCACCATGCCGTAGGTGGCGCGGGGCCAGGGCAGGCTGCCGACGCCCCTGGCCCATTCCGGGATGCGGCCCTCCTCCTCGAACCAGTCGCCCTGCTGCAGGGTGGCGTCATCGACCGTGACCAGCACCACGTTCGGCGGGGGGCGCCTCGGTCCGCGCAGCAGCAGCAGCTGCTGCTCCACCCCCCGCTCCCAGACCCGCATCCGGGGCCCGGGCCAGCCGGAACTGACCCCCACCCAGGCCAGCACGGCCACCACCAGGACGCTGAAGGTGCGGCGTCGAGCCATTATCGAGCCACCGGACTCCAGAGCGTGCAGATGGCGACGGCCCGGCCGGAGCGCTCCAGGCGCACGCAGTCGATGGCCCGGGCCTTGGGTCGGCTGATCAGGATCTGGGTGTGCAGGGGCGAGCCCATCCAGCGCGACACGATCACCTCCGGATTCCAGGCGGCGGCCGGCATCGGGCAGGCGATCACCTCACTGGTGGGCATGAGACTGGCCGTCGCCGCCATGCGCTCCTGGAAAGCCCCCCAGAGGGTGCGGTCGTGGTCGCAGTCGCGGCTGGCCAGCACCCCCTCCAGCACCGGGGCCAGATAGGCGGCATTCTCGGCGGCCAAGGGCGCCGGCAGGGGTTGCAGGGCGGGGCGCCCGCCCTGGGCCCGGTAGCGGTTGATGATCTCCACCAGGGGGTCACGGCTGACCGACGGCCTGGGCGGGGCGGGGATCACCCCGGGGAAACGGCGCTGCACGAAATCCTCCAGCGCCTTCATACCGGGCAGAGGGGCCATGAACCCCTCGAACAGGGGCCCCCGGAGGATGGCGGCGTAGTCGTCCGCCGTCAGTGGTCGCTGCCCGAGCAGGGCCCCCAGGCTGGAGAGCCGCACCCTGGTGCCCCCCGCCACGAGGATCGGCGCCCCGTCCAGGGGCCGTCCATCGGCAAGGGGCTGGAGCTCCACCGAGCCCTCCAGCACCGCCACGTCCTGCTCGCCGCCGTCGAGCAGGGTGATCACGTAGTTGGTCCCCCGGGTGCTCAGCCGCGAGGAGCGGGTGCAGCCGTTCTGCTGGCCGGACACCAGGATCTGGCCGCTGCTGAGCAGGAAGCAGGTGCTGCCCAGTCGCAGCTGGGTGAAGCGGTTGAGGCGGCCGGCGGCACCACCGGCGAAGCCCAGCTGGCCGCGGCTCTTCTGGGTGCGGACCAGCTCGGGTGTGAACGCCCGCTCCTGCACCTGGGCCTGGCGGCGTTCGATGAACAGCTCCCGGCCATCGAGGATCTCCTGCACGACCGCCGATCCCGTCGGGCGGGCCGCGCTGCCGCTGGGCCAGGTCAGGGCCGCCGCCAGGGCCGTCAACAGAAGCCGGTGGGGTCGGATCACCGGCTCAGAAGAAGCGCGGCAGGCCGAAGGGCAGCGACGGCGGACTGATCGGCACGGGCAGGTTCACCCCCGGCACCCTGGAGCGGATATAGCTCTCCAGGGAGCCGTAGGCCGGCAGGGGCACCCGGAAGCCCTGGAACAGGGGGCCGCCGAGGATGCCGTTGTAGTCGCTCGCGCTGAGCCCCAGGAGCGCCAGCACCACCCCGCCGGCCGAGAGCCGCAGCTTGTTGCCCGCCTCCACCGTGGTGGCGGGTTTGCCGGTGGGCTCCCCGTCGGCGAGAGGTTCCACCTCCACGGACCCCTCCAGCACGGAGATCTCC
>NZ_JAGQBG010000140.1 GCF_024345515.1 Cyanobium sp. N5-Cardenillas
GGAGCAGGGTGGGGGCGCCATCAAGAGCTGTGACAGGGCAGGGCCTCAGGCTGGACCGTAGCTCGCGATGGCCGAAGAATGGGTCGGTCAAACTCCATCCACGTCACGGATATGGTCACCCCGATCAACCAGGCCGAAGTGCTGATTGCCCTCGTCGTGGCGGCCCATGCCGGCGTGCTGGCCGTGCGTCTCTGCTTCAGCCTCTACAAAGCCTGAAGCTGCAGGGGCTGTGCCCTTGGCAAGGGGCGTACCGGCTGCTACAAGCGAAGGGCTCGCAGCCTTTCCTCAGGTGCGCCAGACCCAGCCCCAGCCCTCCCGGCGCCAGTCTTCCGCTGCAAGCCGCTCCACCGGTCGCTCGCGCCGTTCCTCGGCCCTGCGTGCGGCCCCGGACGGCCCGGTCGCCCCGCTCCCCTGGGCTGCAGCCACCAGCGCCGTCCCCTCAGTGCCGTCGTCCCATACCCCGGCCGAAGCCGGGGGGTATGGCATGGAAAGCCAGCTGCTCTCCCTGTCCGCCGAGCGGCAGGAGCTGGTCTGCAGCCTCATCGGGCTGGTGGTGAAGCTGGGGCTCATCGGACTCACGGGCGTGAGCCTGTTCCAGCTCGCCGGCGCCTACCAGCAACGCATGGAGAGCCAGGGGGAGATCTCGGCCGTTCTGGAGATCGAGAACGCCAAGCTGGTCAAGGCCAGGGAACGTTTCGATGCCCTGTTCATGGTGGAAGGTGAGCAGCGCCTGATCCGCGAGCAGAGCCAGTGGATCGCCCCGAACCGCCTGCGGGTGATCTGGCAGTCGAACCGTCCGTTTCCAACTGTTGACTCCCCCGCCTCCGGTTCCGGAAACCAGGGCGCCCGTCCGTAGGTTGGGGCCCCCCTCGCCCCCCGGACCATCCCCGCCATGGTGACCTCCTCCGGTGACCCCGCCCTTTCTCCCAACCGCAGCGGCGTTCCCGGGACGGCCCTGATCACCGGCGCCTCCTCCGGAGTCGGTCTGTTCGCCGCCAAGGCCCTGGTGGATCGCGGCTGGCACGTGGTGATGGCCTGCAGGGACACCGACAAGGCCCGCCGCGCCCAGGCCGCCCTCGCCATTGCCGATGCCGCGGTGACCCACCTGAAGGTGGATCTGGCCGATCTCGACGGGGTGCGCGCCCTCGTTGATGCCTTCCATGCCACCGGCCGCCCCCTCGATGCCCTGGTCTGCAATGCGGCGGTCTACCTGCCGCGGCTGAAGCATCCGGAACGCTCTCCCCAGGGCTACGAAATCTCGATGGCCACCAATCACTTCGGCCATTTCCTGCTGATCCACCTGCTCCTCGACGACCTCAAGCGCTCCAGCCACCCCTCGCGGCGCCTCGTGATCCTGGGCACCGTCACCGCCAACTCCAAGGAGCTGGGGGGCAAGATCCCCATCCCCGCCCCCGCCGACCTGGGCGATCTGTCCGGCTTCGCCGCCGGCTTCAAGGCCCCGATCGCCATGGCCAGCGGCAAGAGCTTCAAGCCCGGCAAGGCCTACAAGGACAGCAAGCTCTGCAACATGATCACCACCCAGGAGCTGCACCGCCGGCTGCATGGCAGCACCGGCATCGTGTTCACCTCCCTCTACCCGGGCTGCGTGGCCGACACTCCCCTGTTCCGCCACACTCCGCGGGCCTTCCAGACCATCTTCCCCTGGTTCCAGAAGAACATCACCGGCGGCTATGTGAGCCAGGCCCTGGCGGGCGAGCGGGTGGCCCAGGTGGTGGCGGACCCGGACTTCGCCGTCTCCGGCATTCACTGGAGCTGGGGGAACCGCCAGACGAAGGGGGGCAAGCAGTTCAGCCAGGAGCTCTCCGAGAAAGCGAGCAACCCGGTCACCGCCCAGCGGATGTGGGACCTGTCCCTGCAGCTCGTGGGACTCGCCTGAGGCGATCAGCGGGCCGGCGCCATTGCGTCGGAATTTGCCGATTCAGACGCAGGGCGTGCGGGAGCCGCTAAATGTCATCCAGTACCACCCCTGGAGTCGATGGCCCGCACGCTGCGCTGGGGAGTCGGACTGCTGCTGGTCGTCAGCCTGGCCATCGGTGCCTTCCTGCTCCTGCCGTTCGGCTCCTGGCTGCCGGGCGGAACGGTGGCGGATGTGCAGCTGGGCCAGGTGGTGAACGGCACGGCCTTCAACCGTCTGTTCCCCGAGCCGGACGACGGTGACCAGCTGGTGTTCACCCAGGAGAAGCGTGGATTCAGCGAAGCCAGGCTGAAGCATGACGGCCAGGTGAAGGCCCTGCTCGCCATCTCCGATGTCACCACTGCGCCGGAGGCACGTAAAAAGTTCGAGACAAGCCAGAGCCGGCTGCAGGGCTGGCCGCTGGTGGAGCAGGGTCCGCAGGCCACCGCCCTGCTGGTGGCCGACCGCTTCCAGATCAAGGTGATCGGCCAGGGCGATGGGCTGGAGGCCGAGCAGCGTCAGGAACTGATCGGCCGGTTCAACCTCCGGGGCCTGGCGGCTCTGCAGCCGGCCAGCGGGCAGCGGGCGGCCCTGCCCAGCGGCCCAGACACCGCCGGACGCCAGAGCCTTGGGCGCCTTGCGGCCATGGAGCCCGCGTCATGAGCTCCGTTCTTGAGCGGCTTGATCGCCTGCCCCGCCGCAACCTGACGGTGCTCGCCATCAAGGGCCTCAGCACCCTGGTGCCCGGCGGATGGAACAACATCACCAGCGCCGACGGTCTGATCGCCGACGTGCTGGGCAGCAGCGATCCGGAGCTGATCCGCCAGGTGCGCTCCCGGGCCGACGCCTTAAGCCGGGCCCGCCACGAAGGCTATGGCCGTGCCCTGAGCTTGTATGTCGCCGTCAACCGCTCCCAGAAGGCCGCCGGTGGGCTGCGGCTGCTGGCCAACATCGGTGGCGCCCTGCCGCTGGTGAAGCGTGTCGCCGATCTCACCCCCACCAGCGAGACCCTGCAGGCGGCGGATCTGAGCCTGAAGGTGGCCGCCGAGATGCTGGCCTTCACCCAGGTGAACGGCCTGCCCGGTGACAGCTTCGGCGACTTCGCCGCCGCCCTGGGCGAGTACGCCGGCGAAGCCCGGGTGAGGATGGCCGCCCTGATCTGCTTCGATGCCCTGCTGCCCCTGGGCGACCAGGCCCTGCAGCGGCTGGATGGCCTGCTGGGGGGCGTCGACAAGCGGGACCTGCAGCAGCTGCCCACCTACGCCGGGATGGCCAAGTTGCTGCCGGGACGGGGCGATGGGGCCCACCTGACCTTCCTGCGCCGGGGCGTGGACCAGTGGCTGGGCTGGGCCGGCGGGTTCACCAGCCAGCTGGGTCTCACCGGCCAGAAGGCCGTGCAGGCCCTGGAGACCACCCTGGGCCCCTGGCAGGGGGGCTTCCAGCAGATGGCCACCTTCCTCGATGCCTTCACCGACACCTACCAGCACACGGGCGTGCAGGCGGTGGCGCGGCGGCTGGTGGAGCGGGCCGCCGCAGAAATCTGACCCCCGAGGGGATCAGTCGAAACCGAGCAGATCGAAGATCTCCCGATCCTTGAGCGATTCGGCCTCCAGGGGCTCCACGTCAGTGAGCATCTTGCGGGCCAGGCTCAGGTATTCCTGCTGCACGGCCTCCACTTCGGGTGTGCTCTCCATCTCGAAGATGGTGCACTTCTTGAGCCGTGACTTGCGGATCGCATCGACGGTCTTGAAGTGGGCCATGGTGCGCAGGCCCGTGCGCTCGTTGAACTTGTCGATCTCGTCGGTCTGCTCGGAGCGGTTGGCGATCACCCCACCAAGGCGCACCTTGTAGTTCTTGGCCTTGGCATTGATCGCCTGCATGATCCGATTCATGGCGAAGATCGAATCGAAGTCGTTGGCGGTCACGATCAGGCAGTAGTGGGCGTGCTGGAGCGGAGCCGCGAAACCGCCGCAGACCACGTCACCCAGCACATCGAAGATCACCACGTCAGTGTCTTCCAGCAGGTGGTGCTCCTTGAGCAGCTTGACCGTCTGGCCGGTCACGTAGCCGCCGCAGCCGGTGCCGGCCGGAGGCCCCCCCGATTCCACACACATCACGCCGTTGTAGCCCTCAAAGACGAAGTCCTCGGGCCTCAGCTCCTCGGTGTGGAAGTCGACGGTCTCGAGGATGTCGATCACCGTCGGCACCATCTTCTTGGTGAGGGTGAAGGTGGAATCGTGCTTGGGGTCACAGCCGATCTGCAGCACCCGCTTGCCCAGCTTGGAGAAGGCGGCGGACAGATTCGAGGAGGTGGTGGACTTGCCGATGCCGCCCTTGCCGTAGACGGCGATCACCAGGGCCCCCTCCTCGATGTTCATCGAGTCGTCCTGATGCACCTGCAGGCTGCCCTCGCCATCTTCGCGGGGGTTGGCGGTGGTGCTCGAAGGAGGTGTGAGTGTGGTGGTCATAGGAAGAACAAGGGGAAGCCGGCGCACCGGCGGATCACTCGTAAGGAAACAGCCTGCTCATTTCGGATCCCGGCTGTCGGGGGATCACGCAAACCGAAACATCGCCAGAGAGGCCCTCAGCGGCTGAAGTGGGCCTTGGCGTCGTAAAGGGCTTCGGCATCGATTCTCTCCAGGCCCCGCTCGAGGGCAAAGGCTTCGGTGTTCTTGCGCACCTTGCCCCGCACGAAGAAGGGAATCTTGGCGAGCTCGGCCTCTCCATCGGCGGTCCAGAGGCTTTCGAGGGCCTCCCTTACGGCGGCGGCGGCCGTGGTGGTGCCGGGGGCCGGGGCAGGGGCTGCGGCAGGAACCGCAGCGGCCGGGGCCGCCTCGGGCTCGCCCGCCCCCGCCGCCGTCGGGGCGCCATCACCCAGGTGGCTGCGGTGGCCGTCGACGAACTCGAAGTCGTGGCGGAACATGCCGATCAGGTGCTCCTCCAGGCCCATCATCAGCGGGTGCACCCAGGAGTCGAAGATCACATTGGCCCCCTCCCAGCCCATCTGGGGGGAGTAGCGGGCCGGCACGTCCTGGACATGCAGGGGGGCGCTGATCACGGCACAGGGCAGCCCCAGCCGCTTGGCGCTGTGGCGTTCCATCTGGGTGCCGAGCACCAGCTCCGCCGCCGCCTCGCCCATGGCCTTCTCCACCACCAGGTAGTCGTCGGTGATCAGGGCCTCCAGGCCCAGCTCGGCGGCGGCGGCCCTCACCTCCCGGGCCTGCTCACGGCTGTAGCTGCCCAGGCCCACCACCTGGAAGCCCAGTTCCTTCGAGGCGATCCGGGCGGCGGCGATGGCGTGGGTGGCATCGGCGAAGATGAACACCCGCTTGCCGGTGAGGTAGGTGGAATCCACCGACTTGGAGTACCAGGGCAGCCGTGAACGGCGCTCGGCCTCGCTCGGCTGACCCTCCAGCTCCTGCAGCTCGGCCGGCAGCGCCAGGTCGAGCACGCCATGGAGCTCCCGCAGGAAGGCGGCGGTGGCGCCGATGCCGATCGGCACCGTGCGCACCACCGGGGTGCCGAAGCTGCGCTCCAGCCAGCTGCACACCGGACCCGCCACCTCCGGATAGAGGCAGACATTGGCATCGGCCGTGGGGATGCGCATCAGATCGGCGGGCCGGGCCCCCAGGGGCGCCACCACCGCCACATCGATGCCGTGCTCGGCCAGCAGCCGGGTGATCTCCAGGACGTCGTCGCGGCAGCGGAAGCCGAGCAGGCTGGGACCCAGCAGATTGACCCGGGGGCGGCGGCCCTCGTCGCGCCAGCGGGACGGGGAGGGCTTGGGGGTGCCTGGGGCCGGCAGCTGGCTCTTGAGCAGGGTGCGGACCAGCTGGTAGAAGGTCTCGGCGGCGCCCCAGTTCTCCTTCTTGGAATAGGCCGGCAGCTCCAGGTTCACCATCGGCACCCCCAGGTTCATTCCGGCGGCCAGGGCGCCGGGCTGGTCCTGGATCAGCTCGGCGGTGCAGCTTTCCCCCACCAGCAACGCTTCGGGCTGGAAGCGCTCGACGGCCTGGCGGATCGAGCGCTGCACCAGCTCGGCGGTGTCACCGCCCAGATCCCTGGCCTGGAAGGTGGTGTAGGTGACGGGGGGCCGCAGGCCCCGCCGCTCGATCATCGTGAACAGCAGGTCGGCGTAGGTGTCGCCCTGGGGGGCATGGAGCACGTAGTGCACCCCCTCCATGGAGGTGGCGATGCGCATGGCACCCACGTGGGGGGGGCCTTCGTAGGTCCAGAGGGTCAGTTCCATGGGGGTCTCAGGAGAGCTGCAGCAGGGCCCGGCGCCGCAGGGGGCGGGCAAACAGTTCGGCCAGTTCACCGGCCTGGTCGCAGCCGTGGATCGGGCTGAACACCAGTTCGATCGACCACTTGGTGGCGATGCCTTCGGCCTCGAGGGGATTGGCCAGCCCCAGGCCGCAGAGCACCAGGTCCGGGCGGGAGGCCCGCACCCGCTCCAGCTGCAGGTCGACGTCCTGGCCCTCGCTCAGCTGGGTGTCGGGGGGGAGCAGGGCCAGGTCGGCGGCCATCAGCTGGCGGTCGAGGTAAGGGGTGCCCACCTCCACCAGCTCCATGCCGCATTCCCGGCTCAGGAAGCGGGCCAGGGGAATCTCCATCTGGGAATCGGGCAGCAGGAACAGCCGCTTGCCGGCGAGCACCTCCCGGTGGGGCTCCAGGGCGCGGCGCCCCCGCTCCACCAGGGGGTCGAGCACGGCGTTGAAACGGTCGCCGGGTACGCCGAAGGCGGTGGCGGCGGCGGCAATCCAGTCGCGGCTGCCCTCCACGCCGAAGGGATAGGGGGCGCTCAGCAGCGTGGCACCCCGGTGCTGCAGGGCCCGGGCGGTGGCGCTGAGGAACGGCTGGGCGAGCAGCACCCGTGTCCCCTTGCCGACGGGGGGCAGATCGGTGGAGCGCCGCGGCGGCAGGCTGCGGACCGTGGTGATGCCCAGCCGCTCGAAGATCAGCCGGAAGCGATCCTCCACCGCATCGGCCAGGGTGCCCACGATCAGCAGCTGCTCCTCATCGGAGCTGGGCAGCAGGGGCAGCATGGCCAGAAGGGCATTGTCCTCCCCCTGGGTGAAGGTGGTCTCGATGCCGCTGCCGGAGTAATTCAGCACCCGCACCCGTCCGATGAGCTGGGTGTTGAGGCGCTCGGCCGCCTTGGCCAGGTCGAGCTTGATCACCTCACTGGGGCAGGAGCCCACCAGGAACAGGGTGCGGATCTCGGGCCGGCGTTCCAGCAGATCCTTCACCAGCCGGTCGAGTTCCTCGTTGGCATCGGCCAGACCCGCCAGGTCCCGTTCGCCCAGGATCGCCGTGCCGAAGCGGGGTTCGGCGAAGATCATCACGCCGGCCGCCGACTGGATCAGGTGGGCGCAGGTGCGCGATCCCACCACCAGGAAGAAGGCGTCGGGCATGCGGCGGTGCAGCCAGACGATGGAGGTGAGGCCACAGAACACTTCCCGTTGGCCGCTCTCCTTGAGAATGTCCGGGGGTGACGGCTGAATCGGTGGAGCGGACACACCCATGGAAGGGATCGCCAGGTATCGGGCTTCCATGGGTTAGCGGGGCCGACGGGGTCCGCGCCCGACTGCGTTACATCTTTTCGGGATCGTGTGCGGATTCCAGCGCTCATAGGCGGCGGCGGAACCCTTCACCGAAACTGGCCCCGCGCTCGTCGCGATCGCCATCGGCGCTGCGGCTGAGCTTCCAGACGTTGCGCCCCAGGCGCCGGGCCCTGAGCCCTCCCCGCTCGACCACCGCTGCCCCCGGCCGGGCCCCCATCAACTGGGCCACCTCGGCGGTGGTCAGGGGGGCGCCGGTGCGGATGGCCAGGTCGGTGATCTCGAGCCGCTGGCGCAGGCCGGTCAGATCGACCGGGTGGTCCGCTTCACCGGACTCCTTCCAGTCCCCGAAGCCGTCGGCGCCGACACCGCCCATGCGCCGCATCAGACCCAGGCCGATGAAGGCGAGGGCCTGCTCCGGCCGCACCCCCTCATCCAGCGCCCGGGTGATCCATTCGGACACGGTGTCCTGGTCGAGGGAGGGGCGCAGGGGATGGGTCTCGCCCGCCACCCCGGCGGCCGGTGATTCGCTGCTGGTGGAAGGGGCGGAAACGGTGCGCCGAGTGGTCATGGTCGCGCCTGGGAAGGTTGTACCGGAAGGTATCGGTTGCCATCGGTCTCGCAAGGGTCCCTGGGCTGGGAAGCCCCTTTGCAGCACAATGAATTCAGGACTGAACCGCCCCACAACCGGGTGCACGGCTGAGTGCCTCCATTCAGTACGTCCCCGCTCCCACCATGGACCGTTCTCTCCATCGGCCCTGCGCACAGTCCGCTTCGCACCCCCGGTTCGACACGACGGCATCACGGGAAGAGCCCATCGAAATCGCCCCCGGG
>NZ_JAGQBG010000141.1 GCF_024345515.1 Cyanobium sp. N5-Cardenillas
CTGGGTGATCAGCCCCACGACGGTGCGCCCCAGCACCACCCCCAGCACCAGGCCCAGCAGGGACCCCACCAGGCTGAACAGGGCCGCCTCCCCCAGGATCAGGGTGAACAGCTGGCCCCGGGTCACCCCCAGGCAGCGCAGCACCCCGAAGAGGCTGCGGCGTTGCACCACGCTGAAGGTGACCGTGTTGTAGATGAGAAAGATGCCCACCACCATGGCCAGCAGGCTCATGGCGGTGAGGTTGAGCTCGAAGGCCGCCGTCATCTGCTGCACGGCGTTGCCGCGGGCCGCCGCCGTCTCCAGCTTCAGCCCCCGGGGCAACCAGGTGCGGATGGCCTGCTCCTGGGCCGGGCCCTCAAGGATCAGATCGATGTGGCCCAGCGCCGGGACCGCAGCGGCGCCGGCGGGGTTGAGCAGGTCCTGGGCGGTGGCGATGTCGACCAGCAGCAGCGTCTCCAGGCCGCGGCGCTCGAGGGGCGAATCACTGCTGACGCTGCCCACCAGCCGCAGGGCCGTCGTCCGTCCGGCCAGATCGAGATGCAAGCTGCCGGAGCCGTCGGCGGCGCCGGGATGGAGGCCGAAGCGGGTGGCTGTGTCGGCGGCGATCACGGCCGTGCCGGGCTCGGTGAGGAAGGGCACGAAGCCCCTGCCGCCGCCCCCCTGACCGTCGCCGTCGCCACCCAGTAGGCCGCGGAAGGGCGCCTCGCTGAACAGATCGACCCCCACGACCCGCAGCAGTTCCCCGTCCAGTTCCTCGGCCCGGCCATAGGCCTCGATCACCGGGGCGGCGGGAATCTCCGGGAAGCGGCTCCGCAGCTCCACGAAGGTGCTGTCGGGGACGCCACCGGGCCCGATCGCCACCAGCCGATGGGTGGTGCGGCCTGTGATCGCGTCGGTGGACAGGGAGAAGGCCCGCTGGGCCGAGCCACTGGCCAGATCGATCGACACCAGCATCGCCACCCCCAGGGCGATGCCCAGGATGCAGAGCAGGTACTGGAGCGGGCGGCGACGCCAGCGCCGGGCCGCGAGGCGCCAGAGGGGGCCGTTGCGGACCACGGGAGTTGCATCTCCCTGGCTCATGCCGGCACCGCGGCCGAAGGGGCTGACGCCTCCAGCAGATGGCCCTCCTGCACCCGCAGCACCCGGTCGGCCTGCTCAGCGATGGCCCCGTTGTGGGTGGCCATGACCAGGGTGCGGCCCTGCTGGCGTGTGAGGGCGATCAACAGGCGCAGCACCTGGTCGCCGGTGTGTTCATCCAGGTTGCCGGTGGGCTCGTCGGCCAGGATCAGCAGGGGCTGGTGCAGCAGGGCGCGGGCGATGGCCACGCGCTGCTGCTGGCCTCCGGAGAGCCGGTCCGGCATCGTCGAGGCCCGCTCCGCCAGCCCCACCTGGCCGAGCAGATCAAGGGCCGCCGTCTCCAGGGCCGGGCGGGGCAGGCCCGCCAGCTCGCTGGGCAGGGTGACGTTCTCCAGCACCGACAGGGTGGGGATGAGGTTGAAGAACTGGAAGATGAACCCGATGCGATCCCGGCGGAAGAGCGTGCGGCGCCGCTCGTCGAGGGCCGTGAGGTCCACCCCGCCGATGCACACACTGCCGGAGGAGGGGGTGTCGATGCCGCCGATCAGGTGCAGCAGGGTGCTCTTGCCGCTGCCGCTCTGGCCCAGCAGCACCACGAACTGGCCGGGGTCGATGAGCAGATCGACGGCCTGCAGCACCGTCCGCTCCGTGTCGCCCTCCTGAAAGCGTTTCCGGAGTCCCCGCAGTTCGATCGCAGGCCGGGGGTGGGGATCCGTCATCGCAGAGCGTTCGTCGTTGTGCGTTCAGCAGGAGCGGATCGTCTGCGAGCCAACTCCATGGCCAGCAGACCAAACCTAGGGAACCGGCGGCCGGGCCGAGAGCCAGGCCCTCATCCGCCTAAGCGCGTCATCCTCAACAGAAGCCGCCGCGATCGCTGCATCAACCGGGAGGCCTTCCGGAAGGCAACCCGAGCACCTCGGCAGAGCAGGTCATGGAGATCATCGACGCGATGCATGACAGCCTGCCTGGCCCAAAGCAAAGCGAGCCGCAACGGCCGGGGGAAAAGCGACTCAGACTCATAAAGCCGTGCATAGGAGATGCCAATTCTGTTGAATTCCGCCAACAGTGCCGGCGCCCGCTCCCAGCCTTCAGGGTCAAGGAATCGTCGAACATAATCAAACTTTCCCTCGAGCAGGTCTCCAGCACAGTGATGGCTAAACGCCTGCTTGCTCTGGTAGGCCCGCAACGATCTCCTGGAAAAATCTGTCAACACGGACGAAAGATGCTGCCTACTGCTGAGTCTGTGCAGCCGGTAAGGCTTATAATGAAACTCAAAATAGATTATCTTTGTGGTCACTTCGCCTGACCCCAGACGCGATTTAGCGTGGTGATAACCATGGTCCAGAGAGCCGCAAGCGCCTTGCGCAAAAAAGCATTTCGGGCTGGAATGCGTAACGGCGTAAAGATGCATTCTGCAAGGGTTATGCCAGAATTTGTGCTCAATGAGCAGCACGTCCCTGCTGCCTGCATAGGGCTGCAGAACCCTTTCGATGTCACGCCGCTGACAGGATATCCCCGAATCCGTCTGACAAGCCAGAAACTCATCACAATCGAGTAGAAAGTAAAAATCAAAGGGGCTAGAATGATCCAATTCCTGGATGAAGGCGGCGAGCAGGGGTCCTCGCTGGCGGTAGTCGCGTTGACTTGAATACTCCGAGAAGACATTGGCTCCGTTTAGCCTTGCACGCTGAAGTGACTGAATGACAGAAGCAGACTTTGATCCATTATCGAAGATAAATAAATTCTCATGACCCAACAGATCAGCATGATAAAGAACCCATGGATCAAACAGGATCGTCTCATCCTTTTGCATCATGATGCAGGCAATTCTCATGCCGCTTTGTCCTCGCCTTTGGGTTGAAGGATAATCAAAAGTTGCCCGTGCAGCCTGCCATGACAAGCCGCTGAAGCACGGATCAAAATGGCTGAATGAACCAGCGGGCCAGGGCCGACACGTCCTCGTCGCCACGCCCGGCCGCGATCAGGTCGTCCTCCATCGCGGCCACCTGGCGCGCCACCGGCAGCTCCAGGCCAGCGCCGGCGGCGGCGCCCAGGGCGATCGCCAGATCCTTGCGGTGCAGTCGCAGGCGGAAGCCGAGCGGGAACTCGCCCCGCAGCATCGAACCGCCGCGGTGCTCCAGGGCCCAGGAACCGGCGGCTCCGCCGAGCAGCGCCTGCCGCACCTGCTCCATCGGCAGCCCGAGGCGCTGCCCCAGGGCCAGGGCCTCCGCCACCGCCGCATAGCAGCCCGCCACCAGCACCTGGTTGACGGCCTTGGCCTCCTGGCCGGCCCCCACCGGGCCGAGGTGGGTGATCGTCCGGCCCACCGCCTCCAGCAGGGGCCGGGCCCGCTCCAGGTCGGCGGCAGCTCCACCCACCAGCACCGAAAGGGTGCCCGCCCGGGCCCCCTCGGTGCCACCGGTGACCGGCGCATCCAGGTAGGCCACACCGCGCTGGGCCAGGGCGGCGGCCATGGCCCTCGACGTCTGCGGCGCGATGGTGGAGACATCCACCACCAGGGCCCCGGGCGCCAGACCGGCCACGGCGGCGACGCCGTTGTCGCCCCCCTCACCCAGCAACACCGCCGCCACCGCCGCGTCGTCGCTCAGGCAGAGCACCAGCACAGCGGCGCCCTGGGCCGCCGCCGCCGGTGTGGCCGCGCGACGGGCCCCGGCGGCGGCCAGGGGCAGCTCCCGGTCCCGGTGGCGGTTATGAACCGTGAGGGGGAAGCCCTGCGCCAGCAGGTTGGCGGCCATCGGAGCACCCAGGGCCCCCAGGCCGATGAAACCGACGGATGGGGCCACGGCGACGTCAGACGTTGAACAGGAACTCCATCACATCCCCTTCGGCCACCACGTACTCCTTGCCCTCGCTGCGCAGCCAGCCCCGGTTGCGGGCCTCGGCCAGGGTGCCGGCCTCCAGCAGCTGGGCGTAGGCGATGGTCTGGGCCCGGATGAAGCCCCGCTCGAAATCGGTGTGGATCACACCGGCGGCCTGGGGGGCGGTCATGCCGGCGGTGATCGTCCAGGCGCGGGTCTCCTTCTCGCCGGTGGTGAAGTAGGTGCGAAGACCCAGCAGGCGGTAGGTGGCACGGATCAGGCTCTGCAGGCCGCCTTCGTTCACCCCCAGCCCCGCCAGGTAGTCGGCGCGCTCCTCGGCCGACAGGTCGATCAGTTCGGCCTCCACCTGGGCGGAGATGCGCACGGCTTCGGCCCCCTCCCGGGCGGCCAGCGCCTCCACGGCGCTCACCCAGGCGTTGCCCCCGGCGAGGTCGTCCTCGCTCACATTGGTGGCATAGATGATCGGCTTGGCGGTGAGCAGGCCGAGGTTGCGCACCAGGGCCTGCTCCTCCTCGCTCAGGGTCACCCGGCGGGCGGCACCGCCCTGCTCCAGTTCCGCCTGCAGTCTGGCCAGGGCCGCGTCCTCGGCGGCGGCCTCCTTGCTGGTGCGCATCTGCTTCTTGAGCCGCTCGCGCCGCTTCTCGATCTGGGCCAGGTCCGCCAGCCCCAGCTCCAGGTTGATCACCTCGGCGTCCCGCACCGGGTCGACGCTGCCGGAGACGTGGATCACGTCGTCGTCCTCGAAGCAGCGCACCACGTGGACGATGGCGTCAACCTCGCGGATGTTGGCCAGGAACTTGTTGCCCAGTCCCTCCCCCTGGCTCGCCCCCTGCACCAGACCGGCGATGTCCACGAACTCGACGCGCGTCGGCACGATCTCCCTGGATTTGGAGAGGTCGGAGAGCTTCTGCAGGCGCTCATCGGGCACAGCCACCACCCCCACGTTGGGCTCGATGGTGCAGAAGGGGAAGTTGGCCGCTTGGGCCTGGGCGTTTGCCACCAGGGCGTTGAAGAGGGTCGACTTGCCCACATTGGGCAGCCCGACGATTCCGGCTTTGAGCATGGGCGAAATCTAGGGGTCACCGTGCCAGCGCCCTTTCGGTCTTCCTCCCTCCACAGCCGCTGCCCGGGCGAGCGAAACTGTCTGCAGCGAAACGCCGGCCCATTCCCGCCCTCACCCCCCTGCCGCCGGCTCCCACTCCCACCCGGAGTCCGGCACCGCCGGCTGTCCCAGGGGCGGCGAAGCGCCGCTCGCGACGGCGTCTCTGGATCGGCCTGGCGGTGGGGCTGGCCCTGATCGCCTCCGCCGGTGTCTGGCAACGCCAGAGGATGCAGGCCGGCCGCGACCTGGCCCCCTTCACCGTGGTGGCCCGCGAGGGATCCCTCCCCGGCGTGATCACTGCCAGCGGTGAGCTGGATGCCGTCCAGCGGGTGAACGTCAGCCCCAAGCGGCAGGGCATCCTGCTGCAACTGCTGGTCGACGAGGGCGACACCGTGCGCAAGGGCCAGCCCCTGGCCCTGATGGATGACGGTGACCTGCGCGACCGTTTGATGGAACTGCAGGCCAACGTGCAATCAGCGGAGTCGGAACAACGCCGCAGCGACAGCGAACTGCGCCGCAACGAACCCCTCTTCCGCCAGGGGGCGATCAGCCTCGACACCATGAACCGCTTCCGATCCGAGGCGGAGGTGCGGCGGCTGGCCACCGCCGCGGCCCGGCAGCGCTTACGGCAGCGGATGGTGGAGAAGGACGAGCTGATCGTGCGGGCCCCCTTCAATGGGGTGATCAGCCAGCGCTACGCCGAACCTGGCGCCTTCGTCACCCCCACCACCACGGCTTCGGCCACCGCCGGCGCCACCAGCTCCTCGATCGTGGAGCTCTCCGAGGGCCTTGAGGTGGTGGCCAAGGTGCCCGAGAGCGACATCGGACGGCTCAAGGTGGGCCTGCCCGCCAGCGTGCGGGTCGATGCCTTCCCGGACCGTCGCTTCCAGGCCCGGGTGCGCCAGATCGCCCCCAGGGCCGTCAAGACCAACAACGTCACCTCCTTCGAGGTGAAGCTCCAGCTGGTCGATCCAGCCCCGGAACTGCGCATCGGCATGACCGCCGACATCGACTTTCAGACCGGCACCCTCCAGGCCCGGACGGTGGTGCCCACCGTGGCGATCGTCACCGAGGATGGCCGCCCCGGGGTGCTGCTGGTGGGCAAGGGTCAGGAACCCACGTTCCAGCCGGTGGAACTGGGGGCCAGCAGCGGCAAGGACACCCAGATCCTCACGGGCCTGGAGAGCGGCACCAGGGTGTTCATCGATCTGCCCCCCTGGGCCAAGAAGCGCCCCTAGGCGACGCTGAGGCCCAGGTAACGCCGTGCCGCCTCCACGATCCTGCCGCTGGCCTCGCCATCACCGAAGGGATTGTGTGCATGGGCCATGGCCCCGTAGGCCTCCGGATCGTCCAGGAGCCGGCTTCCTTCCGCCAGGATCGCCCCGGTGTCGGTGCCGATCAGCTTGGCCGTGCCGGCCGCCACCGCCTCGGGCCGTTCGGTGGTCCGGCGCAGCACCAGCACGGGCTTGCCTAGGGCGGGGGCCTCCTCCTGCAGGCCGCCGGAATCGGTGAGCAGCAGGGTGCAGCCGCGCATCGCCGCCACCAGCCGGTCGTAATCGAGGGGTTCGGTGAGGAAGGCGCGGGGATGGGAGCCCAGCAGGGCCTGCAGGGGCTCGCGCACCGTGGGGTTGCGGTGCAGCGGCAGCAGCAGGGCGGTATCGGGGAAGCGCTCCAGCAGTGCCAGGAAGCCCTTGCCGATGTCGAGCAGCCGCTCGCCCCAGTTCTCGCGGCGGTGCACCGTGGCCAGCAGCACCCGCTGGTTCTGCCAGTCCAGGCCGGGCAGGTCCCAGTCGGGAGCGGTGCGGGCCATCAGCAGCAGGGCATCGATCACGGTGTTGCCGGTGGTGAGGATCTCGCCCACCACCCCCGAGGCCTTGAGGTTCGCCGCCGACTGGGCCGTGGGGGCGAAATGGAGGCGGGCCAGCTGGGAGATCAGGCGGCGGTTGGCTTCCTCGGGGAAAGGATCGAGCAGGTCGTCGGTGCGCAGGCCGGCCTCCACATGGCCGACGGGGATCTGCTCGTAGAAGGCCGCCAGGGCGCTGGCGAAGGCGGTGGTGGTGTCGCCCTGCACGAGCACGAGGTCGGGGCGGTGCGCCTCGAACTCCTGCTTCAGCCCCTGCAGCGCCGCACAGGTGACATGGGTGAGGGTCTGCTTCGGCGCCATCAACGCCAGATCGTGGTCGGCGCTGAGGCCGAACAGCCGCATCACCTGGGTGACCATCTCGCGGTGCTGCCCCGTGAGCACCACCCGGGTACGGAATTCCTGGACCCGCTGAAACGCCAGGATCACCGGCGCCAGCTTGATGGCCTCCGGGCGGGTGCCCAGACCGATGCTGACCAGGGGCTGAGGGGACACGGACCGAAGCAGGTGCCCCGATCCTAGGGAGCCTCCGATCGACCGTTCCGCGGCCCGAAGGCCGCCGCTTTCCGCTGATATCCACAGAGGGGAATCCGCACCTAGGATGGCCTGCGATAACGAACCCTTGAACTGGATCGCCCATCCGTTTTGCAGAGTTCTTCAAGGCCACACGCACCACCACCACCACCACCTGTCGGCATCAATCCGGCGATGGCGGCCCGGTCAGCCCAACTCCCGCCGATGGATTCCAGCGGGGAAGCGTCGCCGACGCTGGAGCAGATCGTTCGCGTGGCCTTCGATCGCAACTTCTCCGACGTTCACCTCGGCGTCGGTGAGCTGCCCAGATTCCGCCACCGCGGCGACATGATTCTGGCCGGTCTGGGGGTGACCGACGCCGGCACCTTCCGTGACTGGCTGCGGGAAATCATGGATCCCCCCCAGATCGACCGCTTCGTCCAGCAGAAGGAGCACGACGGATCCTTCGCCTTCGGTTTCGTGCGGGTGCGCATCAACCTGCTGGAATCGCTCCAGGGTCCGGCGATGGTGCTGCGGTTGATTCCGCAGAGTGTTCCCACCATCGACGAGCTCAACCTGCCCCAGGTGCTCAAGGATCTGGCCCAGCGGCCCAAGGGCATGCTCCTGGTCACCGGACCCACCGGTTCAGGCAAGAGCACGACCCTGGCGGCGATGATCGACCACATCAACCGCACGATGAAACGCCACATCCTCACCATCGAGGACCCGGTGGAGTTCGTGCATCAGAGCCGCGAGTCCCTGATCCGCCAGAGAGAACTTGGCACCCACACCAAATACTTCAAGACGGCCCTGCGGGCGGCGCTGCGGGAGGACCCCGACGTGATCCTGGTGGGGGAGATCCGCGACCAGGACACCCTCACCACCGCCATCGAAGCG
>NZ_JAGQBG010000142.1 GCF_024345515.1 Cyanobium sp. N5-Cardenillas
CCAATCTGGGGCCGTTCGAGATCCTCTACGGCGGCGTTGATCAGTCGGGCATCCCCGCCCTGTGCTGGAAGATCCGCGAGGGGAGTGAGGTGAACTTCAACCTCTACGCCCTCGCCGACCGGCTGCGGGTGCGCGGCTGGCAGGTGCCCGCCTACACCCTTCCCGCCCACTGCCAGGACATCACCGTGCAGCGCATCCTGGTGCGCCACGGCGTCAGCCGGGACCTGGCCGATCTGCTGCTGGAGAACATCCGACAGTCGCTGGAAGGCTTCGCGAGCCACCCCGGCCGCGGAGCCCTCAATGGCCCGGAACTCTCGGGGTTCCACCACTGATCGCCGTCCAGGCCGCCAGCACCTCCGCCACCGACCAGGCCTGGGCGATGCAGCCCCGCGGGGCATGGGGGGCATCGCCGTCGAAGATCTCGCTGAGGCTGCCCAGCCCCGCCGCGCCCAGGTGATCGGCCATGGGCTCCAGGAACGAGAGCGCCAGGGCCGCATCGCCGTGGACACGGAAATGGGCCCGGGCGAAGGGCCCCAGCCACCAGGCCCACACCGTGCCCTGGTGGTAGGCGCCATCCCGCTCCTGGGCGTCGCCGCCGTAGTGGCCCCAGTAGTCGGGATCGGCGGGATCCAGCGTGCGCAGCCCGTGGCGTGTCAGCAGCCGCTGGCCGCAGAGCGCCAGCACACTGGCGGCCTGGGCTGGGCTGAGCAGCGGTTCGGAAAGCGACAGGGCCAGCAACTGGTTGGGCCTAAGCCGGTCATCCGGGCGGCCCGAGGGGCAATCGATGACATCGAAGCAACAGCCCTGCTCCGGGTTCCAGAAGCGCTGGTAGCCCGCCGCGGCCCGCTCCGCCAGGGCCTGCCAGCAACCCGGATCGGCCCCGGTGAGCCGGCAGAAGCCGGCCATGGAGCGCAGGGCGTTGACCCAAAGGGCATTCACCTCCACCGGCTTGCCGTGGCGCGGCGTGATGGCCCGGTCGCCGGGCTTGGCATCCATCCAGGTGAGCTGGGTTTCCCCCTCCCCGGCCGCCAGCAGCCCATCGGCCGGATCCATGCGGATCCCGAACCAGGTGCCGGCCAGGTGGTGATCGAGGATTGTCTCCAGCTGGGAAAAGAGTTCCCGCACCAGGGCGTCGCTGCCGCTGGCCGCCCGGTGCTCCGCCAGCGCCTGGAAGAACCAGAGCGTGGCGTCCACCGTGTTGAAGGCGCGCCGGTCCAGGGGTTGGTCGGGCCGGTCGGGGAAGCTGTTGGGGATCAGCCCATGGCTGACGCGGGCGGCGTAGGTGCGCAGAATGCGCTCGGCCCGGTCGCAGCGGCCGGTCGCCAGGGTGAGCCCCGCCAGGCTGATCATCGTGTCTCGGCCCCAGTCGTTGAACCAGGGGTAACCGGCGATCAGCGAGGCCCCCAGCCGGTCGCCGGGAGCGCCGTCCAGCGACCGCTCCACCACGAAGGCATCGGCAGCCAGCACCAGCTGGCGGATCCAGGCGGGTGCGGCCGGCGCCAGGGCGGGCTGGGCCGCCCGCCAGCATCGAAGCAGTGCCTCCTCGTGGCCGTGGCGCTCAGCCAACGCCCGGTCGCCGTCGGTGCCGGTGTCCCGACGGGTGCTGGCCACGACGGTGACGGCCGGCTGTGGATCGTTGAGGGTGACGGTGAGGGTGGCCGCCCGCAGGTGCTCGGCCGTGCTCGCCAGCCCCCGCTCGGCCTCCGCCGCCAGGGGCACGCCTTCCACCCAGACTGGGGGCTCCTCCAGGCACCAGTGGCCCCGGTCGCTGAGCAGCACGAACGGCGCCGCCGCCAGCGGCCGCACCTCCACGCCCCTGGGCAAGGGTGCCACGGTCAGCTCCGGCCGCTCGCCGCCGTGGGGCGAGCGGTGCTGCACGCAGGCCGTCAGGCGGAGCTGGAACGGGCCGCCGCGCACCAGCCGGTAGCTCACATGGGTGGTGTTGGCCCCCTGGGCCATCCAGATCCGCTTCTCCAGCAGGGTCTCCCCCCAGGCGAAACGCCAGCGGGGCACGGTGCCCTCAAGGGCAAAGGACACGATCCGCAGGGGTCCGCAGCCGTCCGGATCCCCATCCACCGACTCCTGCAGCTGGCTCACCAGCAGGGTGCGCTCCACCGGCGGAGAGAGGGCCGCGATCAGCAGGCCGTGGTAGCTGCGGCTCGGCGCCCCAGACACCGTGCCCATGGCGTAACCGCCGAGGCCGTTGGTGACCAGCCACTCCCGCCCGGCGGCGAGGCGGGGATCGCCGCAGATCTCGCTGCCGAAGCTGATCAGGGGCCATGGGCCGGCGCTGCCGTTCCACACTGAATCCTGAGCTGAAAGGATCGAAACCTGGCCAGGACGGCAGGGCCCTTGTGCGCCATCCACCTGGTAGCTGGATGAGCCCTGCCGCCTCACGCCGCCGCCCCTGATCCCAGCAGGCTGGCGGCATAGCTGTGGGCCTCGCCGGAATCACCGCCGGCCAGTTCCGCCAGCTCGGCCTGGCGCTCCTGAGTGTCCCGCAGGTGGGACACCCGCGTGTGGGTGAGGCCGGCCTCGACGCTCTTGCTGACCCGGAAGTGGTGCTGGGCCGCGGCGGCCACCAGGGGCTGGTGGGTGATGCAGAACACCTGGCGCTGCTCCGCCAGCCGCCGCAGCAGCTGGGCCATGGCGCCGCTGACGCGGCCGCTCACGCCCGCATCGATCTCATCGAAGAGCAGGGTGACGTGGGGGTCGGCCGCCGCCAGACAGGTTTTCAGGGCCAGCAGGAAGCGGCTCATCTCGCCGCCGGAGGCCACCTCCACCAGGGGCGCCGGCGGCTGGCCCGGGTTGGCGGAGAACAGGAACTGCACCGCATCGGCCCCCTCCTCGCCGGGCTCGGCGGCGCTGAGGGCCACGGCGAAGCGCACGTTGGCCAGACCCATGGGCCGCAGGGCCGCCATCAGCTGCTCCTCGAGGCGGCGGGCGGCGGCGGTGCGTCCCTGGGTGAGCACGGCATTGGCCCGATCACGCCCCTGGCGGGCGGCGGCTTCGGCGGCCTCCAGGCTCGCCAGGGCGGCCTCGGCATCCGCCCCGGCCAGCTGCTCCCGCAGGCTGTCGCGGCGGGCGATCAGTTCGGGCAGGCTCTGGCCGTGACGGCGCTCCAGGGCCTTGAGCTGGGCCATGCGCTCCTGCAGCAGGGCCAGGCTCTCCGGGTCGCTCTCCAGCAGGGAGCCGTAGCGATCCAGATCCCTGGCCAGGTCATGCAGCCCGGCCAGGGCATCGGCGCAGGCCCCATGCAGCGCCGCCACCCCGGCATCGAGGCCGGCCATGGTCTGCAGCTCCTGGTCGCAGGCGGCCAGGTGGTCGAGCACTGACGGGGCGGCCTCGGCCCCCTCCACCAGCCGACCGATCAGGGTCATCACCCCCTCCTGCAGGCGCACCGCGTGGGCCAGGCGGTCCTGCTCCCCCTGCAGCCGCTGGCGCTCGGCGGGATCCTCGAGCTCGGCGGCCTCCAGCTCCGCCAGCAGTTCCTCCTGGCGTTCCCGCTCAAGGGCGAAGCGCTCCCGGTCGGCGCGGGCCCGCGCCAGGGCGTCGGCCTCCCCTTTCCAGCCCTGCCAGGCGGAACGGGTGGCCTCCAGGGCCGCAGCCAGATCCTCCCCCGCGAAGCGATCCAGCCAGCGGCGCTGCTGGCCGGGGCGGCCCAGCTGCTGGGTCTGGCCCTGCACGGTGAGATCGAGCAGCAGGGGCCGCAGCTCGAGCACCTGGCTGCGGCTCACCACCACCCCGTTGAGGCGGTGGCGGCTGGTGAGCCTGTCGTCCTGCAGGCGCCAGTCGCGGCTGAGCAGCAGCTCACCCTCCTCGGCCTCCAGCTCCTGGCGCTCCAGCCAGTCGCGCACCGGGGGAGCCAGGCTGAAGCTGGCCTCGATGCGGCCCCGCTCGGTGCCGCGGCGCAGCAGACGGGCCCCCTGGCTGCCCTGGGCACCGCCGAGCAGGGCATCGAGGGCATCGAGCAGGATCGACTTGCCGGCGCCGGTCTCGCCGGTGAGCACGGTGAACCCGGTCGAGAACGCCAGCTCCAGCCGCTCGATCAGGGCGATGTTCTCGAGGCGCAGACCCGTGAGCACCCAGGCCTCCGGCGAGCGATCGGTACGTGGCCCGACCGTAGCGGCTGTGACTTTCGTTTAGAAGGGGGTTTCGCCTGCCGGCGCCGCGGCGGTGCCTCCCAGCCATGGTTTCCTCCCCCCCAGCCCCCGCCGCGACCCCCGAGCGCCTGACCGCCGAGGTGGAGATGGGGGACTTCCTGGAGGCGGCGGGCCTGCTCAGTTACGACCCGGCCGCCATCACCCGGATCTACGCCGGCCACCCGATGCGCCTGGTACGTCGGGTCTGGCAGACGCTCGTGCCGATCGGCCTCTATCTGCTCGGGGTGGGCGTCGACAAGGTCACCGGCCAGCTGGGCAACCCCGGGCGGGCGCGGCAACGGGCCCGGGAGTGCGCCGAACTGCTGGTGGCCCTGGGCCCCGCCTTCATCAAGGCCGGCCAGGCCCTCTCCACCCGTCCGGACATCGTTCCGCCGGTGCTGCTGGAGGAGCTGGCCCAGCTGCAGGACCAGCTGCCGGGCTTCGACAGCGCCCTGGCCATGGCCTGCATCGAGGAGGACCTGCAGGCGCCGGTGGACACGATCTTCGCTTCGCTGGAGAAGGAACCGATTTCCGCCGCCTCCCTCGGCCAGGTGCACCGGGGGGTGCTGATGGGCGGCGAGCGGGTGGCGGTGAAGGTGCAGCGGCCGGGGCTGCGGGAACAGATCACCCTCGACCTCTACATCGTCCGCAACATCGCCGCCTGGCTGAACCGGAATGTGGGGCTGATCAAGAGCGATCTGGTGGGGCTGATCGATGAACTCGGCAAGCGGGTCTTCGAGGAGATGGACTACATCAACGAGGCCTCCAACGCCGAAACCTTCGCCCGCCTGCACAGCCACAACCCCCGCATCGCCGTCCCCGCCATCTACCGCCAGGCCACCAGCCGCCGGGTGCTGACGATGGAGTGGATCGACGGGGTCAAGCTCACCAACCTGGACGCGGTGCGCGCCCTCGGGGTCGACCCCAACGACATGGTGGAGGTGGGGGTTAACTGCAGCCTGCAGCAGCTGCTGGAGCATGGGTTCTTCCACGCCGATCCCCACCCCGGCAACCTGCTGGCCCTTGCCGACGGGCGCCTCGCCTACCTGGATTTCGGCATGATGAGCGAGGTGTCGCGGGAGGCGCGCACCGGCCTGATCCAGGCGGTGGTGCACCTGGTGAACCGCAACTTCGGGGCGCTCTCGAAGGACTTCGTGCAGCTCGGCTTCCTGGGCGAGGCGGTGGATCTCGAACCGATCGTGCCGGCCTTCGAAACCGTGTTCGGCCAGGCCCTGGAGATGGGCGTGAGCCGCATGGATTTCAAGGCCGTCACCGACGACCTTTCCGGGGTGATGTACCGCTTCCCCTTCCAGGTTCCCCCCTACTACGCCCTGATCATCCGCTCGCTGGTGACCCTCGAAGGCATCGCCCTGAGTGTCGACCCGGACTTCAAGATCCTCGGCGCCGCCTACCCCTACTTCGCCCGCCGGCTGATGGAGGATCCCGACCCGGAGCTGCGCCGCAGCCTGCGGGAGATGCTCTACGACGGCGATGAATTCCGCTGGCAGCGGCTGGAGAGCCTGGTGGCCAGCGCCTCGCTCCAGGAGCAGCTCGACCTCGACGGCCTGCTCGACCAGGTGCTCGATTTCCTCTTCTCCCCCACCGGCGGCCTGATGCGCCAGCAGCTCGTCGATGCGCTGGTGCTGCAGATGGATACCCTCGCCTGGAACACCACCCTGCGGCTTGGCCGGCGGCTTCCGAACCGCTTGCTGCCGCCGGGGCTGCGGACCCTGCCCCCCGCCCCGGCCTCAACCCCGCTGCTCGATCTCGAACCGATCCGGGAGCTGGTGGCGATCCTGCGCGACCTGCCGGGCTTCGAGCCATCCCTGCTGCTGAAGCGCCTGCCGCGGGTGCTGGGGGAGCCGGATCTGCGCCGCATGGGGCTGCAGGTGGCCAGGGGTCTGGCCGAGCGGGGCGTGGTGCACCTGCTGCGGGATGTGCTGGTGACACCGGCGGTGCGCCAGGCCGCCGGCGTTTCCGGCGCCTGAGATCCGTAGAGTCGGGTCAATCCAAGGGAGTCATCTGTGAACAAGCGGCGAAGGCTTGTGGCCGCTGTCCTGGGTCTGGGGCTGTGCTGGTCGACTCCCGCGGCCTTCGCCACCGAGAACCTTGTCTTCACCAGCGGGGCCTTCCGCCGCTCGATCCCCGTGGCGGATCTGGAGCATCTGGCCACCACCGGCGAAGCCCGGGGTCTGCTGAGGGACGTGCTGCGACTGGGCCGTCAGGACCCCAAACAGGTCAGCAAACTGCTGAACGAATCGGTGCAGCTGCCGATCGTGCTGATGAGCCGCCTGCTCAACACCCGCATCGGTGAGGCGATCCTGGCCCGCCTGGCCCGGATCCTGTTCCCCCTGCGGGCCCCGGAGGCCGGCGTGCCCGCCCTGCGTGCCGCCATGGTGCTGGGCACCTACGAGGGCAAGGGGTCGCTCTCGGCGATCACGTTCCTGCGGGCCTACCCGACCCGGGAGCTCGAGGTGAGCATTCCGGCCCTGATGGGCCTGGTCTCCAAGGCCTCCTCGATCAGCGAGCTGGTGCGCTTCTTCTCCGAATCCCCCCTCGACGGCCTGCGGGGCAACGAGCCCCAGGCGGCCCCCGCGGCACCCGCCCCGGCCAAACCCGCCCCCTGACGCCCCAGACCGGAGCTCTACATTGACGTCAGCCTCGCCGCTGTCCCCCGTGCCCCTGCTACGAGCCCTGCGACGTCTGGGCCGGCAGCCCACCATGCAGGACTGGCCGGGGCTGATCGAGGCCTACCGCTCCTGGTTGCCCGTCAGTGACGCCACCCCGGTGGTGACCCTGCGGGAGGGGGCCACGCCCCTGATTCCGGCGCCGGTGATCGCCGAGCGGGTGGGCCGGGGCGTGAAGGTGTTCCTCAAGTACGACGGCCTCAACCCCACCGGCTCCTTCAAGGACCGGGGCATGACGATGGCCATCAGCAAGGCCAAGGAGGCCGGCTCGGAGGCGGTGATCTGCGCCAGCACCGGCAACACCTCGGCGGCGGCGGCGGCCTATGCGCGCCGGGGCGGCATGAGGGCCTTCGTGCTGATTCCCGACGGCTACGTGGCCCAGGGGAAGCTGGCCCAGGCCCTGCTCTACGGCGCCGAGGTGCTGGCGGTGCAGGGCAACTTCGACCGGGCCCTGGCCATCGTGCGGGACGTGGCCGACCGTTACCCGGTCACGCTGGTGAACTCACTCAACCCCTACCGGCTGCAGGGGCAGAAGACGGCCGCCTTCGAGGTGATCGATGCCCTCGGCGAAGCCCCTGACTGGCTGTGCATCCCGGTGGGCAACGCCGGCAACATCAGCGCCTACTGGATGGGCTTCAAGGAGTACCGCCAGGCCGGCCACAGCACGGTCCTGCCGCGGATGATGGGCTTCCAGGCCGCCGGTGCGGCACCGATGGTGCTGGGGCACACGGTGGAGCAACCGGACACCATCGCCACGGCAATCCGCATCGGCAATCCGGTGAACAAGGAGAACGCCCTCAATGTGCGCAAGGAGAGCAACGGCGATTTCATGGCCGTCACCGACGCCGAGATCATCGAGGCCTACAAGCTGCTGGGCCAGGGGGAGGGCATCTTCTGCGAGCCCGCCAGCGCCGCCTCGGTGGCGGGCCTGCTGAAGCGACGGGAGGAGGTGCCGGCCGGCGCCACGGTGGTGTGCGTGCTGACCGGCAACGGCCTCAAGGACCCGACGACGGCGATCGAGAACAACGACGCCACCTTCCACACGGGCATCGCCCCCGAAACCGAAACCGTGGCCAAGGTGATGGGCTTCTGAGCCGCTGACGCCGGCCTAACCGTCTGGGGAAATCCTGGGAGTTTCCCCCCGTCCTGGCTGGAGAGTCCGGGGAGGGGATCCCCACCTGGGCGGACGCTGAATTCCCCAGGCCCGGGAATCGGGGGAAAACGCCCCGAAACGGCCCACTTGTTCGGCCGATTCCCCAGCGATCCGCCCCGCAGACGCCAGTGAGGCCAAGGGAAGACAGTCTGTTTACCCGTTTTCCCCCGCCCCTACGACGACGGGCTGTTTTTCTTCTTCTCAATCCTTGATTGATCCTCTGAACAGTCGGGAGACCACCCGTTGCGCTTTGCCCCGCCCTGTG